>CAZYLM010000034.1:0-18963 GCA_964648645.1 uncultured Anaerolinea sp.
CGTCGAATAAACCCCGCCTCACGCTCATCGATAATGCTGAAGCGTTCTTCCAAGCCAACCTTCGCCGGTTTCTCGCGCACGATGTCATGCGCCAGCCCATGCAATGTGCGCACGCGATATTTGTACAACGCCTGCAATGGGTTATCGAAGAAACGTTTGATGCGCGTTTCGAAATTGTCCACCGCCGAGTTGACCAGGGTCACGATAAGCACTTCCTGATCGTCACCAAGCTGCCCCTCTTGAATGAGCTTCGCCGCCAGCGCCGAGAGAATATGCGTCTTGCCTGCACCGGGCACGGCGGCAATACCCAGCCTCCCGCCGTTATAGCGGAGGATCTGTTGTTGGGAGGGGCGGGGGGTGAAAGACATAAGAAATTAACCGCGAAGCACGCTAAGAGCGCTAAGATTTTTTATCGAAACTGGTTCGGAGATTTGGTTCATTAAGACCGAGTACGACTCTTTGGATTCCATTTTTGATCAGTTTCACATTCCAGTTTATCAGAAAGCCTAGTTTGACATCCTTAAGCTTCATGTAGGTAAGGAGTTGCGCCAGATGGATCGGATGGACAGCATCTACAGATTTATTTTCTATGATAACAAGGCCATCGACCAACTCGTCAATGCGATAACCTTCATCGAATTCCTGCCCATCATACAAGATAGGTAACTTCAACTCAGTTTGAACGACTCGGCCGCGTTTGCGGAGTTCGTAAGCATGACAAGCCTGATAGGCTGATTCCAATAACCCGGGTCCAAATTCTTTATGAACCTTAAAAGCTGCATCAACAACATCTTTCGCAATGGCTTCAATGTTAACTGTCATCAAGACTCCCTTTGTTCCCTCGAGCTTGGTCAAACCAGCTTTTTAATCATAAAGAATTGAAGGTTTTCTTCGCGTACTTGGCGCTCTTGGCGGTTAATGCTCTTCGAGCCTCGGTACAAATATCAGCAGCGTGGACGGAAACTTATCCGTTACCAGCAAAAAGCCTTGCTTGTCCAACAAAACCAGACCTTCGAGGTTGCGGGCAGTGTTACCGTCAAGCATGAGCTGGACAGGAGCTGCGTCTATAAATGTAATACCATTTGGGGAATACTTCATTTCGACCAGGCGTTCCACTTGATCTTGCTGCGCATGTGTTGGTCCCTCGCCGTATGTTTCAGCAAGCGGGTCAACACTAGGAGCCATGTCCGTATCGCCGGGGAAGAAGTAATTGATGACCCAGAAATTGTTTCCATCCGCAGCAGCATCTGTAAGGCGGTATTCAAGATGAGGGAAAGAGATCGTGCCTTGTGGGTTGAGATCAAGATCGAAAATATGGGCAACGGGAGCTGGGTTCAAGTCCGCGCCGTTGATCTCAAAGAAAGTCAGCACGGAGTCGCCCATGATCAGGATCGCCTCGTCACTGTGATTGTCGGACGGGAAAGCCATGGAGATCTCAACCACATTGGAAACATCAAGCGTGATCTCGCTTTCATCGGCAGCGATTTCACCAGAGACAAGATACCCGTGCATATCCGTCCCTTCGCCCGCTTCGATGGTTAGAAAGACCTGATCGCCGTTGAAGGCGATGGATTCATAGCCCTGAAAATTCGGGATGGATTCTTTCAAGCCGGGCGCATTCAAAGGCACAGGCTTAGGCTCCAATGTGGTTGCTGTTTGCACCGCAGTTTGAATAGCTGCTTTCGAAAGAGCGAACACTGCCCCATCACCTTCGCCAAAGCGTTCGGGATATTGCGGCAGGAGGATGAGCGTCTCGCCATGCCAGCCAAGACCGGAAAGCTCCGCCTCAGGAACGGCAATAGGACCCGCCAATTCAAGGACGGTCACAGGTTGTTCGCTGGCAGTCGCCGCCGCAGGTGGATTTTGTGAGTAATACCAGCCTGCCAAAGCGAACAACAGAATGAGCAAAAAGATGGGAGTCCAATATTTGTTTTGGGGTTTCATAAGGGTTTCCAAATTTGGTGGGTTATTTAACTTGCCCGGAATTTGCATCGACCATCATCAGTGATGTGTCTACCGCTTCAAAGTCATCCCCGGTCAGCACATCTAATAGATGGAGCATATCATTATCCCAACCTTCATCGGGTGTGCCGGTGATGAACCAGTTTGACCCATTATCAGCAAGTACGATGCCATAGGTCTTTAGTGCCTGCAGCATGATCCGCATTTCAGGCGGAAAGCCGGAAATGTCATAGTCCGCTTTTAAACGAAAGCGTGCGCCCATGGGCGGAATCCCGTTTTGAGTCTCTGAAGTTTGGTGGCGGGCTGGCCAAATGTACCCGGCGGTTTGTTCCGCAGTGAAGCGTAAGGCATGTGTGATGGTGCCTGTTTCGATCTCGTCGTATCTTGCCAGCCCCGGCAGAATGGGCAAACCTGCTGCGTCAGCAGAGGTCCACACATCGGGGCGCAGGGCGTTCGAGTTCAAGTCCCAGATCGCGCCGGAACCGCCATTCCAGGTTGTGCCATCAAAACTGGCATCGTACATTTCGTAGAGGGTGCAAGTTTCTGTATCAATGGTCAGAATATGATGGTCTGAGCCATATTCGATGTTCGGATTCTCAGGAATGGGATAAGGTCCACGGTCTGATTCGTCTGGATAATAGAACACCGGCTCAAACTTCGGGGCGGAGGATCCGGCCACGATGTTGAACGGGATTCCAATGGGTCCTCCGTTCCACGTCCCCGAGCCGAAGTCCATGTGAAAGCCGGTGCCGCGCCCGATGGAGTCGATCCATGCATTCGAAAGGGGATGGACCGGTAAAGTGTCGATACGGGCATTCCAGAAATTGTTTTCCGGGAAGATGGGGCAGCCCGCCATGGAAGTTCCGCCGGGTGATGGCGCTGAAGGTGCCTGCCCGTTCGTATTGGTCATCTGAATGGACGCGATAAATTGGGGCTGGGTGAATCCGGGCTGGGTGATGGTTGATGTTGTGTATCCTTCCGCGCTAATGGTCAGGGTGATCAGGTCGGTATCGTGGAAAAAGATATTCTCAAAAATAAATTGTCCGTTCGCATCTGTGACCGTCGAACGGTTACAGCGGGATCCCTCAGGTGCTGTATATGAAGTGTGTTGGCACTGGACAGTGGCATTTACGATCGGTGCACCTGTGATCGAGTCCGTAACTTGCCCGCCTACAATGCCAAATCCGAGGTCGCCTGCCGGGTATGCGGTGGAGGTAACAGGAAGGATGGGCGCGGGTGTAGATGTCAGGTCGACCTGTACCCGGCATGCTAAAGAGATGGCGATCAGGATGCCAGTCATGGCGATAGGCGCGCGTTTCATCCGTTGCTTAATCATCTTGATGCTGAATGATTTTTTGGAATGCCCTTAACAACACACCGCGTTGTTCAAACCCGGCCGCGCCAAGGTCCGATAAAGCGGGGAATACCTTTTCCCGGCAGCGTGCCAGTAAGCCGCTGACAAGGCGTGCAAGGGTCTCGGTTTCCATTGCGACTTCATCCGAGTCGAGCCAGAGGCGCCCTGGTGTTGCTTCCCATTCTCGGGAAAGAATGTAGGGATGCGTCAGAGGCTGGGACACACGCTGAGACCATCCGTCCGAGCCGGGGTCGAGCCAGAATTGATAAGCCGCAGGGCGGTTCATCATCAAAAAGGTGTAGGCAGGCGCGACCAGGACTGCCTCTTTATTTTCTGTGCGCCAGGCTTCGAGATATTGCGCCGCGATCACGCCGTCTTGAAGCATGGTGATGTATTCTTTTCCAAGGTCAAGGAGACCCGTCAGGTTTAGTTCTATTATTGGTTCCATGGCGTTTCTGAATTTCTTGATCGACTCGACCAGGCTTGCCGCGATACGAACCGCGTCTAGATTCGAGTGGAATCCAAAATCAGGTTGGGAAAGGACCTCGCCGAACAACTTGCGCATGAAAAAATCGAGCGGCATCGCTTCGGATGCGCGATACGCTTCGAGCCATGCTTGAAGCGTAGAATAGCGTGCACCGAGGGAGTAGGTGATTCGCTCCTGCGTTTCGGGGAGGATCTTGTCAAAGGTCGAAAGCCGCTGGTCGCGTTGCGAGTAAACGATCTCTGTTAGCAGTTGGGCGCGGACCAGGTCGGTGTTGAGGGCGTACACCAGCGCATGGGCAACATCGAATTTTGGGGGATGTACATTCCATGCCGGGTGCGCGAGCGCGGATAAGGTCAGGAGCGTTTTGCTTGCCGGTTCGTCCCGCAACGAACGCGATGGACGATTACTCCGGGATGGGATCCCGGCAGCTTCCAACCGGTTCGTGATCGAGAAGCGGAGAGAATCCGAGAGGTAAGGCGCGAGGATGACGATCTCGGCGGGCGGGATGCCCGAGTCGACCAGGGATTTTGTTTTTGTTACAACCTCATCCAGCATCTCGGGATGAAAGTGAGTGAAGATGAATTCCAAAGTAGAACTATCGACAGTCGCATCTCCTATTCCCTCGCCGTTTACGGCGGATACGAGTCCGTTCGAGAGCTGGACGATACCGGGCGATGAAACGAAAGAATCGGTCAACTCTATGATCTGATCACACTCGCGGCTCAATTCCAACCCTGAGGATGGGTCTCCGCCCAGGAACTTTCGATATCCCGCCGCCTGATCGTAGATCAATAACGCGGAGTCGAAGTCTGGCAGCCATTCGCGGATGATGTCATGTGCGCAGGAGATATCTTCTTCAAGGTTGTCATAAATCAGGTGGCGGTATGTCCGGCTCAAGTAGGAGCGGACTTGAGCGTTTTGCCAAAGGCGCGTGTTGAACAGTTCGAGTTGCAGCGAGAAGTCGAGCAGATTGTGTTCGTAACAATAATCGCGGAAGAGATTGGCGCACTCCTGGGCATCGGCATAGACGCGCCGTTGGGCGGGGTCGCCAAACCAGGCTGAGTCCAGGCGGGCGCCAAATTCTGTATGTGGAATGCCGATGATGGCAGCTTTGTTCAAATTGTCGATGATCTGGGAATAAATGCGGTTCCGGCTGATCGTGACAGAATCGAAATGGCCCTTCTCTTCGATCAGAGGTCGTACCAAATGCGCCATGAAATATTGCGCGGTTTCAAGCGTTAGAAAGACCGGAGGGCGGTCGGGGTTTCTAAATATTGTTCCTTCCGACACGAGGGGCCAGAAAAGATCAGACATGCGGCGCGCCAAACCGCCGACCGTGGCGGAGGTAACTTCACCACCTGCGATCCGTTCGGGGCTTTCGAGCAGTTCGAGATAAGGTTCCTGTAATATGCGTTGCGGTGTGAGGAGCAGGATCGAATCAGCAGGTACACCTTGAGCAAGCAAATATTGGATTCGTTCGACCCCGGCGGTCGTCTTGCCTGTGCCCGCCCTCCCTGAGACAAAGAGACGGGAGCCCAGGGGAGATTCGATGATCTGACGCTGAGGCAGGCTGAACGAAAGCATGAAACGAATGTAAAGTATCGCGGAAGTTTTGTCAATGAAAAGTCCCCTGACCGTAAACGATCAGGGGACAGGTTTATTCGGGCAGCAGGTTACCCGCCAGGTGTTGGTGTAGCTTCGGGCGTCGGTTCCGCCGATTGGTCTGCCGATTCGGTCGAAGTTTCGTCGACGGTATCCGAACTGGTATCGTCATAATAATAATCTCCGCCGGTACCTACGCTGCAGATGGCAACGTTATCGCTTGTCAGGCACGAACTGAGACTGTTGTAACTTGTCACGCCGATCAAAGCAATGATGTCTTCGGGTGAACCTGCCAGCAAGACAAGCGTATTGCCCTTCTTGTTTGACTCGAAAATCAAGACCCCGTTACCGACCTTGTCCACATCGCCGAAGGCGGCTGTGGTGATGGCTTCATCCCCGACTTCGACGTCGGCTTTGAGCAGATAGTCCTGAAAGTCCTCGGTCGCATCAAGGGAACCGATCACGATTGCATCGCCCGAAGTGGGAAGCTTATCCACAAATTGAACGCTCAAGTTGAGCAGACGCAGGGAGGATTGCAAACCACCCAATGCCGTCACCATGCTCGGGTCCTTTGTGATGTCTGGGGCAACGTAGACCTGGATCGATTTACCTGTGAAGATGTACGGGAACAGGTCGAGGCTTTGTTTTTGCGAACCGGAGAGGGCAAAGTCAGCGATATTTTGGATGAGAGTCGCGTTATCGGTGTAGGTGCTGTACGGAGCGGAAAGGAAAGTGAAATCGCCAAAAGCAGCGACGGATCCATCCGCACTCAGGGCGGCGCCGCCCGCTTCAGGGTCATGCGCATCGTCCAGCGATGAGAGGTTGGTGGCCGAGCCTTCCAGCAGGAGCAACCCCGAATCAGTTTTAATGGAACGTGCACCGTAAAAGGCTATTTCATCTAACCCGAACGTCAACTCGTTCTTGCCGAAGTCGTCGAATAAAACATTGCGGAAATTTCCTTCGTTCTTCTCGGTGTTATAAAGATAGTCATTGTTCACAGAGATATCAAAGTACTTCAGCAACGAGTTCGCGGCATTGGCATCTCCATAGGCGATGGGGTTGCCCGAGATGTAATCGAAGAAAAGCATATTGCGCGTTGCGTCGGTGAAGACCAGGATCCGACCGCCGCGCTCCACAAAACTCTGAAGTACAGCCGCTTCATATTGGCTGTAGGTGGTGCTGGGGGAGATGGAAACAAAAGCCTTTGCAGTCTTAAGCAACGTTTCGAGTGTCAGAACGTCGGGGGCTGTTTCGATATTCCCACCGCGTGCCCGCAAGGCGGAGGTCAGGGCTTCTATCTCGTTCAGCGTGAACTGATTGGCGTGATATCCGTCGATTACGACCGTGCCGCCTACCTGATCGATGTTTTCGATGTCGGGCAGGTTGACGGCAGGCTCGGGCCTCTCGAAGGAGGCATAATCCGGCGTGGCGATCTCGGGGCGCTCAGGGACTCCGCGGTAATACCAAAGTCCGCGGATGAGGGCGGGGAGGATCAATGCCAGGATAGCAATGGTGATCGATTGGCGTTTCATGTCATCCTCCTTATTATTTAACCGGCAGGGGCGGAATATACAACATATAGACGCCCGCTTCTTTGGGGTACGGCAGGCTCACACCTTCGGCGTCTGTCATGAAAAATAGGAAACTGTTGAGTTGAACGCCTGCGGGTTCTGCCAGGTCAAGTACATCATAATTGGCAACTTTTGCCAGTTCAGCGGCTTTCTTTGCGCCGTCGTTTTCCGTTCCGAACTCATCGATTATCCCCAGACTTAATCCGTCGATGCCGGACCAGATCTGACCGCTGAATGTGACGGAATCTTTCCCCGTCAGCTTATCGCCGCGACCAAGCTTGACCGCTTCGAAGAAACCCTGTTTGATCATTTCGATCTGGCGCATATCCGAATCCCGCGGTGCACCCCAGAGTTTATAAGGACCCGTCGTGATGATATCTTCGATGACGAACGGCGCTGGCGGCAGGTAGCCGATCACACCGATATTGCCGACTAGGGAAGTGGGTTTGGCGTAGATGTAATCGGTATTGACGGAAAGATAATAGCCGCCGCTGGCTGCCATGCCGTTGACCACTGTCACGACCGGCTTCTTCTCGCGCAGGCGGGTGAGTTCCATATAAATGGATTCAGTGTCCACCACGGTCCCACCAGGGCTGTCCATCACAAGCACCACAGCACGGACTTCCGGGTGGTCAATGGCGTATTGGATCTGTTTGATGGTGTTCTGTGCCGAGTAGGTGTAGATGGCGTCTTCCAGCCGGATCACACCGATGACCGGTTGCGGTACAGCCGAAGCTGCCAGCACACCGATGATAAGGGGGATCGCCAGCCATAGCAGGGTGTTTCGAATTCGTTCCCAGCGTTGATCTGCTTCGCTCATGATTATCTCCTTTACGATTATGGACAACTCCATCAGCATATACGAGAAGTCCACCTTTGTCAACAAGGTTGTTTTACAGACGGAGATACAGTATATTTAGTTCCAGTTTCGTCCATCTTATTACTCGCGGAGGAATTTTCCCATGCCCACCCCTATTAAACCCGGACTCAAGACCGGTTCAGCTGCCGCCAAGACGACGGCGGTATCCTACGTCAAGTTTTCAGACAAACTGACGGCATCCATCACCGATATCGCCAAGATCATCGAACAACATAAAGAGATGATCGACTCGATTCAGGAGGTTGCCATCGAGTTGACAGGGTCCATCGGCTCGCTTCACACTCTGACTGTGAAGTACGCTCGCACTGCGAACCAGATCCTCGATGTATTGCTGCCCATTCTTAAGAACCTGCCGCTCATCCCCAAGAATGTGATGCAGATGCTGGTCAACCTTGAGAGCCTGACCCAGAAGATCATCGACAACGAAGCCTCCACCACCAAGACGATCAACGATGTGAATTCCGGTTTGAAGACCGGTGATGCAAATAAATTGAAGGCGCATGCGGGGCAGTTGCAGGCGGTGACCAAGACCATCACTGCCATCATCCCGAAGGCGTAGGGTCTGGAGCACAAAGTCTCCTGACGATGCAACTCCAAAGTTGGAAGGCTTAGGAGTCCGAAATAAAAATTTGTTGACATTTCCCCGATTCTGCATGTATAATGCAATCCGCTTCCACCCCGGAGGACGAATTCCGGGGTAGTTGTTTGTTACAAACCCAGCTTCCCCAGGTGCAGGCGCAGGTGGCACGGCAACCCGCAGGCCCTCTCGGTGAAGTGAATGACTGGAGAAAAAAGAAAATGAAATTTGCAATCGTCGAAAGCGGCGGCAAGCAGTATCGCGCCGTCGAAGGCTCCATGATCGATGTGGATCGCCTTGCCCGCGAGGTCGGAGACAGCTTCGATTTCGAGCGTGTCCTTCTCATGGCAGACGGGGACGCGGTCTCGGTGGGGACTCCCACTGTCAGCGGCATCACCGTCTCTGCCACAGTGGTGGATCACCCCAAGGGTCCCAAGGTTCTTTCCTTCAAATACCGCCCGAAGAAACGCATCCGCGTCCGCGGCGGGAACCGCGCACACTTCACACGCTTGATGATCGATTTCATTGGCAAGTCTGGCGAGAAGAAGGAAAAACCCAAGGCTGAACCCAAACCTAAAGTTGAGAAACCAGCCAAGGCAGAGAAAACAGCATCGTCCCCGAAGGGGAAAGCGTCCACAACAAAGAAATCCACTTCAGCCAAGAAGTCTGAAAAGAAGTAAAGGCAGGTAGAAAATGGCTCATAAAGTAGGCGGCGGTTCAAGCCGCAACGGAAGAGACAGCAATTCCCAGCGTTTGGGCGTTAAGCGTTATGCCGGTCAGTTCGTTCTGTCTGGCAATGTCCTGGTCCGTCAGCGCGGGACTCGAATCAAGCCTGGTCTGAACGTCATGGTTGGCAAGGATGACACCTTGTTTGCCACAGCGGACGGGGTCGTCATGTTCGATATCTATCACGGGCGCAAGCGCGTTAATATCGTCCCGGTCGAGGCGGTGCAATAATGAAAGCCGATATCCATCCCACCACTTACGAAGCCAAGGTGACCTGTGCTTCCTGCGGCACCACCTGGACGACGACTTCGACCAGGAAGGAACTGCGTATCGACGTGTGTTCCAACTGCCATCCATTTTTCACCGGCGAATCCGCCAAACTGCTCGATGTGGAAGGGCAGGTGGACCGCTTCTATAAGAAGTTGACCGCCCGTCAGACATACGTGGAAGACCAGAAGGCTCGTGAAGAGTCCACCAATGTTAGCAATCGTTCGGTGGATGATCTCGCCCTGACCCCTCGAGCCACCGACAGCCTCAAGCGCGCCGGTTTGCTCACCATCGGCAAGGTGGTTGAGAAACTAGCTGAGGGCGACGCGGCAATACTTGCGATCAGTGGATTCGGCCAGTCCGCTTTGACGGCGACCAAAAAGAAACTCCGCGCATTGGATATCGAACTCCCCGAGCCTCCCAAGGTTGAGAAGGAAGAAAAAACGGCTGAGTAGTCGTTCGGCCGGTTATCAGGTAAACTAAACAGGCAGATGCTTGAGCGTCTGCCTGTTTTTATAAGAACTCTCAGGAGCGAATTTCCATGATGCATACCCACGGTCTGATCGAAGTTGTCTGCGGATCGATGTTCAGCGGCAAGACGGATGAATTGATAAGGAGACTGGTGCGGGCGAAGATTGCCAAACAGAAGGTGCAGGTCTTCAAACCCGCCATTGATGTGCGTTATGCGGTCGAAAAGGTCGCTTCACATACCGGCTCGACCTTCGATGCGGTCCCGGTCGAGAAAGCAGCAGATATCCCAAATAAAGTCGAGAAGGACACCACCGTGGTTGGATTGGATGAGGCGCAATTCTTCGACCCGGAGATCGTTGGTGTGGCGCAGGCACTTGCTGAACGTGGTATCCGTGTAATTGCTGCCGGGTTGGATATGGACTTCCGTGGCGAGCCATTCGGTGTGATGCCGATCCTGATGGCGAAAGCTGAAACAGTCTTGAAACTCCACGCCATTTGCATGGTCTGCGGGGATGAAGCGTCACGCACCCAACGCCTGGTCAATGGGAAGCCCGCCCGTTATGATGAGCCGGTTGTGATTGTCGGCGCATCTGAAATGTACGAAGCACGCTGCAGGGTTCATCATGAGGTGCCGAGGTAGTTGGTTTGGGTGTTCGCACAGTAGCGATCGGATTTTTGATGTAAACTAAGGGTCATCGGCCCAACTAACGTATACCTAAGGAACTGATCTCATGCAAGATTATAAAGACGTCCTCGCCGAAGTATTGATCGACGCTGAAACTCTTAACAAAAGGGTTACCGAACTTGGTAGGCAGATCAGCGCGGATTATCAAGGTGAAGACCTTTTGTTGATCTGTATCCTGCGCGGAGCTGTCCCTTTCATGGTGGATTTGAGTCGGAACATAACCACGCCTCATATGATGGATTTCATGGCGGTTTCATCGTATGGAATTGGTAAACGCGAATCCTCCGGGTTTGCACGTGTTACTCTCGACCTGCAAACGGATATCCGTGACCGGAATGTATTGCTTGTCGAGGATATCGTCGACAGCGGTCACACAATTTCTGCCGTTTTGCAAATGCTTGGAACCCGCAATCCGCATTCATTGAAGGTCTGTGCCTTGCTCGATAAGCCTGAACGTCGCGAAGCTCATGTGCCCATCGATTATCTTGGCTTCACGATACCCAATAAATTCGTCTTTGGTTATGGTCTCGACCTCGATGAATATCACCGCAACCTGCCTTTTGTGGGCGTTGTGGATTTGAATAAATACAAGCCTGCCGAGTAGTTTCTGCGTAGGGGATGTCATGGGCGACGAGAAATCCAATTCGAAAAATCAGGCGTATGCGGGGCGTTGGGTTGCCATGGTTCGTGGACGTGTCGTTGCGCAAGGTGGCACACCCGACCAGGCTCTCCGCGCCTCCCAATCCAGCAGACACAAGGAAAAACCTGAAATCCGTTTCATGCCCGCAGCATTTCCCCTACCTCCTATTCTCGAAAAAGTGATGGCTGTCCTCCCACCGGATGTGGAGGTTTATCTCGTCGGCGGTGCCGTACGTGATCTGTTAACCTCGCGGCTCCCTCCTGACCTTGATTTTGCCGTACCGTCGAGGGGCATCTCCCTCGCCCGTGGAGTCGCCAACGCTCTTCAGGTCGATTTTATGCCATTGGATGACGAACGTGACACCGGTCGCGTGGTCATCAAGAATGAAGATGGATCGTTTACATATTTGGACTTCGCTACGTTTCGGGGTGCAAATCTCGAAGAGGATCTGCGCGACCGCGATTTCACGGTCAATTCTCTAGCTTTGAACCTGCGTGACATGACAATCATCGACCCGCTGAACGGAGCCACCGACATCCGGGCGAAAATCATTCGAGCTTGCTCGCCAGACTCCATGTCCCATGATCCGGTGCGGATCTTGCGTGGTGTGCGGCAGGCGGCAGCCTTTGGTTTTACCATTGAAAAAAGCACTCGCGGATGGATGAAAACTTCCGCGGAAATGATCGTGAATGTTTCGACTGAACGCATCCGTGACGAGATATTCAAGATCCTCGGCGGACAAAAAGTCGGTGCATCCATCCGTGCTTTGGATATGCTGGGAGTCCTGCCTTATATCATGCCAGAGTTGTTGGCTATGAAGGGCGTTACCCAGTCCCAACCTCACATCTATGATGTTTGGGCGCATACCCTTTCTGTGTTGGATCACCTCGAAGGGTTGCTTTCCTCCCTTCGGGTTGACTTCGACGCCGAAACGACAAGCGACCTTTTCATGGGGTTGGTCAGCCTGAGGATCGGGCGTTACCGGGATAAAATCGCTGCTCACTTTGCAAGCCCACTCAACCCAACCCGACACCATCGTTCCTTGCTTTTTCTTGCGGCGCTTTATCACGACGTCTGCAAACCTGAAACAAAAACCATCGATGAGACCGGGCGCATCCGTTTCTTCGACCACGATATCAGAGGTGCGGAGGTGATCGCTGAACGCGCGCGAAAGTTCAATTTGAGCAACGACGAGATTGCAAGATTACGCGATATTGTCCGCAATCACATGCGCTTTCATTTTTTTGCCGACCGCCTGGTAAAGGAAAACCAGCCGCCATCCCGCAAAGCCATCTACCGATATTTCCGCGATAGTGGCGGTGCTGGCATTGATCTGATTTTGCTAGCGCTGGCAGATGTCCGGGGTACCTGCGGGAACGACCTGACACAGGAATTCTGGGCGGCTAACCTCGATATTGCGCGCATCCTACTCGAAAACTATTGGGAACGCCCGGCGGAAGTTGTAGACCCGCCTCGTTTGCTCGATGGCAACGACCTGATGAATGTGTTGGGCATCCAACCTGGACGTGTGATCGGGCAGCTCCTCGAATTGATCCGCGAGGGCCAGGCTGCCGGGAAGATAGTTGACAGGGATGGAGCATTTGCATTTGCACGTGAAGAATTGGCAAGGCTTGAGGGAGGTGTGGAGAATTCATGAATAAAATTGCATTGAATGGTTTCGAGCTTGCATTTGACCGTCGCGGTTCAGGAACTCCCTTGGTTTTGATCCACGGTTTTCCCTTTGACCATTCCATCTGGGAGGACGTTGCTCCGCTTCTCGAGAGCAGGTTCGACTTAATCCTTCCAGACTTGCGTGGATTCGGCGAATCGTCTACAGTGAGTTCTCCATACTCAATCACAGATATGGCACAGGATATTGCTTTTCTCTTGGATTCTCTGGGGATCGATAAGGTATCTCTGGCGGGGCATTCAATGGGTGGGTATGTGGCGCTTTCGTTTGCAAAGCAATACCCGGATCGTATGGACAGCCTTGCATTACTCGCCTCTCAAGCAGCGAGTGATTCGTGGGAGCGAAAAGAAGGCAGAAATAAGGCAGCCGGAGAGGTCATAGAAAAAGGCGTGCAGGTCGTAGTGAGCGGAATGATCGAAAAACTTACGGTCTATGAAGGGGTGCGGGCACGAATTCGCCCTGTAATGGAAAGGCAAAGCGTGTCGGGGGTTGTGGGGGCACTCAAAGCCATGGCGGAGCGGGAGGAATCGGCCACGTTCCTTGCAGGATTTATTTGTCCAATGTTTTTGATCCATGGCAATGCTGATGAATTAATCCCCCTCGAGCGCGCTTTGGAGATCAAGAATCTAATACCTTCTGCGCATCTAAGCATATTCCCTGGCGGAGGGCATATGCCCATGCTCGAGATGCCGCAGGAGACAGCTCTCGCATTGAGTGATATCCGATAAACAAGAACCGCCCAATCCGTCTATTGACGGGTTGGGCGGTTCCATAGCTGAAACCGCTTCCGCTCAGGAAGGAAGCGCATTACCCGCGCGTGCGAATCGGTCAGTTTTTTTTAATAAACTTGGATCCAACGTACCCGTGTTGCGACGAATCAATTTCTTTATATTGGCAACTAGAACCCCACTGGGGACCGGTTTGACTAGAAAATCGTCGGCGCCTGCATCCAGGACACTTGCCACCATTCGTGGTTCGTTGAGGGCTGATAATACCAGGATGGGAACGTTGCTGGTCTTTCGGATCAATTTGCAAACCTGCCAGCCGTCGACGTCCGGCATCATTAGATCGAGAAGGACCACATTCGGCTCAAAATCTCTTACAAGACGGACGCCTTCGATGCCATTATTGGTCGTGAGCACTTCGAACCCAAACGTTTTTAAAAGCATGCTCATGAGTTCCGTGACAGCAAGGTCGTCATCTATCACGAGTATTTTTTGGTTGTTTGTCATGATCTTAGGTAATCCATATTGCTAATCGTTTATGATACTTTAGACTCATTATCATCCAATTTAGGTATAAATTCACTTTGCAGTGTGTTTACAGGTGGATTTGGAGCTCCCCGGTCTATTTCACGGATTGAAATCGCCACACTCAGTGATATTTGTCAGATGCCAACTTGTCTCTTTTTGGTACAATATTTCACAATTAATATATGATATGTCAATACTTATCCAAATCAGGAGGCTCTCATGACGAAATGGGTATATCTTTTTAGTGAGGTAAAGCAGGTTGAAAAACTGGCAGGTGGTTCATGGGATGGTGTGAAAGCCATCGTTGGTGGAAAAGGCGCAGGGTTGCTCGATATGACCCGTGCCAAAGTCCCCGTGCCGCCGTTCTTTACCGTAACGACCGAAGCCTGCAATGCATACCAGAAAGCGGGAAAATTTCCTTCAGGTATGTGGGAGCAAGAGCTCAAGGCGTTGAAGGTTATCGAAAAGGCGACAGGCAAGAAATTCGGCGACCCGAAGAATCCATTGTTGGTCTCATGCCGCTCAGGCGCGAAATTCTCGATGCCGGGCATGATGAACACCATCCTTAATATCGGTTTGACCGACTCGGTCGCGGAGGGGATGATCAAGGCAACAAAGAACGACCGATTTGTGTGGGACTCGTATCGCCGTGTTGTCGAGATGTTCGGAACCGTGGTGATGGACATCGAAGATGAAGCTTTTGAACACCCATTGGCGGACTACAAGAAAAAGAAGGGTTACAAGCTCGATATCGAAATGAGGGCGGAAGATTGGAAGGAAATCGTTGGGATCTATAAACAAGCCTATAAAAAAGCCTGCGGGAAGGATTTCCCCCAGGATCCATACAAACAGCTCTCGCTGGCGACCGAGGCGGTTTTTCGGTCATGGAATGGGAAGCGGGCTGTGGCATACCGTCGTAAGGAAGGCATCCCCGATACGCTTGGGACGGCAGTCAATATTTGTACAATGGTCTTCGGCAACATGGGAGACGACTCTGCGACCGGTGTGGCGTTCACGCGCAATCCTTCCACCGGTGAGAAGAAAATGATGGGCGAGTACCTGCTCAATGCTCAGGGCGAAGATGTGGTGGCCGGCATTCGCAATGCAGACGCGGTTGAAAATCTCAAGAAATACATGCCGGAAGCCTATAAGCAGTTTATGACCATAACCGGCAGGCTTGAGAAACATTACACCGATATGCAGGATGTCGAGTTCACTATTGAGCGCGGCAAGTTATGGATGCTCCAGACCCGCGTTGGGAAACGCACCGCCAAATCCGCAGTAAAGATCGCAGTGGATATGGCGAACGAAGGGTTGATCACCCGTGACCAGGCTGTTCAGCGTGTCTCCCCGGACCAGGTGGATGCCTTGCTTCACCCCCAATTTGACGATGCCGCGATGAACGCAGCCGAAAAAGAAGGTAAATTTCTAGCCAAGGGTGTGAATGCATCCCCAGGCGCTGCGGTGGGTCAGATCTATTTCGATGCGGACATGGCTGAAAAGATGGCGAAAGAAAAGGGGCAGGAAACCATCATGGTTCGCCCGTTCACAAAGCCGGATGATGTCCATGGGATGATCGCCGCCAAAGGTGTGTTGACTAGCGAGGGCGGCGCAACCTCTCATGCAGCAGTGGTGGCCCGCCAGTTCGGTATCCCTTGCGTGGTTGGCGCCTCTGCGATCAAGATCGACCTTGAGAAGAGGACGATGTCAGTGGGCGGAATGATGTTGAAGGAAGGCGATTGGGTCTCCGTCGACGGCACAACTGGAAAAGTCTTTGCGGGTAAGATCCCCACATCGGAACCTTCTCTCGAAGAACAAAAAGAATTGATGACCCTGCTTAAGTGGGCGGATGAAATATCAGCCCGCAATAATGTCCGTGAAGCTGTTGCAGAAGGATATCCGACCCGCGGTTTACAGGTCTGGGCAAATGCCGATTATCCGAAAGATGCCCATCGGGCCCGCTCGTATGGCGCCGTTGGCATTGGCTTGTGCCGTACAGAGCACATGTTCTTTGAGCCCGAGAGATTACCTATTGTGCAGCGTATGATCCTCGCTGAAACCAGCGAAGCCCGTACAGAGGCGCTCAACCTGCTCCTGCCGTATCAACGCAAGGATTTTGACGGACTGTTCGAAGCTATGGACGGTTATCCGGTCATCATTCGTTTGATCGACCCGCCGCTGCATGAGTTCATGCCGGATGAAGAAAAGCTCATGGAAGAAGTCATCACCATGCGCGTCAAAGGTGAGACTGCCGGTTTGGCTGAAAGGGAAAAACTGCTGTCCGCCATTCGCGGCATGCACGAATCCAACCCGATGATGGGTTTGCGAGGAGTGCGCTTGAGCATCTCGATGCCTGAGATCGTGGAAATGCAGGTCCGCGCCATTTTCGAAGCATCGGCTGATTGCACCCTGCGTGGCATCAAGGTAAAGCCCGAGATCATGATCCCGCTAACGGGTACGGTGAAAGAGCTTGAGTGGATCCAGCCGAAACTTGAGCGAATCGGCAAGGCGGTAATGCAGGAGAAAAAGGTCAAATTTGCCTACAAGTTCGGTACCATGATCGAGATTCCCCGTGCAGCTGTAACGGCGGCAGAAGTAGCAAGCCAGGCTCAGTTCTTCTCCTTCGGAACGAACGACCTGACCCAAATGACCTTTGGGTATTCGCGCGACGATGCCGAGCGTAACTTTCTCATCACGTATCAGGAACAAAAGATCCTTGAAAAGAATCCGTTCCAGACGCTCGACCGCAATGGCGTCGGTATGTTGATGAAGAGCGCCATCCATGATGGGCGCGCCACCCGACCTGAACTCGAAGTAGGTATCTGTGGTGAGCATGGCGGCGATCCCGAGTCGATCGAGTGGTGTCACATGATCGGCAACAACTACGTTTCATGTTCACCTTTCCGCGTGCCGGTGGCACGTCTTGCCGCGGCTCATGCTGCTTTGAAGCATATGCCAGCCAAAAAGGCGACGGCAAAGAAAGTCGTGAAGAAGGCTGTGAAAAAGGGCAGGAAGTAATTACTCGACAAAACGCAGGAAGACCTGATTTCCCAGCAGCCTTCCACGGCGTGTAAGCCTGAAGACCTCTGAGCTATCGGAGGTCTTTTTTTCGATGAGCCCCACACGGAGGAGTTCGTCTATTTCATTGTGGAAGGCATCCAACAGTCCGCTTCCAAACCTGGACCGGAAGTCTGAGTCAGCGATACCGGCTTCCACCAGTCGCAGGTTGTTGATCATGTAATCCGAGATGTCGTCGCGTTGGGTTTGTTTATGGTGGGTGACGGTTGCGGGTGTTAGTGGGTAATTGGTGATTGGTAATTGGGAATTGTTCAAGCGCTCAATATAAGTTTTGATACGTAATACGTTTGAGTAGCGATAGCCTCCGGCGTATCCATGCGCTCCTGCACCCAGACCGAGGTAGGGAAGGGAGTGCCAGTATTGCAGGTTGTGCCGACAAGCGAAATACAGTGGATAGCGGACGTTGGATGATGTTTGACTGTCTTCCGTTATCGTTCCACGGGTCAATGCCCAATTGGAAATTTCATATTGCGCGTAGCCAAATTTGGAGAGATAATCCATCGTCCATTCGTACATATCGGCAGCGAGATCAGCATCAGGGATTGGAATCAGTCCGCGTTGGGACCATCTGCCAAAGGGTGTGCCATGTTCGAGAGTAAGGGCGTAGGCAGAGATATGTTCTGGCTGTAATTCCAATACTCGTTTGACGGTGGTTTGCCATGATTCAAGCGTCTGCTGAGGGAGGGCATAGATCAGATCGAGGTTGAGATTATTGAACCCGGCTTTTCTTGCGGACGAGACGGCTTCGATGGCGGTGAAGAAATCGTGCGAGCGTTCGAGCATCCGCAGTTCTTCGGTGATCGAGGATTGCACGCCGAAACTGATGCGGTTGACGCCGGCTTTGCGGATCGCGTCGAGTTTTTCAGGCGAGGTCGTGCCGGGATTGGCTTCGATGGTGATCTCGGCATCAGGCGAAATGCTGAGGGTGGAGGATAAGGCTGATATAACGGAATCAATTTGAGTTCCAGATAGAAGCGAAGGGGTTCCTCCTCCAAAGAAAATAGTGTTGGTGGATTGGTAATTGGCGATTGGTAACTGGTTCCCAATCCATTCAATTTCCTTGATGAGGGCATCACCGTAGGCTGGAATTAGCGCTTCCTGCCCGGCGTAGGTGTTGAAGTCACAATATGCGCAGCGATGTGTGCAGAATGGAATATGAAGGTAAATCGATGTGTCAGATATCATGTGCTAGACATCAGGTTTTTTGGCAAACCGACGAGTAATGCTATGGGTCCAAGGATAAGAATCCACATGGCGGCGCCGAGGCCGAACCGGTCAGCCAGGATGCCAATGAAGAGCGGGAGAAGTTTTGCCAGAGGGTCAGTTACTGCACTAATTGCCATGACACTGGCGCTCTGACCGGGCAGGCTGGAGTATAACCTTCCTTGCAGGATGGGATACCAACCGGTGTTGAATAGGTTAACGAGGGTGATGAATATTATCTTTGGTATGAAGCCGGGGAGGAGCATGAAACCGATGAAAGCAATTGCGTTGAGGAATGCTGTGCGGCGCAGATATTGGAGGGTGTTTTTTTGTTTATCTACGTAGGGGATGAAGAGGAGGTCGGTGACGAGACCCATGCCGAGCCAGACAGTAACGGCGATGCCTGCCTGGCTGGTAGTTACACCGGCGACATCCACAAAATAGAGAGCAAGAAAACTGAAGAGCACATCGAGCATCAGGTCGGCGAATTCGAGCAGGATCAGCCAGCGCCAGACTT
>CAZYLM010000035.1:0-3813 GCA_964648645.1 uncultured Anaerolinea sp.
GAAGTAAATTATCAGTTGTTGAGTTTTTTATTGAAGAGGTTTGTCATGAACACCATCAAATGGATCCAGAAATATTCAACAGGAAGGAATGTTGCCATCTTCTTTTCTCTGAACATGGTTTTTTATCTTGCGATTTTGCTTTATTCGATCCCGTTGGTGGGCAGGTCTGCCCCCAGCATGAAATTGTTCGATGTTTCTCCAGCTGGGTATACAGTCGAGTATGCAATCTCCCTGCTGAATGCAATCGGTCCTGAAGGACGGAACTTGTATCTGTCGTTGCAACTGCCGTTGGATTTTGTCTACCCAGGCTTGTTCATTGTCTCATATTCCCTTCTCTTTGCCTGGCTGCTCGATAAGAATTATGACTTGCGTTCGAAGATCTATTACGCGCTTTATCTTCCGATATTTGCAGGGTTATTCGACTATCTGGAAAATGTTCTTGTCATTCTGATGTTGAAGACTTACCCTGACCTTTCTGCTCGTCTTGTGTTTGCCGCCAGTTTTGCGACTGTGACAAAGAGCGTCTTATCTTCAATTTTCTTCACATTGTTACTGGTGTGTATTCTTCAAGCAGTATGGAACGTTGTTTTCAAAAAAGCAAGAGGTGCGGACGCAAATGGTTAACATGATCACATTCGTCATCTTCGTTTATTAAAAGATCGGGCTTGCGCTCATGCTTTTTGGAGACTGTCGATATGCGATAGGAATTCCCGCCTGAAACGCTCTTCGGAAAAGCGAGCCGCATTTTCAGATGCGGCTTTGTTATTTAATTTCATCGATTCGAACCTGATTATTGCTTCACTCAGTGCTTCTGCGGTTTGTTCTTTAAATAACAGCCCGGTCTCACCATTGCGGACAATTTCAGCCGCGCCCCCCTTGCCGTAAGCGATAACAGGGCATCCTGCTGCTTGGGCTTCCGCCATGGCAATGCCGAAATCCTCGGTAGCCATGTAAATGAACGCCCTGGCTCTGTTCATCAAGTCTGTGACAACTGTATCGGGTTGGTACCCCATCACTTTCACGTTTGGGTGTGCTGATTTTCGGATCAAATCCAGATCCGGACCGTCTCCCACAAGGGTGAGCGGCTTGCCAAGCTTATTGAAAGCTTGAACGACTTCCCCTGCAAGTTTGTAGGGGACAAGCCGGGAGACGTAGAGATAGAAATCATCACGGGTTTCCGCAGGTGAAAAGCGATTCACATCCACGCAGGGGTAAATGACCTGCGACTCACGCCTCCACGCATCGCGGATGTGGGACGCTGTCCACTTTGAGTTGGCGATGAGCGAATCAGACCGGGTGGAGGCAGAGACATCCCAACGGCGCAGCAGGCGCAAGGTCCAGTTTGCAGCGTAGCGGATGGGTGGTTTGCTCAACCCATGCAGCTGCAGGTATTCATCGCGCATATGCCATGCATACCTCATCGGTGTTGATATGTAAGAGATATGGGTTTGCCCTGCATGTGTTTTTACCCCATGGGCAACAGCGTGTGAGAGCGAGATAACAAGGTCGTAGTGGTCCAGATCGAGAGACTCAATCGCGAGCGGCATGATCGGCAATAGCTTCCGATATAGATTTTCAATGCCTGGGATCTTTTGCAGGAAAGTTGTACGGACGGTCAATCGCTCCAGTTCTGTCCCCTTGAAATTTTTTGGGATGTGCGTCAGTGCGTACACATGTGCATCAGGGAAGAGTCGCAAAGACTCGACCAACAGACGTTCCGCTCCGCCAAAAGAGCTCAGCCATTCATGGACAATGGCGGTTTTCATATGTGACCATCCGCACAAACAAGAGTAACAATAAAGTGAAACATGACCGGCGACGGATTATAATTGCAATTAAGCCTGTGCGGAATTTTTAGAGTTGTGACCCGTTCTCTTCCTTCTTCCCTTCCACGTTTCTTTATAACAGGAGCGCGTATTTTTTTTGCAGTAACCATCCTGCTTGCCCCGTTTCGAATTCGATTGGACGCGTGGCCGCGTCCTTACTTTCCTGTATATTCGGATTACACGGACTTTTTATTGTTCGCGAGCGATGCGGCAATTTACTTTACACTTGTTTTATGGGGGTGTTCGTTAATCCTTGAACCTCGCAAGGTCAATCCAGGGAATAAATTCGTCTTCATATTGTTGACAGGTTTGACGGTCGCTGCCTTGGCTTCCACGCTGGGAAGTGTCGACCCGATTGTGAGTCGCTATCAATCTTTCCGCTTTATTGCCCTGCTTCTTTTTTATCTTTTCATCGTGAACGAGGTTGGCTCTGTTTGGTGGGTGATCCTGCCTGTGGCAATTCAAGCCTTGATCCAGGCGCCGATCGGGATTCTTCAGGTTTTTGAGCAATCGTCGCTTGGGCTTCAAATATTGGGGGAACACTCCCTTGATCCGCTAGTGAAAGGAATGAGTATCATCCCGGTAAACGGTGAAAGAATATTACGGGCATACGGGTTGACCGACCATCCAAACATTTTGGGAGGATGTTTGGTATTTTCAATGGTGGTCTTGCTGGCGGTTGCTATATATGCCGTCCGCGGGAGATCCCTTTGGGCGGCAGTTGGCATTCTCATTCTCTTCCCTGCTCTGCTTCTCACATATTCGCGCTCTGCTTGGTTGAGCTTTTTCGTAACCGGACTCTTTATGGTTGGATTTGAGCTGGTTGCACACAGATGGGAGTCTGTTTATCGCGTTGGGCTTCTCGGGGTTGCTTGCCTTGCTGTGTCTGTGCCGCTCCTCTTAAATAATGGCGCCGTGTTCGGGAAACGCATCAACGAAGGGGATGTATCGGGGGATGGACCAATGATAGAGCGGGCTTATTTGATTGAAAAAGGGAATACCCTGCTAGTGGAGCATCCTGTTATAGGGGTCGGGTTGGGCGCTTCGCCTCTAGCAATGAAATTAAGGTTTGGCGAATTTCCCGTTTCATATCAGCCGCCTCATTTCACCCCATTGACCTCATCTTTGGAGACCGGCGTTCTCGGAGGCGCTTTCTATCTTGTTCTTTTCCTCTACCCATTTATCGATTTTCTATTCAGATGGCGTAGGTATTTGCATAACCCTCTTGGTATGGGCATAATCGGGTTGTTACTTGCGATCAGTGTTGTCAATTTGTTTGATTACTACACATGGTACTATCCCCCGGGGCGGATCTGGCAATGGTTGGCATGGGGGCTGTATTCGAGCATATCGGACAGGGTGGGATAAGGGCAGTGTTCAACTACCTGCTTGCCCCCGTTCTGATTGGATATGCCATCGTCATGGCTGCCCTGGTCGTTTATGTTTCGAACCTTTTCTTTTTGATCCTTGTAGGCATCCGGAATAGGGAAAAGCTTTACTCTAGCTCAACGGTGGATTATACAGACCTCCCTTTTGTAACTGTTCAATTGCCTGTATACAATGAGTGGTATGTAGCTGTTCGCCTCCTAAATGCATGCGCAGTTCTGGATTATCCGCTTGACCGGTTTGAGATACAGGTCCTGGATGATTCGACGGATGAGACGGCTTCCATGATTGCTCAGAGAGTGCAAGAGCTTCGATCTCAAGGGGTCGATATCCATCATCTGCATAGAGTCGACCGGGATGGATTCAAGGCAGGCGCGCTTGCATTGGGTTTGGAAGTTGCCCGCGGCGAATTCATCGCCATTTTCGATGCAGACTTCCTACCGCAGCGCGATTTTCTATTGCAAATGGTCCCCCGCTTCGGTGAAAGAACTGCCTTTGTCCAGGCGCGCTGGGGACACCTAAACCGTGATTATTCCTTATTAACGCTCCTGCAGTCTTTCTCTCTTGATGCGCATTTCGCCATCGATCAACTTGCCCGCTC
>CAZYLM010000035.1:3913-18267 GCA_964648645.1 uncultured Anaerolinea sp.
TCCGTCCTTGCCTCCGGGATGGTGTTGAATACGATGCGTGCGCTCGTGCAGATCCTGCAAGGGCGGGTGGTTCCATTTGAGAGAACCCCCAAATTCGGCATTACCCACCGCTCCCAGTCCTGGCGTGGTAACCGATATCTCATCCGTTTTGATGTGCTCGTGATCCTCGAAGCGCTGCTCGGTATCTTCAATCTTTGGACGGTATGGATCGCCTGGAGTTCGGGGTATTATTTGATGATGATTTACGCTTTTTTCTTTGCCCTGGGATTGTTCTTCTTTTCGGCTGCCACATTCATCCAATCTTTGTCTCACCGTCTCATACGAGACCGTCAGCCTGTCTCTGCCTAAAGGATTCTTCATTTGTCTCTAACCGAACTTTCCCCATCCGTAACCCGGGAAGCAATTTCACCCATCGAGCAAGCAGTTCTCGAGACACTGGCGTATTCTGATATTTTCGAATACCCTCTTCCATTGGATGAGCTCTTGAGATATTTACCCATCCCGGCGGACCGTGAAGAGCTCAAGGAAAATCTCACTTCGCTGCGCTCCGTTTCATTTGATAACTCGACCGGTTATTACTGTCTTCGTGGGCGGGAAGAGATCGTTGCCATTCGCAAAGGACGCGAAAACGCCTCAGAGGCTTCCTTCAGGCGTGCATTATTTTACGGAAGGATTTTGGGAATTTTCCCTTTTGTCCGGATGGTATCCATGACCGGCTCGCTTGCAATGCTGAATCTTTCCAAAAATGCAGACATGGACTTCATGCTCATCACAGCTTCGGGGCGTTTGTGGATATCACGTGTGTTTGCTGTTACGTTTGGCAGATTGATGCGCCTGACAGGTGACCGGATTTGCGTGAACCTGCTTGTCTCGGAAAGCGCGATGGAATGGCCGCGCCATGACCTGTACTCCGCCCGGGAGATGGGGCAAATGATCCCCATTGTTGGCGGGGCGGTTTATCATCGCCTGCGGGATCTAAACCCCTGGGTGGAATCTTTCCTGCCGAATGCAAAAACCGTACCAGCTCATTCACCAGAAAACCCACCGGAGGCGGGTTCATGGCTGCAAAGAACCCTTGAATTCCTTTTACCTGACAAGCTTGCGTCCTTACTGGATGGCGCTTTGATGAAGTTCCAGCTTCGCAAGATTACCCGAAAATATGGGCAGGGAATGGAGGCGAATTTTAATATCCATGTCTGCCAGGGGAATTTTCATAACCATCGCACATGGGCGGATGAGTATTTCCATGCGCGATTGGTCTCGTTAGGGCTTAAGCCAGGGGAGATACCGGAGAGATGAAAAGAGTTCTGTTTGGTCAATCTTATTACCTGCGATTTGACCCGAAGCTTTGGCGGGCAATGCAACCTTACCCGCCATTGGGGACTCTCTACGCAGCTAGCTACATCCGCGAAAGAGGGTATCAAGTCGCATTATTCGATGCCATGTTGGCGGAATCCGAGCAGGAGTGGGCGAAATCGCTCGATGCGAACAAGCCTCACTTTGCAGTAATCTACGAGGATAATTTCAATTATCTCTCCAAGATGTGTCTCTTACGAATGCGGGCAGCAGCTTTCAAGATGATCGGTATGGCGAAGGAGCGGGGCTGCACGGTTATCTTATGCGGTGCGGATGTCACTGACCATAGCGAGAAATACCTCGACCAGGGTGCCGATTATTGTATTATCGGAGAAGGCGAGGGGACACTTGCAGAATTGCTAGATCAGTTATCGGCGGGGAAAGAGGCGCGAGAGATCATTGGGCTTGTTTCTCGTCACTCGTTAACTCCATCCCGCCGTGCTGACATCAAGCATCTCGACGCGCTTCCATTCCCAGCCTGGGATTTGGTGGATATTCCAAAATACAAAAAGATATGGCTGGAGCGCCATGGTTACTTTTCGATGAACATGGTCACTACGCGCGGCTGTCCCTATCACTGCAATTGGTGCGCCAAGCCCATTTGGGGGCAGCGTTACAATACGCGTTCGCCGGAAAATGTCGTCGCTGAAATGAAATGGCTTAAGGAAAATTTTGCCCCGGATCATATCTGGTTCGCCGATGATATCTTTGGCTTGAAGCCCAATTGGGTCGAGCGTTTTGCAGACTTGCTTGTTGAAAAAGACGCTGTCATCCCGTTCAAGTGTTTGAAGCGCGCCGACCTGATAACCGAAAAAACCGCGGCGGCATTGGCAAAGGCTGGCTGTGGAATTGTTTGGGTCGGCGCTGAGTCTGGCTCGCAGAAGATTTTGGATGCAATGGATAAAGGCGATAAAGTGGAAGATATATATCGTGCGGCTGAGATGTTGCATGCCAATGGAGTTCAGATCGGCTTCTTCTTGCAATATGGTTACCCCGGCGAAACCTGGGAGGATGTGCAGTTAACCTTGAAGATGGTCCGCGAATGTATGCCCGATGATATCGGCATCTCTGTCTCGTACCCTTTACCGGGCACGAAGTTCCACGAACGGGTCAAACTGGAATTGGGGGAAAAACAGAATTGGGTCGACTCGGATGACCTTGCCATGCTTTATCGCGGTCCGTTTCCGCCTGAGTTCTATCGTATTCTGCATGGGCGAACCCATCACGAATTCCGCATAAGGCGGGCTTTCCGACAGCCGACTTTGCGAGGATGGCTGACCTTGCCTGTCAATTTGGCAGGACTCGTCAGGAACGAATATCGTTTGAGGAGATATCATGAATAAGAACGTTCTATCCGGCACTTCATTTGAGGTGGTTGCTGAAGCGTATGACCGCAACGCTGATAAATACGATGATTTCATCGAGAACAACGTCAACCTGGCTCGAATGCGCAAGCGGGTCTACGAGTTTGTGACCGCCCGCCTCCCCAAAGGTTCGAGAATCCTCGACCTTGCCTGTGGTACCGGCACAGATGCAGTTTGGTTCGCTCAGCATGGATATACCGTTCATGGTGTGGATATTTCCGGCGAGATGTTAACACGGGCTGAAAAGAAGGCAAAAGAGCTCGGCTTGCAGGACAGACTTTCCTTCGAACAGCTTTCTTATACCGATCTGAAAAATACAAACGCAGGTCCTTTCGATATGACTTTTTCGAATTTTGGCGGTTTGAATTGTGTTTCAGACCCGGCACAGGTCGTTGAAAGTGTGCGCCCTTTGATGAATCGAAAAGCGCGAGTCGTCTGGGCGATGATGCCTCCCTTCTGTTTGTGGGAAACGGCTGCGATCCTTCGCGGAAAATTCCAGATCGCAACCCGCCGGTTTTCCGGAAAATCCACCGTTCATAAGGAGGGCTTGCAATACCCGGTGTATTATTACAAACCATCACAGATCGTCCGTACATGGGGAGCTGAATTTCAGTTGGAATCTGTAGAAGCGCTCTCTGTCTTTACCCCCCCTGCTACCAGCAAGGATTTTTCCGACAAGCATCCCCGGGTCTATTCCATTTTGCAAAGCCTCGATGATTCGCTTGCGGCAAGCTGGCCCTTTAAATATTGGGGCGATTTTACGATTGTCTCATTGGTAAGAGGGTAGTTCGACGCTGTTGTGAAAACCAGCCTGCAGTTAAATTCGCTTCTCCTGTTTGTGGCAAGAGTCTCCGCCCAGGGATTGGCTGTATTGTTTACCGCCATCCTTGCCCGAAGGCTTGGGGTGCAGGATTTTGGCAGGTTCGCTTATATCAGTTCGATGGTATTTGTCGGAAACACCTTCACGAACTTTGGGACGGATACATATCTTGTCCGCGAAACAGCGCGGGCGGAAAAAGTTACGGACGATGCAACGCGTTCGCTGTCACTTCAGTTGTTTCTTTCCTTTTTGTTTTGTGCGGTCGTATCCTTGCTGGGTGATACAGACTTGTTCGTGTACTGTCTTGCCTTGTTACCCCTGGCTGTCTTTTCGATCAATAATGCGTTATTGCGTGCCCTGGGTCGTTTCAATATATTTTGGATTCTGAGTCTGACGAATAGTCTATTCCAGGTTCTTGCTGCAATTTTTTCGGTGGATGTCTTGACCCTTTGTGTTTATCTTCTTGCGGGTCAGGTTCTTACCTCAGGTATTTCCTTGCTCATTTGCCGCGCCTCACTCCCTTCGTTTCACTTGTTCCCACTTCGGGAGTTTTTTCCCATCTTCCGATTGGTCCTGCCTTTTGCTGCACTGACGATTCTCCTGGTCTTCATTCAGCGATTAGGGATTCTTTTTTCTTCAGCCTTGTTGAGTGAAAAAGATACCGGCTTGTTCTCTGCCGTCTTTCGAACCGTCGAGGGGTTGAAGCTTGGGCATTATGCCATTCTGGGGGCATTGCTCCCTGCGCTATCCAAAGGTGGACGGGACTCCCGGAAGAGTTTTCGGTGGGCGTTTCTGCTTCTGATGGGTGTCAGTTTATTATTCATCCTCGTACTTATCTTGTTTTCGCAGCCCATTGTTTCGGTCTTTTTCGGCGCGGAATTTCTCCCTGCTTCATCGACGTTACCGGTATTGGGTTGGAGTTTGCTACCTTATACGATCTCGTCCTTTATCTCTTATGATCTGATCGCACGAGGTTTGGAAAATATGGTTGTCAAAGCGGCATTTATTTCTCTTCTAATATATGTGATCCTTTACTTCCTGCTGATACCTACATATGGTCTGGCTGGTACTGTGAAGTCCGCATTGTTGGGCGAATGGGCACAAGGGCTGGTCTTCGCCTATTATTATCTTGCCCCCCTAAAGGCAGATTGGTGACCACCGATGAATCCTGATGAACCGATCCTGACTCCGCAGGAATTGTTGGCATATAGGCGCGCCACCGGAGCTTTGAAGGATTTCCCCGTACCTGAGATGGTCATCTTTGCCCCGCAGAAGAGTCTTGCAACATATGTATTGCGCAGGCATTTTGTCAGAAGGATCCGTGGTTTCCTCGGGGATTTTTATTTATTGAGAAAATTTGGCAGGCGGATTGCAATCTCTACTGGATTTGGAATTGGAGCGCCTGTCGTTGCCGGGCTGGCTGATGAGTTTGCGGCGCTGGGTGTCAAACAAATGGGTCTAATTGGGATGGCGGGCTCGTTACAGGAGCAACTTTCCACGGGTGGGATCGTCCTCTCCTCTGGAGCAATTCGAGGCGAAGGCGTGAGCCGGCATTACCTTCCTCAAGGTGAGAGTGCGGTCTCCTCTCCCGAGCTTCTGCACCAGATCGAATCGGTTTTAAGTCAAAGGAAGATTGCCTATTCAAAAGGCCCTACCTGGACAACGGATGCGCCTTTCCGCGAGCTTCGTAAAGATGTACTGGCGTACCAATCTCAAGGGGTTTTGGCTGTGGATATGGAAGCAGCCGGGTTGTTGGGGGCGGCAAAATCGGCTGGTGTTTCTTCTTTTGTGGTTTTTTCGATAGCCGACCAGCTATCCGGCGGTAACTGGCGTATGTCTAAAGATTTACGGCCGGCGCAATCGAATTTAGGACTCTTATTCGATATTGTCTGCGAATCCCTCCGATAGGTGTGGAATCTGCTGAAACTAGTTAGCCTTGCTTTTCGTATATCTATCCAGGTAAACAAAATCCCTGAATGGGATTAAACTATTTTCAATTGGATCCTCACAGGAGATATATCTATGAACAAATCAGGTCGTTCTCAACTTGCCTTGGGGGTCATCCTGCTTCTCGTCGGCGGATGGTTCCTGCTAAATCAAGTCAACCCCGAGTTTAAGAAATTTTTTGCGCCTTACACCGAATGGCCGATCAACATGCTTTTGATCGGTGCAGGGATATTGATTGTCGGGTTGTTCACAGGATCACCCGGTTTGGCTGTTCCCGCTGCCATTGTGGCGGGCATTGGCGGAATTTTCTATTATCAGGAAACCACAGGTAGCGCAGACTCGTGGTCCTATATGTGGACGCTTATTCCCGGTTTTGTTGGTATTGGTACTATCCTGCAAGGCTTGCTAGGTGAGAGTACCGGTCCCAACCTAAAGCGCGGTCTGAACCTCATGGTTATCAGTGCCATATTATTTCTGATCTTCGCAGCCCTGCTTGGCGGCTGGAACATTCTGGGGGAATTTGGTCCTTCCGTTTTGCTTATTCTTCTCGGGCTGTACGTGCTGGGGCGTGGGCTGTATAGTACTTTCCGAAAGAGGGAGGGCTAAATGAACCGCAACCAATTGTTTTGGGGGGCAGTGTTGCTTCTGCTCGGCGGTTTGATGCTTGCCGGAGAGATGGGGATTCGGCTTCCGAACGGAAACTCACTGACGAGTCTCTTCTGGCCCGTTCTGTTGATCGGGATGGGTTTTTGGGTGGTTGCGAGTGTTTTTCTGCGAAAGGAATTGATAGCTGAATCAGCCAGTATCGACTTGCAAGGCGCGCGCGAAGCAAATATCCGTATCGATCATGGTGCGGGCGAATTTTGCATGCATGGCGGGGCATCGGGCAACGAACTCTTGCATGGGACCTTTACTGGGGGGTTGGATTCGAAAGCCTCGAGGGATGGCGACAGGCTTGAGGTCCGGTTGCGGCCAGTAAATGATTTCTTTCCTGTACCGTCATTTGGGTTTAATGACCAGCGCGACTGGGATGTTTCATTCAACCCAGACATCCCCGCGAGGTTGGAAATGAATCTGGGTGCGAATAAATCTACGATCGATCTCAGCGATTTGAGCATCACAGATATTAAGTTGAAATCCGGGGCAAGCGAAACATCCATAACCCTTCCTGCGCGTGGTCGCCTCAATGCGGACTTTGAAATTGGGGCTGCATCATTGACTATCATCGTTCCAGATGGTGTTGCAATCCGCGCTAGGGCTGCCATTGGAGCAGGCGATTTTTCGGTGGATAGGTCTCGTTTCCCATCGAATGAATCGCCTGATTATTCCAGTGCGCAGAGCGCGGTCGACATTAACGTCAAGGGCGGCGCGGCGTCGGTCCGGATAAAATAAGAGGTGTATTTATGAAAAGGTTTGATCCAAGAATTATCATTGGTGTATTGCTGCTTGTCGCAGGGGGGCTGGCGCTTGCCCAAACCCTCGGTTATTTGAATAACGCTTCGGAATATTTCTGGGGCGGGGTATTTTTGATTGGCGGCTTGGCGTTCCTTTCGCTCCTCTTCGGCGGGAATTGGTGGGCAGCCTTCCCCGGGTTTACCCTAGCAGCGATCGGTGCCTTGATCCTCCTGCCAGATCAACTGGATGAAATTGGAGGTGCTATCTTCCTGGGGGGTGTCGCCCTTTCCTTTTGGTACGTCTACTTTACCGACCGTGTGTCTCGATGGTGGGCGATTATTCCCGGCGGCGTGCTCACTGCACTGACTTTACTGATCATTGCCTCTGAATATTTCGATGAATATTCGGGCGCGATCGTCCTTGGTGGAATCAGTCTCTCGTTCATTTTTGTGTACTTGACGAACCCTAGCGAGCGTTGGTGGGCATTGATTCCGGGCGGTGTTCTGGCAACGTTAGCAGGCATGACAATAGCCGCCGAAAAGTTCGGCGAATTCCAAACAGCAGGTTTCTTCTTCCTGGGTCTCTCAGCTACTTTTTTACTGGTGGCAGTTCTAGCTGGGATGCGCTGGGCATATTGGCCCGCTCTCGTGCTAGGGATCATGGGTGCGTTTGGGCTTGCCTCGTTGATGAATCTGGCAAATTATGTTTGGGCAATAGCCTTGATCGTCATTGGCGGGTTTATGATTATCAGGGTGTTCACGAAACGGGTGTGATGAGCCGCCATCTTAGAAACAAAACAGCCTCCAGGGATGGAGGCTGTTCATTATCCATTCATTCTGGTGATATCAGAATTTACCGACTTTCAGCTACATGGATCTCCGGGAAGAATTGATGAACCGTTCCTTCCACCCATCCATGCAGGGTTGAGGGAAGGAGCGGGCAATTCAAACAGGCGCCTCCCAATCGAACCTTTAATTCATCGCCGATCAGCGAAACGAATTCGACCGTTCCGCCATGAAAGTGTTCGATATATGCGCTGAGGTTTTCGAGCAACCGGCGGACCTGGTCTTCACGAGTCGGGGTCTCAAGCGTCACAATATTTTCCTTTCTGGATGAAGATACTGCTGGATCTGTTGATGGGCATTCTTCCAACGCGGCGATACATTCATTGCCAGCCTATCGATCAGTGTCCTGCCGGTGTCAGGGTCGTCTTTTAATAGGTCTAATAAGGCATGTCTGCGAATGCGGATCGTCTCCAATTTGGTTTCGCTAATGACACTGGAGGTATATTTCTTCCCTCCGATCATTGCCGACCAGCCGAAGATATCGCCTTCCTTTACACGAGTGAGTGTTATGCGTGGCGCATCATAAGGCTTATATACAATCGAAGCGCTTCCTCTGAGGATCAAATAAAGAAAATCCGTAGGTTGGCCCTGTTCAAATACTACTGTCTCCGGGGGACAGGCATAGCTTTCGAACAAAGCCGTCATCATGGAAGTTTGTTCGGGGGAGAAGCCCTCAAATAGGGGGATTACGGGTAAAACATCCAGCATTAAAGCATGGTAATACTCGAAATCAAGCCTTGCCAGTATCATCCTTCCCCTTTGCGGTGACATTTGTCCTGTTTTCCTGATTGTAGAAAAGTCGTGAGTTATACTTTGTTAAATTCAAAAAATCGGACTGGATTGAAAATAGTTTAAACAATGTCTCAGCTATCGAATCAACCTTCCCTGAGTCGTCTAATCGCCCTGCTAATGATTGGCTTTGGGTTTCTAGCCCTGGGTATTGCGTTCATGCTCATGCCGGACCGTTTAGCTGTTGACACAACTGTGCAGGATTTTTCGACGATACCAGCTAAAGTGGACCTGCCTGTCCCGCAGTTTACCCTTACTTCCCTCGATGGCGCTACGGTTTCTCTATCCGATTATCAAGGCAAGGTTGTGCTTGTAAATTTATGGGCAACCTGGTGCCCGCCCTGTAGGGAAGAGATGCCCGCCTTGCAGGCATTTTATGAAGAATATCAGGCGAATGGTTTTATCTTGATCGCCATTGACCAGGGGGAAACTTTGAAAGAGGTTGACCCGTTTGTGGGGGAGTTTGGTCTAACCTTTCCTGTCTGGCTTGACCCAGCGAGTATGGCCGGTGCGGAGTTTAATACCATGAACCTTCCCAGTTCGTATGTTATAGATCGTTCCGGACGAATCCGCCTGATGTGGATCGGGGGGATCTCACGCGCGAATCTCGATAAATATGTGCCAGATGTGATCCTGGGGAATTGATAAGTAGATGGCAATACTGTATTGCTATGGGTAAATTCCACTGATTGATGTGTAAATATCGCCGCATTCACAGGCAATCACGTTCAAACCACCTTTGGTGAGTGTGCCTTGATATGCTGTCAGCCCTCGATGGGGGATCCATCCACTTAAGGCAAATGGAATTGCACTGTCAGCTAGGATCCATTCCCCGTTATATTTCCTTGCAACATGGATGTGGGTGCCGGTTGCCCTTCCGCCTTCACACGAGGGATAGCCCATCTTGTCACCTGCCTTTAACTCCGTTCCCACAGTGACACGTTCGTTTGTTGCCAAATGCAAGTAAAAGATTACCCAGCCTGTACGTTCGTCGCCATCCTTATCAAGATCGAGAGCAACGCCATCCACCTTGGACCGGACAACCAAACCGTCTGCCATGGCAATGGCAAAGTTTTCAGGTTTGGCTGGAATACAACCCGATTTTTCAGATGGCGGCGCAAAGTCTAATGCAGAAAATGGCTCGCCAGTACCCCAGCCTGTGTGGGGACCGCCGGTGTAATTCCATGTTTGCGAGGCGGGGAAGGGAAGCAATAATTCCGGTTGAGCGAGGCTCCCCGGGATCAACTCGAAGGAATCCGCCCAGGGATTTCCAAAGAACTGAACATAAGTTTTGTATAAACCCTCCTGGCCAATAGCGCGATTGTATTCGTCTCCGCTGTACATTCGCGAGTAATAATACTGAAGTGCGACTGAGCCGGCGTTTTGCCATGGGTCCGATCGGTGGAGATTACCCCCCTTATCCTCAAATTCGATCAACAAACCGCCCCGCCATCCGTAATACCCATTGTTTAGCGTGTTTGCGGCAAGGACCAGTTGTAAATAATGCGATTCCCAAAATTGGCGAGTCAACCCTAGCAGCCTTTTACGTACTGGCGGTTCTGGCATGGATAATGCCCCACCCTGATATTCGAGAATGGCAAGGAGAAGTCTCGGATTGATGCTGTAGTTGGTTGCTACATAGTCGACGAGTTCAGCCCCCGACCGTGTCTCGCCTCCAACGTAAGCCCGGTAAGTTTTCAACCACCCGGGCTGGGATTCGACGAAAGCCGCTGTGTTGAACCCGCTTGCAGTGGGTCCGTTGACAAAGGCGTGGTCTGGCAGAATCTGAAAAGGATTGTCCCACAAGGCGCGGTAATAGATTGGCATCTTCATCGGCATGCCTTGCGGCAGGGTTGTGGCTTCACGCGGAATAAAGGTGTTTGCAGCGAGAATCTCGTCGATGCTGGTGTTGAAGCGGATCGCTAACGCGGATAAGGTGTCACCACTTTGGGCAGTGTAATCTACAAGTTCACCGGGTGCGAACGAAGGTCGAGTGGGCAGAGGCGTGGATGGCTGGACCTGTGGATTTGATTCGCTTAGAGCGGCAACAGGTTCAGTCTGGGGATTCACGGCCGGGGAGCAGGATGATATTAGTAATACAGCCGCAAGTGCTGTACTAATTTGCCAACATAAAGTTGCTTTTGGAAAAAACAAAGAAAACGTTGTATATGCCGGACGGCTAGTTGTCATCTTTTTCGCGAATGATGTTCGACCAGGATTGCCCTAATAGATCGGCAGTAACAACCTGGTCTCCATTGACCAATTGCCCTTTATAAGGTTCCCCTCCGGAAATGACTCGCCAACCGCTCAAAACAAAAGGAATTGGGCCGTCAGCGGTTACCCATTCACCGTTGTATTTGCGGGCGAAGTGGAGATGTGTTCCTGTTGATACGCCACCTTCACATGATGCGTGCCCGATGCGGTCGTTAACTTCGACATAGGTGCCGGCCGGCACACGGTCCTTGGTGGCAATATGCAGGAAAAGCAGATTCCATCCTGTTTGTTCGTATCCATCTCCGTCGAGATCGATCATGACAACTCCGTTATCGGAGCGGACAACCAGCCCCGGGGCAGCAGCGACAACCCAGGCATCATTTGGGATACAACCGGACTTTGCCGAAGCTGGCGCAAAATCTATAGCAGAAAAAATACTGTGGGTCCTGCCGTAAATATTAGGGCTGATCTGGCCCCAACCATTGTGAGGCCCCCCGGTAAAACTCCAGACAGCACCAGGCTCAAAAGGAAGTACAAGCGGAGGTTGGTTGAGCCCGGGCGGAAAGATGGGACCGACCAGCGCAGCTCGAGCCCATGCATCGCCGAACATTTCCTCATATAGTGCAGGGAAACCAGAATCAGGATTTATGATCTGAGACCATTGAGACTGGCTGTGAAGCTTCGAGAAAAGGTATTGGATGGCAACCGTCCCGGCGTTCAGGCGCGGGTCGATGCGAAGCTTTGTGCCTTCCGGGAATTCAAGATGCGTGAGGGTTCCCGCCCTCCAACCGTAATAAGCGATGGACATGGTATTGATCGCCCAAGTCATCTGGACGCTCATACCCTTGAAATGGTAGTCGTTGAATCCCATCGGATATTCAGTGTGCAGGATGTCGATGGGCTGCCCGCGGACCCAGCGGGCTTCGTACTCTAGCAATGCAAGCAATAGGCGCGGGTTGACCGAATTTTCTGTGGCTAGCCGATCTATGGCGTTGTATCCGGTGAGCCGGCCGGCGGACCCGAGGTAGTCATTGAATGAACTCAAGTAGCCACCTTGTTCTTTGACATAATTCTCTGTATTGAAATCAAGCGCAGATGCCGAATAGACAAATTCAGCATCCGGCAGGAGTTGTATGTTTGGGGTAGTCGCTTCATCGATACGATTGGGAATGACTAGCAACGTGCCAGGGTCGATGAGGGTGGTCTTTGTCAAATCTCCATCGGAGACGATCTCCGATTCCTGTACATTGAAGCGGGCGGCGATGGCTGAGAGCATATCTCCGCTTTGGGCGTAGTAGAGAAGGGGTGCATCGTCACCAATAGGGGCGGGTGTGAGACTCGGAGTTTTGCTTATACCTTTTTGGGTGGGTTCAGGTGAAGGAGTGATCGCATTCTCGGTTGCGATGAAAGGGGGAGTGGTTGACGTGGGGAAAATGATCGGGTCGGCCGATCCAGCAAAGGGGTCAGTGGGAGGCGGAGAATGGGAAATGTAAGAAGTGGGGGTGGGTGCGACTCCCCAAAGAAAAGGGGAAGCCCCGCAGGCCGTGAGGATAAAAGAGAGAACAAGGCAGATGACGAGAGAACGCTTCATGTTGGGAAGGATTATAACCAGAGAATGAAGCGGGAAATCTTAGCGAGTGATTAGGTTTTCAGGTTGTGCGGCATCCAGGGCTTCTATGGATGTCGCACCATTGGAAAGATAGCCATCATATTCGACCCCGGTTCCGCTGGATGTCCAACCGCTCAAAATGAATGGCAAGGGTCCGTCTGCAGCGATCCATTCACCATTGTATTTTCGCGTGACATGAACATGTGTCGCATTGGAAATGCCGCCTTCGCATGATGGGTGCCCCACACGTTCATTGCGGAATAAATATTCGCCGGGTGTGACACGTTGTTGTGAAGAGACATGCATGTAAATGAGCACCCATCCGGTTTGCTCATATCCATCATTATCCAGGTCCTGAATCACTGAGCCGGTTCCGGTGCGGGTAATCAGTCCATCCGCCATGGCTGTCACCCAATAAGGACTGACTTCACATGCGGCTGCATTCCCTTGCGGGGCGAAATCGAGTGCTCCCCAGGCTGAGCCAGAGTCCCATGCGCCGTGTGGTCCGCCAGTAAAATACCAACTTTCGCCTTCTGTGAACGGCAGGGACATGACCGGTTGCGACAACGTTGGGGGTATCAAGGGTTCGATGGCGTAACTGAAAGGGTTGCCAAAGAAAACAAAATAGGTCACAGCCAGACCGCCGACACCGGTGTCATACTGCCATGCGTCAAAACCATCCAATTCAGAGAAGAGGTATTGGATCCCGGCTGTTCCCGCATTGATGGTGGGGTCGATGGGCACGGTCTGCCCATCGACAAGGACGAGGGTCGAGATGGCATTTGCCTTCCACAAATAATACCCGCGGTTGAGCATATTTGCCGCCCAGACGACCTGCCTGTATAAGCCTGCTTTGTTTGGGTCAGCGTACCCCATGGGGTAATCGGTTACGACAGGTGTCGGGTTGGTCACCCAGCCGCTTTGATATTCGAGCAAGGCAATGAGCAGGCGTGGATTAACAGAGTAGTTGTAGGCGACCCCTTCGATGATATCCGCACCATTGAGAACAATTCCTTTTACCTCCTCGGCATATTGATTAAGATAGCCACCTTGGCTGGCGATGAATTTCCTGGCGCTGAACTTCGCAGACGCGGGGCCGTTGACCATTTCCGAATCAGGGATCAGCTTTAGCGAGTTGAGAGGTGCGGAGGCAACGTCTGGGATGGGAATGACAAGAACCATGCCCACTTCGAGCGCATTTGGGTCCGTGATATGGTTTGCGTCCATCAGGGCTTGCAGGCTGATGTTGTATTGCAGTGCGATGCTGCCGAGTGTGTCGCCGGACTGAACAGTGTGCTGCATTTCCTCCTGTCTTGGTGTGGGCAGGGTGCGAGCCGCATCCGGCGTGGGAGAATTTGAGGTGATCTGGTTCTGGACGCCTATCAGCGGAGAAATGTTCAATGGGACGCGAGTTGGAGTAGGGAGACGGGTCGGTGTGGATGTGGGGACAATTGTTTCAGACGCTGTTGGCTCGGAGGTAGCTGCCCCCTGCCCGGCTTGGACAGGCGTGCTTCCGTTTGCAGATACGAATGGATCATAGGTTGGGAAGACCACTGGCTGGTTTGCGGCAGGAGCGCATGAGGCAATTAATACCGTGAGTATTAATACACAATATTTTTTGGATAGTGACATGGGCGTGATTTTACCAAAAGCTGAAAGTAAAACAAAAAGAGATGCAAGGGACTGCGTCTCTTTTTGCATTTTCCTATGTGTCAGCCCTCGGTTGGACATTTAGGACGATAAATTAGTGCTACTAATTGATACGGTTCTTTCTTGATTTCAAGCTTGTTTTATCACTTCTCGGGCATTCATCCACGCCCAAGCTAAATCCACTGCTGCGGGCAGAAGTGCAGCGGTAGGCTCAGAAAGCGTGCGTGAGAACAGGAATTGATATCCGCGTACCGAGAGGAGGGCAGAGTCTGGCTTTTTATTGTAAAGCGTTTCGCAAATGGACATCAACGACTGGGCGGTGAGGTGATGCGTGAACGGCGATTTCTGAAAATCGCTTTCCACTT
>CAZYLM010000036.1:0-17935 GCA_964648645.1 uncultured Anaerolinea sp.
GCCGTTGGTGGAAGATCGGTCACCTAAAGCCAGGCGAAGAGATCGTTGAGCCAGGTTCTGTACTCAAGTTTGAAAAAGGCTGGCAATACCGCATGGTCATCAACGGCTTTGGCTCGCTATGCACAGCTGTTGTCATGGTCGTCTTTGCTGTGACCAAGTTCAGAGAGGGCGCATGGGTCGTCTTGATCCTTACTCCCGTCCTTGTAACGATATTCTTCTCGATCCATCATCACTACAAGAATGTCGCCAATAATCTTTCTCTCGATAACTTCGGTGCAATCCCGCCGCACCAGACCCGCCATCGCATCATCATACCGATCAGCGGCGTTCACCAGGGTTCTTTAACCGCCCTGCGCTATGCGCGCATGCTGTCAGACGATGTAACCGCCGTGCATGTCGCGATCGAGCCTGCTGAAGCCGACAAAGTCAAAAAGAAATGGGAGTTATGGGGAGAGGGAACACGCATGGTCATGTTGAATTCACCCTTCCGCCTCTTCCTCGAACCGATGTTGGAATACATTACAGATATCTCTGAACGCAGACAGCCTGGTGAGACACTGACCATCGTTGTGCCGGAGTTCATCTCAAACAACGCGTTATCCTCCGCACTCCACACCAACACGGCGGATTTACTACGGAGTCAGCTGAAGAGGCAAGAGGGAATCGTGATCATAAATGTTCCTTATCATCTACAGCTGAGCAGAAAGCATAACTGAAGAGAACAGAAACCTCCGGACAATCCGGAGGTTTCTGTTTAATAAGCGAACTTAACGATTTGATACATTCCACATTGCTCATATATAACTCAACTTTACAAAAGGGTTAAAAGGCGGACGAATCGCCCTTTTATACGGGTTTTCCCCCATGGCTTATTGCTGATTTTTGGGATATTAACTTAAAAAGATAAAAAGGAAGCATTAGTTTATGGATCCCATTATTAAGCAAAAGATAAAAGTCCTATTCGTGGATGATGACCCGGAAATGAGAACCCTGGTTGGTCTCATTCTTAAAAGAGCAGGGTATGAGGTGGAGTTGACTGGCAGCGCCGACGAAGCGCTGGCTTATCTTTCTCATACAACCCCTGATCTCGTTTTGTCTGACGTCATGATGGGAGGAATAGATGGCTTTGCCCTCCTAGACACACTTCGAAAGCGAAAAGAAACAAAACACATACCGGTAATTCTTCTCACCGCCCTGGCAGAATCAAGCGATCTAGTAAAAGGGCTTGAACTTGGTGCGGATGATTTTGTAAGAAAACCATTTCAGTCTGCTGAGTTGCTGGCAAGGATCCAATCGAAGATCAATCGTCCACCTCTCCCTGCCGAAATGATAATAAGGGACACTCGCAGTGGTTTGATGAAACCGGATAAATTTGAAGAAGCCCTTAAAAAGGAATTTTTTCGCTCGCTTAGCAATGGATCCGAGGGTTATGTTGCATTCATAGATCTTTCAGAACTTTCTGTCACCCAAGAGCGCATCGGTTCCTACATCACTCCTGAGGTGTGGAGGCAGGCCGCACAATGTGTCAATGGAAGCCTGGGGCATGCTGATGTGCTCGGCCTTTCGCGAAACAATAAACTGGGTATTATCCTTCCTGACAATAATGAAGCCGCCGTTCACCACATTCTCGCATCTTTCGCAAGAAAGATCGTGAATCACACCTTTACGGTTGGAAATGAAAAGGTCCGCTTTACACCGTCCATTGGGTACACAAATTTCCTTTCGTCAAAAAATATTCACGATGCCTTCGATCGCGCATCAACAGCTGTTGAGGATGCATTGCACCATCTCGATATGGAGCCAAGGCGGTACGAAGCATCAATGGGGTCGCAGGCAGAGAAAGGCAGGTTAAACCCAAGCCAGTATGTGTCTCAGATTTTCAAAAAACTCGGACTGCCTCTCCAAATTGGACTTACCTTGATGGTTGGTATTGTCCTGCCCTATTTCCTGTATCTATGGATGGATCTCATTGGATTTGACATTACCCCAGCGGCGTACATGGCAGTAACTATTTCTTTATTGCTGACTGCAATTCTGATATGGGCAGAAGGGTATTATGCACTAAAAAAGAATCCCATTCCCGCCGAGCCTTCGGCGCCATACCCGCCGGCATCCGCAATTATTGCCGCCTATTTGCCAAACGAAGGTTCCACTATCTTGGACACGATAGAATCTTTCTTACGATTGGAGTATCCTGCACCCATACAGATAATTCTGGCTTATAACACCCCTTATGATATGCCCATTGAAGCCGATCTGAAGAAAATCGCAGCACGTGACCCTCGCTTCTTCCCCTACAGGGTGCGTAACAGCACTTCCAAGGCACAAAATGTCAATGCTGCAATTGCCGAACTGAATGGCGAATTTGTAGGTGTGTTCGATGCGGACCATCATCCCGAACCGAATAGCTTTAAGCGTGCATGGCGCTGGCTTTCGAACGGGTACGATATAGTGCAGGGGCATTGTGCTGTCCGCAACGGAGAGGCATCTTGGGTTTCAAAGGTAGTGGCAGTAGAATTCGAAGCAATCTATGCTGTAAGCCACCCAGGGCGGGAGCGTTTGCACCAATTTGGAATATTTGGTGGTTCGAATGGGTTTTGGAAAGTTGACCTTCTTCGCCAGACTCGCATGCATGGCTTTATGTTAACAGAAGACATCGATTCGTCGATTCGTGTGACCATGGACGGAACCCGGATCGCCTCAGATCCGGAGCTGATTTCCCGTGAGCTCGCACCAACCAGCCTCAATACACTGTGGAATCAGAGGATGCGATGGGCTCAGGGCTGGCATCAGGTTTCGTTAAAACATTTAGCACAAACCCTTGGGTCAAAAAAATTAACTATTAGACAAAAGCTTGGCGCATTCTGGCTGTTAGGCTGGCGTGAGATCTACCCTTGGCTCTCCATGCAAATGTTCCCAATCATCATGTTCTGGATAAACAAATATCACGGCGCGGAAAATATCAACTGGCTGATTCCTATCTTTATTATGACCACCCTATTCACACTGAGTGTCGGGCCGGGGCAGGTATTTTTCTCATATAAACTTAGCCTGCCCGAGATAAAGCGTCACAAAAGCTGGTTCCTGTTCTACTTTATCTTAAGCTCTTTGTTTTACGCCGAGTATAAAAACACAATTGCCCGCGTGGCACAGTTAAAAGAACTCCTCAAGGAGCGTCATTGGAAAGTCACTCCACGGTCGAAGCCTCACGCACCCAGAGGTGAGGGGCAATTCATTGGTAGATGACGTAACAAAACACCCTGGATTTCCAGGGTGTTTTGTTACTAATTTGCTGTTACAGTGTCTCGTTTTATCATTATCGAATCCGTCGCAACATCTGACCTTTCGTTTCCGTTTTCATCTGCCATGCCATACTGTACTTCCAACTCGTGGCGGAATTGTTGGGTGTACAGGCGATAGTAATGCCCACGGGCGCGCAGAAGTTCGGCGTGGGTGCCGTGCTCTGCAATACGGCCATCTTCGATCACAAGGATGCGATTCGCGCGGCGAATTGTGCTGAGACGATGCGCGATCACGAAGGATGTTCGTCCCTTCATCAGGGCTTCCATCCCTTTTTGGATGAGCGCTTCGGTCAAGGTATCCACAGACGAAGTGGCTTCATCCATGATGAACAACTCCGGTTTGGCAAGAACCGCACGCGCCAGTGAGATCAATTGCTTTTGTCCTACAGAAAGCAGACTGCCGCCTTCGCCTACGTTCTGTTCATAACACTTTTCCAAAGTCATGATGAAATCATGCGCACCAGCGATCTTCGCAGCTTCTTCCACATCAAGATCGCTCGCATCCAGTTTGCCGTAGCGGATGTTCTCACGCACAGTCCCTGAGAACAGATGCGGAGTTTGCAGAACGATGCCGATCTTGTTATGGATCGACTCGAGTTTATATTGAGTGTAATCCCGTCCATTGATGCGGATGCTGCCATTCAGCGGCTCGTAAAAACGGCAAAGCAAATTAACGATAGTAGACTTTCCACCGCCAGTCGGACCGACAAGTGCGATCATCTCTCCCGGCTGAACCTTGAGTGTGAAATCGGTCAACACCGGTTTGCGATCTTCGTAGAAGAAGTCCACGTGATCGAACTCGATCTCGCCCAACAGGGTCTTTGCCTCAATCGCATCGGTTCGGTTATGGACCTCAGGCTTGGTGTCTACTAATTTGAAAATTCTCTCCGCAGAAGCAATGCTGTGCTGAGTCTCGGCATAGACACGAGCCAAATCCTGCACGGGCCACATCATGAAGGTCAGATACGAGACGAAAGCTTGAATTCCACCGATGGTGATAAAGCCAGTCTCGATCTGTACTCCTCCATACCAGACGATGGCACCCAACGCAAATGCAGCAATGATCTGCACGGCGGGAAGGAAGAGCGCCGAGAGCCATGCTGCCCGGTAGGAGGAGCGGTACATTGTGGAAGTCAGATTCTGGAATTCGACCAGATTGGCATCCTCTCGCCCGAGCGCCTTGACCACACGCACACCTTGAATATTCTCGTTGTATGCACCGGTAATCTTCGAGTTCGTGCGGCGGGTAACGCGGAACTCCAACAAGATATACGATTGGAATTTATTCGCTACCCAGATCATGATCGGGATGATGATCGAGACGATCAGCGCCAGTCGCCAGTTGATGATTGCCATGAAGGTCAGTGACGTGAAGATATTCATCAACGCCCAAACACTATCCACAATACCCCAGGTCACCAGCTCCGAAACGCGCCCGGTATCCGAAGTGACGCGTGCGATCAGTCGCCCGACCGCATTTTGTGCGTAGTATGAAAGCGATAGGTCCTGTAAATGGTTGAAGAGCAGTTTTCGCAGGTCGTATTGAACACGCTCACCCAGCACACCAGCAAGGTATATGAAGGTGAAAACAAACACAGACTGCAGTAACAATAATGACCCGTATATCCACGCCACATTACTAATAAAGGCTTTATCACCCAAGTTGATGCCGTGGTCCACGATTTGTTTGTTCAAGTATGTAAAGTAGGCATCCAGCGACGACACCAGCCCAATGGTGATAAGGAAACCCAGCACCCACTTCCAGTGCGGCTTGATGATACCCATGATGCGCTTGAAGACTGGGAAGGTCATTTGTGAAGTATGTTCTTCTTCTTCAATTTCCAATAATTCGTCTGACATTTTTTCTTCTCCGGAAGGGCGGGGCGACCTCGCCCTTACACAATCAATTTACTTTTGCGATTTCGTTTTCCAATTCCTCGTCGATTCGAGTCTGGATATCAAAGACCTTGCGGTACATGCTGCCAAACTGACCAACAAGTTCATCGTGCGTTCCATGTTGCACGACCTGACCTTTATCCAGCACCAGGATCTGGTCCGCTCTCATCACAGATTGAATGCGATGTGCAATAATGAAGGTCGTACGGTTTTCCATTAGGTCGTCCAACGCCTGGCGGATGGAGGCTTCGGTTTCAGTATCGACCGCCGAGGTTGAGTCGTCGAGGATGAGGATCTTCGGGTTCTTCAGGATGGTCCGTGCGATGGTTACACGTTGCTTCTGACCGCCGGAGAGGGTCACGCCTTTCTCGCCGACGATGGTGTTGTAGCCATCCGGAAACATAACGATCACGTCATGCACGGCAGCAGCCTTCGCAGCGATTTCGATCTCTTCCTGTGTCACGCTCCGGCCGACGCCGTACAAAATATTCTCCCGGATCGAGCGGCTGAACAGGAACGGTTCCTGCTGCACAATACCGATCTGCTCACGCAGGTACTTGCGCGGATAATCCTTCAAGTCAACGCCATCGAGCAAGATTTCGCCGTCTGTATAATCGTGAAAGCGGGGTAACAGATTAACAAGCGAGGTCTTTCCAGACCCTGTGGAACCGAGCAACGCGATCGACTGGCCCGGCTTGATGTGAAATGAAACATTCTTGATGACATGCTTCGTCCCATCCGAGTAGATAAAGGAGACATTTCTGAACTCGATCTCGCCTCTAACCGGACCTGCCACCTGCATTTTGCCGCTATCAAGGTCCTCCCGCGCCTGTTTGATGATATCCATCAGGCGCTGATAGGAAACCATGCCTGTCGATGCCTGCACGATCACACGGCCTAGGTTGCGGATGGGGAAGATCAGCCACACGAGTAAACCCACATATGCCACATAATCGCCAACGGTTATCTCCTTGTTGATCGCCATGAAGGCTGCGAAAATGAAACCAAACAGCATTTGCCCGCCAAGGACGATATCCGAGAGGGGCCAGAAGAGTGAGTGCATTAGAAGCAGGAACTTGCCTTTGACATACTTCAGCCAATTATCCTTCTCGAATTTCTGCATCTCATAATCCTGTCGGGCAAAGGCTTTCACCACCCGCACACCAGTCAGATTTTCCTGCAGGGTTGTGGAAAGCACGGCTTCTTGTGCCTGATAATCTTCGTAGGCTTTGGTGACTCTCTTGAAGAACCAAAGGGAAACCCACAAAATCAAAGGCATGGTGCCAACCGAGATCCAGCCAAGTTTGGCATTTATGTATAGGATTGCTCCCCAGTTAATAAAGAAAAGCAGGACGATCCGGCCGACGCCAATGGCTTGTTCCGAGAAAAAGCGGCGCAAAGCATCCACATCCGAGGTGACGCGCTCGATCAGGTCTCCAGTCGGCGTCTGGCTATGATACGAAAAGCTCAAACGTTGAATGTGGTCAAAAAGAAAGTCACGCAGCCGGCGAGTGATGCCTTCTGCTGTATAGGCTGCCAGGCGGCCCGATAGGAAGGCGCCGCCTCCCTCGATCAATGCTAGCAATATGAATCCGATGCCGATCCACAGGTAAGTCTGGGTCATCGTCGATCCGATCATCTGCTTTTGCACAAGGACGTTATCAGCAAAGAATCGCAAGAGAAGATAGACTGACGTTTTTGCCAACGCAGAAAGTGCGAGCGCTAAGGTGGCAATAAAATAGGAGGCATGGAAGCCAGCCATCATTCGCCAAAGACCGGTAAGGCGGTTTTTGTGGACCGCGTTGCGGAAATCAAAGTATTGGGACGTGGGTGATGAGTTCATGTTTGGTTCTCCATTGCGAATAAGACCTGACAGGCTTCCACAAACCTGTCAGGTCTGCGGGAATTAAAATAAAAGGGCTGAGCGCATGCGCCACAGCCCGAAAAAACGACAAAGGGACTTAAAGAGACCTAGAGATGGTCAAACGGCGCACTCCGAAAAGGCAATATGCCAACTGCGTTGGGATAGACAATGAAAAACTTGCAAGACATTAAGAGTGCGCTCCTTTCTTTAGAATCTTACTACGTTCACAGTTTACACCCGTGGAAGGTTTCGTGTCAAGGAATATAAACTTCGCAGGCTCCCGCATCGATCGCGCAAAGTGCCACTTCCTCTTTCAGCCAGTTCACCCGGAAATGTGTGGAACCTTCCTTCGGCGTCCAGAACAGGACATCGAACGGACGATCGAACCGCGCCTGGATGGTCTTGATCACACCAGCCCAACAATCCAAAGGATTCAGGTAAGGTGGGTCCTGGTCACCATAGATGGTTATGTTCACGCAGAAATTCCGGGGCAGGTGGTCAAAGTCTGCAGTTTCCCACAAATGGGCCTCAAAATGATCCTTAAGTGGCAGCCCTTGTACGTCAACACGTTCAAATGTAAAACCTGAAATGCTGCGATTTTCATAGGATCGGTTGAGCATGTAGAAGCTGGTCTCGTTATAGAAGAGGGTGTAATGACTTCCTTCGGGATAGCGGGTTGTCGGTGTGACGATGACCTGGGAAGTTTCAACCGTGGGCGTAATCGGGACGAGAGTCGCAGTCGGTTCTGGCTTGGGGGTTGAAGTGGGTGAGGGGAGGGGAGAAGGCTCAGGCGAAGGTTGAACCTTGGTAGCTTCGGCTGAGGTGGCAGGTACCGCTGGTTGGTTGAATCCGCCGCGAGCAAACAGGAATACTCCAATTCCCAGAAATAGCAGGGCGAGAATTGCCAAGGGCCAAGATCCTCTTTTTTTCTTTTGCCCATTGGCATGAACCGTCGCCGGGAATTTGGCAACAACAAGCTCAGGTGCAACAAAGGGTTTAGGTTCGGAACGCTTTGCGATCTGATCGATAGATTTCTCGCTCCTCCGTATCGTCGGCACGCCGACAGGTAACGGGGGGAGGGGAGTTTTCTTTTCCGCGCTTGCATCCACAAAGGCGGTCTCAAGCGCTTCCATGAATACTACGCCTGACTGATAACGCTCACGGAAATCCTTCTCGAGGACCTTCATCAAAACCTTTTCAACTGGTTGTGGAAGGTTCGGGTTTAAACGCCGCGGTGAGGGCGGCTTTTCTGAGATATGCTGCAAAGCGATACTTGCAGGAGATGGGTCGTTGAATGGCACCACGCCGGTGAGGATCTCGTACATGATGACACCCAATGAGTAGATGTCAGATTGGGGGACCGCATCTGCTGAACGTTTGGCTTGTTCGGGCGAAATGTAATGAGGCGTCCCGAAAATATCTCCCATCGAGCCGTCGCGGACCTCAAGCGCCATGCCGAAATCGCCAAGCAAAACACGCCCATCTCTGGAAAGCAGAATGTTCGATGGTTTTACGTCGCGATGGATGACCCCATTCTTATGGGCGTAATCGAGGGCACCAGCGACCGCTTTGCCCACACGCAATGAATCTGCGAGAGGCATGAGCGAATTCTCTTCGTGGTAAAGGCTCATGATCGCGCCGAGATCCTGCCCATCCACATACTCCATGACGTAATAAGGGAATCCCTGGGCGTCGTCGGCATAATAGATCTGGATGATGTTCTCGTGCCGCCACTGCGCCATCATGCGTGCTTCTTTGACAAAGCGCCCTGCATAGGCGGGATGATTCTTATAACGCTTATCAAGTACCTTGATGGCAACCGGACGGGACAGTTTGACATCCTGCCCGTAGTAAACTGTGGCCATACCGCCCTGACCGATCAGGCGTTCCACACGAAAATTGCCGAAGGACATTCCGAGCAGCGGGTCTTTCATCGAATGAGGGTTCCTTTGCTCTGTTGCATTGACAATGTTCTTCGGCTTGTGGTTGTAATGTTAGAGAGCTCCCGGATGTATCGGTTGAATCCTTCTGCGTACGCGTCAAGATAGTCCCCAGCGATGAGCAGTGCCAGGTCCCTGCGACCGCTGGAATAAAGTGTGCCTACATGCGGGCGGAAATCTCGCAGGTGTATGCGCAGGGTGTTTGTTGCATCCGTAATGATACCCCAGGCAAGTTGTTTCTGGTTGTTGTCGTCTTTGGCAGTCATGAACCGGACAAGGGTGCTGCTCGAAACGACCGCTCCAACATTCGAGATGACCTCACGCCCTTTGATGATATTGTTGAGAACTTCGAAGCGCTCGGGGATTTTATCCAATAGTCTTTGGATGGGAAGGGGCAGGTGTGCCAGGAGCTTGATCGCACCAGTAGCCGTATTCTCGCCTTGAGCCGCCATGTCTTTCGCCCGTGAAAAATAGGCACCCAAGCCCTGCAGCACGGCTAGATATTTCCTCTGCATGGAATTGAAACTATCGAAGAGCACAGCCCGGTCATTGCCGGCGGAGTTTTCATATGCATTCAACAGTTTCAATGTCTGTTCGTGCATGGCAAGCAGATTCAACTCCGCAAGCGGTACTTCGATGCACATCGGGTAAATGCGATCGCGCGGGGCTTTCAGCGTGGCATCCATGGGGACAAGAATGGACGGGTTGGTACGGCTGCTTTCCTCGACAAGCTGCCTTAGAGAAGCTGCAAGATCAGGCTGAGTAGAAGCTAGCTTGTGGATCTCGTTTGATAAGCGTCTCGAAGGAGTGTATGTAGCGGCATGGATCGCCCGATATAAAACCAAAAGATCGTTGACTGTTAGGTCGATCTTTTCACTGCGCTGCTTGAACTCCTTGCGGAGGGTCAAGCTGGCTTTGATATCCACCTTGTCTGTCTCTGCGCCGGCTTCCAGCGTGACAGTGGGTGCTTGCTGAATGAGTTCCAAGTCGGCATTGGAGAGCTGCAAGGTAAGGGATGTGTAAAGGTGAAACGAAGATGGGGTGGACGGCGGGAGCAGGTTTAGGTAACGTGCCCAGGATAACGCTTCATTGGTCATGATCTCGGATAGCGCTGTTCCCCAAGCCCCGTCGAAGAAGATGTGAGACTGGTCGAAGACAAAGGTTTCACCGGTGTCAAAGATCGTCATGGCATGCGAACCGATACCGCGCTCCGTCTGTCGCAATTCAGACAAAGGCAGGCTCCGATCGCGCGCACCAATTGAGATCAGGATCGGTGCAAATTTGAGGTTATCCAGGTCGCTAATAAGCTCCGGGCTGAGCTTTGAACGCAGGCTTGCCAGGGATGAACGCTTGACCTTTGCCAGCGAGGCGATCTGCGATGGTGTCACGGCCGGGGATGATAGCAGGGAAGTGATCTGCGAACGCGCGGTGTTCACATCCAACAGATTTCCCGCTTCGTCACAAACCGGGAGAAGATAATAGCTATCATTGTGGATGATGCCGATACGTGCATCGGAAAGGCTGTATGGCTCGCGATTCTCGCCATACAGCCCCGGCTCAAGGGCAGCCAGGATCGACATCTGCCTTTGATAGGCTGCTAGGTCGCGCCCTTCTGCGAGCAAAATCGCTTCCTTCCAGGCTTTGATAATGGATTCAGGTGTGGTTTGAGTATGAGCCCGCAGGAATTCGTCGAATTTCATCTTGCGATAAACGGGGTAATCGAATAATGCGCCTTCGTCATCTCTGCGGTATGGGCGTATCATCTCCCATTCTCGCAGGATGGCTTTCGGCTTTTGTGTTTCCACGCCTGCTTCCCGCATGGTTTTTTCTAGCAGTGAGATGGATACCCGCTCCCGCCATTCATTCTCCAGCAAAGCGGGGTATTGGCGAAGACAGGTCACAGCTGCCATGAACCACGCAGTCAGCCTGTCCGCTTTGTTCAACCGAATACCATGTTCCTTGAGCAGCGAGTCAAAACCATGGGTCTCATTGGTATGACGCGCTGTATCTTCGCGCAACGCGTATTCAGCATAGAATTGCCACATTCCTTCGGGGAAGGCAGATTCAGGGTCTTTGCCTGCCAGTTTCAAGAGGTTTTGGTACCCCCATAACACGGCGGCCGGACCTGCAAAAAATGTAGCGTAGACTGCCTGATCGAGAATCTGCTCAACTCCGCTGAAGAGCGCGGTAACATCCTGCTGCAGTTTTTGAGCTGGAATGCGCCTGCCGGGCAGCCGTGCCAGACCGCTCAGGATCATGCCGGGCACATTGCCAGCAGGGATGACGCGAGAGATCAGCTGAACTACCGATTCGATCTCAGGCAGGGTTAGCCGCGACAATTGCTGGACGGAAATATTTTTAGCCACCGTCCGCAAACTGGCGGCGGTCAATTCAGATGCCTTTTTGACCGATGTCTTGTCGGTGCTCATTATCAGAATTATATTTCACGTTCCCAAGCGATTATTGCATCTTGCATTTTTGTTAGGGGGTGGTCTGTTGAAGCGTGACAAAAAGGGGAGGTAAGATTTCTAAGACTTATAATGGATACATGGCTGTACGCGGATTTCACCTTTCGCAACACAAGATCAGCCATCTTGATATCTCCGCCTCATCGCTTGACGAGTTGACAGGCAACGTTTCAGATGGTTTTTACTCCACTTTTGCCACGCTTTCAGGAGGGACGCGCGTTCTTGGGTTGCAGGCACACCTCAACCGGCTTTATCTGCCCGCTGCAGATCAACGGTTGTCTCCTTCTGTTGATGAGAAGACTCTTCGGAGGCAACTTGCAGAACTGGTCAAGGAAAACCTTCCGGGTGAGTCGCGGATCCGCGTGGTCCTCACCAAAGATGCAGGCGACATCTATGTTGGCATTCAACCTTTCACCCCGCTGCCAGAATCGATATATGAAAAAGGTGTAAGCGCCGTCACAGTAGAGATGGCGCGACATGACCCGCGCATCAAAAGCACGGGCTTCATCGCGCAGAGCGCCGATCAGCGCAAGTTGGTAAAAGGGGATATCTTCGAAATCCTCATGACTCGTAATGGAAAAATATTAGAGGGGATGACTTCAAATTTCTATGCGGTACATTCCGTCACGGCAAGCCGCGCCCCTCAAGCTGGTGGAATTCTCATTACCGCCCAAAAGGGAATACTGCTTGGCATTACGCGCCGTGCCCTGTTGAGAATCGCAAGAGGGGAGGGGATGTCCATTGAGTATCGATCCCCGCATATGGAAGAAAAGTTCGAAGAGGCTTTCCTTACATCAAGTTCACGGGGTGTGGTTCCCATCGTGAAAATAGATGGGAAGCCGGTGGGGCACGGGAAGCCTGGAGACTGGACACAACGTCTCTCTTTAGCATATCAGGCTTACGTTCTCGAAAGAAGCGAAGAGATCCTACCCAACTAAAGTTAGCGCCTATTCAACGAAAGTCAGATTTTCTGGGGGTGATAAGTTTCATATAATCAAAAAAAATTATATGGAACGTATGTGATGAAAAAGATTTTATTTTGCCTGTCAATCTTAGCACTATTGACTCTGGCCGCCTGCGGGGGTGAAAGTGGCCCCCAAGTGGTTTCAGCCTCGGGAGACATAGGCGCTGCACTGGAGCAGTATCGCAGATTGCTTGGTGCGGATAACGGCGGCGAGCCTGGTACGAAGGGAGCCTCTGGTTATCGCGAGATCAACTGGGACTCCCTGCCTGACGAAGAATCTGCGCCGAATTTATACGCGCCCGATTTCTTCAATCAACCTGAAGCCCCACTTGCACGCGGAATTGTTTTGAAGACAACCGGCGAAGGACTCATGGTCAGTGCAGATAGCGATAACCCTACCGGTACACTGCCACGTTTTGGAAATATCAATCCGGGGTATGTGGATGCTTTTTCCACCTTTAGTGGTGAACGCCTTTTTTCACCCATCGGCAGCAATATTGTGGAGGTTACATTTTTTGTCCCTGGCACCGATACGCCTGCAATTGTCAGTGGGTTTGGCGGCGTATATGCAGATGTTGATGTAGATTACTATGGCTTTGAATATTTCGATGCAGCCGGAAATTCCCTGGGTAAGTATCAAATACCCCTGGCGGATAACGGGCTGTCATTCCTCGGCGTGGTTTTTGATGATGCAGTGGTTGCCCGTGTTAAGATCCAATTTGGGACGGGAGTCATCGGCCCTAACGATGGGGCAGGGGAGGTGGATATTTCAGTGATGGATAACATCATCTTCGGTGAGCCGCAGGCGATCAAGTAAGTGTTGTTATGAAACTGACTGTCACCATAAAATTGACAGTCAGTTTTTGATCTAGCAGGGCAGGGGAGCCTATTTTTTCTTTTCGAATACTTCGTAATACGCCTTATCCAATTCATCGTCAGATAAATGTGTATACCGTTGTGTGACCTGGATATTCTTGTGCCTGGCAAGTTCCTGCGCGATTTTTAGATTGCCTGTGCCGCGCAGGACGGTGGTTACGAAGTAATGTCGAAATGAGTGCGGGGTGATTTTGCCGACCATTTCCTTGCCAAGCAATTGTTCCACCCGTTCTTTTACGATATTTCGCCCGGTTGTAGGGGTCATTGGCTTGATCTTTTTTCCTGCGCCTTTATCGTGCCGTGCAAAAAGGGGCAAGGAACCCAAAGGCTTACCGGAAATTCCATCCAGGACTGCGCGTTGCGAAAGATAATCCTTCATCGCTTGTAGTGAACGCGAAGTAAAACGAACCACTGACTGTTTATTCCCTTTACCAATGATGACAGCCCGCTGTTCATTCCAATCCACATCGCCTCTGCGCAAGTTGCAGGCCTCATGGACGCGGAATCCTGTATCTGCCAAGGTAAGTAAAAATGCCCTGTCGCGATATGCGCGTAGTATAACGTTGAGAGCTTCTTCCTCATCCTGGTTAGTGATGATCAGGTTTTCAACTTGCTCAGCCTTGCCCAATAGAGTCTCTATATCATTGGCAGGGAATTGGGGAATGCGCACACCGGGGCGGCGTGATCTTTGGCGGATTAGCACTGCCACACGGGACTGGTTGATCGGCGCAAGTCGTTCTGAATCTACGTAGAGGTAAAAGCCTTTGACAGCCTGCAAATACAGTTGCTCTGTGGCAGGCGAAAAGACGCTGAGATGATCAATGAATTGGCCCAGCATATCTTCTGTCAGTTTTTCGATTGGGGTGGTGGATGGGTCTAGGAATTGCCTGCTTAAAACATCCCTGAAGACTTGCAGTGCGTTCTTATACGAAAGCTTTGTGTGTCTGCTGCGTGAGCGTTCCACAAGGCGCAAATATGCGTCCATGGCATCAGTAATCGAGAGAGAAACATCCTTTTTGTGAGCATCCATGCCAATATTATACGAATTTGATTTAGATTGTCAATGCTTTTGATAATAATACTTATCGAAAACATTTAAGGAAACGACATTTTGAAGACCTCTGCCTAAATCATCTTACTCCCCCATTCTGAAAAATACAAACCACTATCCAACTTGATTCGCCGGGTGGACATAGGGAAGAAATCTTCCTACCAACCCCCAAATCCTTCATTGCCCATTCATCATTTAGCATTTCCGCTTCCCATCCCCTACCCCACAACTTTAGCCAGCTGGGTGTAAAATACCGCCCCGGATAACACTACAATTTGTCATCGCTCATTTTTATCATTATTGCCCTTACACTCTCTTTTGGCTTCCTGAACGGGATGCATGATTCGCGAAACGTGGTAACCACGATGATCTCGTCGCGGGCTTATTCGCCGCGTGTGGCTTTGGGAGTGACGATCCTGGCAGAGATCGCGGGACCGTTCGTTTTTGGGGTCGCGGTCGCGAATTCCATTGGGCGTGGAATTGCCGACCCTGCGGCAGTCGACCTCAAGGTCATTCTCGCGGCATTGATCACCGCCATTCTATGGAATTTGTTCACCTGGATGTTGAAGATACCCAGCAGTTCTTCGCATGCTCTCATCGGTGGCATTGTTGGCGCGGCGTCCGCGCATGCAGGCGCCGAGGCGGTCAAAGTTGACGGGTTGATGAGGATTCTGATATCCCTGTTCGCCTCCCCCATCATCGGATTTATCTTCGGATTCGTTCTGCTAAAGATCGTACTGGCCCTTTGCTGGGATGCCACGCCGCGCGTGAACAATTTCTTCAAACGAAGCCAATTGTTGACCGCCCTCGCCCTGGGACTCAGTCATGGCAGCAACGACGGCCAGAAAACCATGGGCGTGATCACATTGGCGCTTATCACAGGCGGATATATAAAGAGCTTCACGGTTCCGTTTTGGGTTATCTGTGCCTGCGCTTTGGCGTTGGCTATGGGAACAGCCGTTGGCGGATGGACCCTTCTGCGTAAGCCCTCCCGTGTCTATTACACGATACGCCCGGTCGACGGGTTCACCACTCAGTTGACTTCAGCGTTGGTGATCATCGGCGCCTCGATCACTGGCGGACCGGTCAGCGCGACTCAGGTGATCAACACGGCCATCATCGGTGTGGGGGCGGCTGAACGCGCTAACAAAGTCCGCTGGGGCATGGCATTGGATATCATCACAGCGTGGATATTGACCATCCCTGCCACTGCCAGCGTTGCGATCGCCATTTTCTTGTTGCTGGACCGCTTTCTTTTCTAACTTTATTGCGAGGAGGGCACCATGCCCGGTTCGCAATAAAGGAATTCCAATTTAGTAGACCCGCTCTGGTCTGGATTTGAGTTTTCTCAACGGTTGCGCCTTCTTCTGCGCTTCGATCTTTTCGTATTTGGCTGTTTGGGCGAGGAAGAACCAGTAGGATGTCATAAATACGATGATCAGGGAAGTGATGGCATACAGGAGCTTGGTCACCAGCAGTGCGGAGTCGGTGCCAGCGAACAGACCGTGAAAGGTCGCGCCGAAATACGAGAGAATGCTGAACGTGTGGATGGCGCGGAACGCGGACATGCCGATCCGGGAGCGCAGATAGAACGTCACCGTGACCAGGAGCATGGCGTAGAAGCTGATGATACCCACCCCCACCCAGACCGGGCGATAGGTATCGGTAAAGGGAACCAGGATCTGAAGGATCGTGAATGGCAGGTATTGGTCCAATAGGAGGACGATGACGTGCAGCAACACGAACGCAAGCCCCAGCAGAGAAAGGTGTTCGTGGAAGTCATAAGTATGTGAGCCATCTACAAAGGGCTGGAACATTTTGGTGGAGATGGCAAAGCCCCAGACCATCGAAAGCCAGGTGAGGAAGTACCCCGTCAGACCGGCGGAGCGTGTGACGTACCACCACATTTGAGTTGAATCCATTTGGAAGATGCTGTGCAGGGATTGCCGCAGCGCCGCCGAGGTTGGGGTGCCGAGATACAACGCAAAGCCAAAGACGATCATCAGGAAGATGCCCACGAGCACCAGCACCGCAAGGGTGCGGACGATCTCCATCAGCTCTTTTTCTTCGTTAACGGGGGTGGATTTCGAATTCATAAACGTATTCCTTATAGTTCTGCGAGCCGCGGAGCTGACCGTTGCGATCCACGGCGAGATAAGCGAGGTCGGGATGTGCCTCGAGCAGGGACTGCGACTCCCCTGCCCCACCGATCAGGAGCGCCTTGGCGAAAACTTCAGCTTTGACTAGGCTTGCGCCAAAGACAGTGACGCTGGCCCAATCTGACTCGGCGGGCAAGCCGGTGCGTGGATCGATGAGATGATGGCGGGATGCCCCTGCCTGTTTCCAGACGCGTTTGGTGGTGGACGACGTTGCCACCGCGCCCGAGCGAACGTGCAAAGGCATCAGCACTTGAGTGGCCTCGCGCGGGTCTTCCAGGTAGACCTCCCAGCCGAAGCCGTCGAGCGGTTCGCCGATGAAGAAGATATCGCCTCCAGCGTTGACGGCGCAGACATCGGCGTATTGGTTCAGGATGCGTGCGGCTCGTTCGACGATCCAGCCTTTGGCGATGCCGCCGAGGTCGATCTGCATCCCGGGCGGCAGGCGGACAGACCGATTCGGATGGTCAAGCTCAAGGGAGGCGAAGGCAGGCTTCGGCGTGGGCTGTGAAGCGGATGCTTGAGAGGAGGGAACGCTCCCAGCGTGGAGTTCATCCATGCTACGGTCATATCCGATGCGTTTGAGGTCATTCAAGATTGACGGGTCGAACAATCCATTGGTAGACCCGTGATAATGCAGGGCAAGATCGAGCATTTCCATCAGGTCGGCAGAGATATTCACCCACTCCCCGTTTGAACGGTTGAACCGCGAAAGTTCACTCGCCGGTTGGAATCGGCTGAAACGCGCCTCGAAGGAATTGATAGCGGCGCGTGCCTCCTGCAAACCGATGGCGGAGTACGAATCCCCATCCACTGCCAAAAGGATGGAGGTATTCATGGCGCGGAAGGCAAGCGTTTCCACGGCTTGACCTAGGAGCCGCCGGTGATGAACACCGGGCGGGATGAGAATTGTGGCTGGAAGGACCGCGGTTGTTGGGAGCGCGGCTCAGCCGAAAAGCCCATGGGCGGAAGCGGCTCGAGGGTCGGCAGTGAAGCGACCGCTGTATTGACGGGTTGGATCGGTTTGAGGGAATGCCCGAAGATCGCCCAGCCGACCAGAAAGCTAAAGACACTGCCGAGGGTGATCCAAAAGCGTAGACCGAATTTGATGATCTTCATTTTGTTTCCTTTTTCGTAAGAACTGCTGGTCTCGATACGCCGCGCCGAAGCGCCGCTACTCGGCCAACTGAAGCGATCTTAATGAGTGATAAAGATGCGGCCGTCGTCGACGCGGATGAGTCCGCGCTGCTGAAGTTCAAAAAGCAGCATGTTGACCTGTTCCAATTGCCCCTGGTCGGCTTGTATCTGCTGGTTCGCGGAGGCAAGCTGCTGTTGGTATTGCAGTTCACGGGCTTGATATTCTCTCTCGCGCTCCTGATACTGCTGGACCAAGCCCTGCAATTGGGCAATCTGCTCCG
>CAZYLM010000037.1:0-12390 GCA_964648645.1 uncultured Anaerolinea sp.
TGCGAAAGATCGCGAAGGATGACTTTGATTTGGTGTTTGCCATATGGGTTTTCGGCGAAAATCCTAGTCTTGTGTGATCGGGAATTGGATTTGCGCCAGCAACGCATCCATGGTCTGGCTGGCTTCTAGGACTGTGGCGCCATGCAGCATGATCTCGCCGAGCCAATCGGGCACACCTTTATCTGACCCGATGATCTGTTGCCCGACTTCCACTTTCACTTTCGCATGAATCACTTGGGGGTGGTCTGCGATGGGATCGAGAAAGTTGACGTTGCTCACAACACCGGAGATCGGGCTGGGCAGGTCAGATGTGATCATGCAGGTAAGGGGTTCAGCTGCTTTTTGCGGGCGGATGGGGACGCCAAGACAGGTGAGCAGGTACTGTTCCACCAGGTCCACGCCCCATACGCGGCGGTGGAAATAATAGATCGGGCCGCCGCCAATGCGGGCGTTGACCTCGATCAGGCGCGGACCGTTCGTGGTGTATTTCATCTCCACGTGGAACGCACCATCTGTAAACTCCAACGCATGCAATACGCTCTCTGCAAACTCGATCATTTCATCTTGTTTGTCAGTTGGAAAATCGGGTGGCATTTGCGAACCCGCTTCTTTTAAGTGGGTGGGTTGGGTCAGGTCGCGGGTGACGCTGGCATATGCACGCATGCCCTCGGAGAGCAGCACATCCACATCGAATTCTTCGCCGTTGAGGTATTCTTCCAAGGTCATGTCGAACCCTTTTGCCCAAATGATCTCTTCGTCGTTGTCGCTGTGTACGCCAGATTTTCTGAGATGACCTTCCGCCCCAGCAACGGTTTGTGAATGGCGTTGATACAATTCCTCTTTGCTCTGAATGAGATAGGTGGAGATCGAGCTCACACCCGAAACGGGTTTCAACACGGATGGAAAGCCCACATACGCCGAGGCTGTTTCCAAGTCCGCTGCAGATTTGATGCGGAAAAATTTAGGTGAAGGAATACCTGCCTCTACACACACTTCACGGGTGAAGATCTTGTTCTTGCTAAATCCAATGGAAAGTAAAGGGTGACCCTGAAAGCCAAGTACATTTGCCAATAAAGCCGCCAACGGACCTGCATGGTCTTCGAATGTGGCGATGCCATCGAATTGCAATCCTGTGGCTTTGATGGCTGCGAAGGCGCGCTCGGGTAGAGTTTCGGTGGGCAGCAAATCCACCTCGATGAATTTTTCAAACAATCCGTCTTTCACAGCTTGTTCAGTCCAGTGGCCGGGTCCGTCCAGTACCACCATGTTTACCCCCAATTCGCGGGCATGTTCGTACATATGGCGCTTGCCTTGATAACTTCCCATTACAACGAGAAGTCGCTTACCACGCAGTAAGTCGGTGCGCTGAGTTTCAACCTCACTACCTGAAGCCCGCAGGATCTGTTTGATTTCTTCACTAAGTTGGAAAGATGATTTAACGCTGGCGGCTTCTCGTTTGTGATCTGGGCTGGATTCACTTGCAAAGGAGGCTAATGCCTCATCACGATTTGCATAAATCTCGAATGACATGTGGAGCCCCATCACCTCGAGGGCTGAGCGGACGTTAACCGACGGATTGACGATCTTGAGATAAGGCGATTTAAAACCCTCCTCCTGGGGGTTTTTTGAAGCAGGGTTTTCATTCCTGGCAGAAAGTGTCTTCGCGATCTTGAAGATAGCCCGTACGCCGGCGCTGCTGATGAACCGGACCTGGCTGAAATCAAGCAGGGTGTAGCGCATACCAGCTTCTACTTCCTGCAGAGATTTGGATTGGAACTCGCCATAGGTGGAATTATCCAGGTCACCGGAGACTTGGATCACTGTAATCGGTACGAACTCATCATTTATTGAAAACTTCATTTTCAATGCTGAAGCCATGGACATTTCTCCTGAGATAGTTTGTTTTTCTATTTACCAACGGAGAGAGCGGATAAACCAACCTTTGGTGGGCGGGGATGTGCGTTTTCATACAAACACAAATGCCCAGACCTCAAACTCATGACCTCCGTGAGTTGAACCTCTACTGAGTAATCTATACTTTCCTGAAGAGAACAACAGATGTTCGCGCCTCGTTTATTTTATCGATTCGTAACCGCTATGTGTAATTTTCCCAGAATAAGCTATTCCAAGTAAGTGCCAAAATGGATACCATTTGTGATACAAACCTGCCAGGATGGGGCAGGTTAGAGGGGAATTTATCTGCCTTTGAGAGATATAAAAAGGGACGGTCCTTGTCCTGGGCAACTTCCCAGGACACCTGCATGGCATGTGGTACGCGCGTCCAAAGTATGACCCGGTCCTGAAACGGATCACCACTGGCTACTCCGAACTCGAATATGGATGGCATAAGGCTCCTATTGTGAATGGAATGTGACGAGGTTTTGGATAGACGTTTGAAGCACGAGATCGCAGCCGGGCCATATGGCATCCACGCCCGCTTCTTTCGACCTTTGAATTGATTCTGTTACTTCTGCTTTATTTCCCTGCCATAACACCCCAACCGGGTCAACGTTACCAAACAGCAGCGTATCTTTTAAGGTGTCCCGGGCGGTTTTGAGATCGGTCAACTGATCGATGGACACGGCATTTGCGCCGGTTTTGGCTAACAAGCCCATTGCCCCGTCGGCCTTCCCGCAGACAGAGAGCACCTTTGTTCCATTTAATTTCTGATGAAGCTCGTTCAATGGCGGCAGGACGAACTGTTCGAATTTTGCGGGTCCGATGAACCCCGGCGAGCCGCCCATATCATGAATGGTGATAAAGTCTGCACCGGCATCCAGATAAGCATTGCCGATCTTCGCCAGAAAATCTGCAAGGACGGTCAATGCCTTGTGGACGATTTCTGGTTCGCTCTTCATCTCGCGAAAAAGATTCTGCGCTTTGCATATGTAGATCATCAATGTGTACGGACCAGGAATGATGCCCGAAATGACCGCCTGCTCGCCAATGTCTTGTTTGGTCAATCGAATCGCTTCGCAGATAAGCGGAATTCGCCCGCCCAGGGTCGGTTTGATCTGCGCCACCTCATGTGTGGACATGAATAGCAGTTTGCGCACCTGTGGGAATTGCATCTCTTCGTCATTGTAAAAGATCAACTCCGCGCCCAATGCCTCGGCAGGGGAGCACAAATCCAACGGCAGTGCCGCAGACGGAATGCCGGTTAATTTATGGGTGCTTGCCGCTGCCCGCGCCATTTTCCCAGCATCGTTATGAACTTCGTATAGCGATAGTTCCTCACCCGCCAACCCTTCCATTGTGCAGTGGATCAAGCCGCTGAAGGCGGGTGGAGGCGTGCCCTTTATCCCCTTGAATATGTCCAGAATTTGTTTGCGTTGATTTGTAGCAGATAGTTGAGCAGTCATGATTCAGCCTTTTCTGCGGCTAATTTTACTTGCTAGTGGAAAGAATACCTCTGCAATTTATGAAGGCACGTAAGGTGAATCAAAAGAACATCCATGAATACCGGGACATTCATGGATGTTCTTCTTTAATAAAATAAAGCTTTTTGTACTACAGATAATACGTCATTCTTTGCAAATGAGTGGACGGGTCAATATATTGCACTTTCACCTGGTTCGGAACATTCAAGTTGATCGGCGCATAGTTCAGGATGGCTCTCACCCCGGCCTGGGTCAATTGATCGGCAACGATTTGGGCGGCAGTAGCAGGCACTGCAAGCATGGCGATCTTCACGCCCAATGCCTTAATGCGTTCGATCATCACTTCGGTATCTTCCACCTTGAATCCTCCCATGGTTTGCCCGACCTTCGACTTGTCGCTGTCGAAAATGGCGACGACATGGAAGCCCCTGTCGTGGAAGCCCTGGTAATTGGCAATGGCGCGACCCACATCTCCGGCGCCGACAACCACCACATCCCAGATGCGGTCCACTTTCATGATCTCGCGCAATTTATCTATCAGGTACTCTATGGAATACCCTGTGCCCTGCTTGCCGAACTCTCCGAACTGCGAAATATCTTTTCGGATCTGGGCCGCGGAAATACCCACCCGCTCGCCCAATTCCTGTGACGATGTAGTCTTCAGCCCCATGTCTGCCATGCGCTGAAGTGCACGCAGATATACGGGCAGTCTTCCAATGATGATGTCCGGTATCTTTCTCGCGTTCATGGGCCCTCGCCTTTATGTGATGTCGGCAACTATACCAAAAAACCGCGTTTTGTACAATTAGGTACAAATGCGTCACAAACGAAATTAGCTCTGGGTAAAGTTCAGGGCGATGGAGAGATTTTGATTTCGTAGATCGCGAGGTCAGTGTTTCCCTCAGGTAGCGGGCTGATCTTGATGAGATAATCCCGGTTCGGTTCGATGGAGACGGTCTGGACTTCACCACATGCAACCGGGGTTTCGACAGCGGGGGACAGCTCAATTTGAATTGCCGTTGGATCGCAGATAATTTGCAAAGTCACCATTGGAAAATTGGAGTTAAAACCGACCCAATCTTCAGTATCGCCCGCAGCAGAAACCGCACCGCGGAACTGAATTGAACGCGCTGTCCCAGATAAGAGAGTGAACCTTGCGAGAGGTGCATTCGATGAATCGCCTTCGGCAACCACGTTTCCTGGGCTGGCGGATTGTTCTGGTGCTTCCGTCTGAGCGGTTTCCTGTTGACTCTCCATGACAGGGAGAAAGCCTGCATCCTCAGTTTCCAAGTATTCCGCAGCAACCCAACCTGTTCCATCTGGCGATGGGGGAAATTCGATCCGCAGCCACTCTCCGGAAATATCCTTCCCCAGGATCTCTACGATATCGTATTGATTCAACAAACCAAGAGAGCCGAAATCCTTGCCAGGACCCCTCCGCACATTGACCCCCCGTAATACTGCGCCTCTCACTTCGGAACCGGAGCCGGGCTCTACACCCAAGACGGGAGTTTCCGCTGAAACTTGAACATACTCAGCGCGGACCCAGCCGCGGTTCCCGCCGTATTCGATGTTAACCCAATACCCAAAGGCTTCCTTTTGATAGACTTGTACGGTTGAAAACGCTGGAATTGTCCCAAGTGATTGGCTGGCTGTGGACGGTTCCATCCGCAGGTTGACCTCGCTCGTAGTTGTCCCCGGTATTGGCTCTATCGTTGGGAAGATCGTGGGTGAAAAGGGAGTAGCTAATGAAACGCTTGAAGAGGTGGGAGTCGGCGGCAGGGTGGCTGTGACGAACTCCAGCGCAGGGAGAACCGGTGTGGATGGGGAGGTGGTACAGCCTGTGACCGGGATAATGACCATCGACCAGAGGACAATGTATCTGTGCATATCCCAATAATTGTATCCCACGGAACCGGAGTGAAACACTTCCCGACGATGGAGTCCAAAATTTCTACTACTGAGCCTATAAAAAGAGAAAAACAGACTTTCTCAAGGTCTGTTTTTCCTGGCGCCCCCGCGCAGACTCGAACTGCGCTCTTCGGCTCCGGAGGCCGACACTCTGTCCACTGAGCTACGGGGGCGGGCGAAGCGAATTTTACCATAGGCAAATAAACAGGCTGACGGCTCAACCGCCAGCCTGTTTTTGGGGATGAGGGTCAATGAACTGCCCTCATTGAGGGTTCCAATCAGGGGACTTTGACCCTGTGAATTGTCGTTATGTTTTTGCTTTCGAAGCAAGGGCGCGAATGCTTTCGCGGTGTTTTTGAATAATGGAGGAATTGCCTCGTTCGTCACCGAATTTTTCAAGTTGTTCTTTTTTATGCGCCAATTCGCCTAAGTATTGATAAAAATGATCGGTGGCAATGTAGGAATTGCTCTTTAACGCTTCCATGCGCGCGCCGAATTGGAAGAACGAAATTGCCGTGGAGTATTGGGCTTCCGAGATCAACCCGCTGGCTACTTCTTCACGCAGGTGCTTCTTCAACAGTCCCTGTTCGTGGCGAACCAGCCAGAAAATAAATCCGAGGAAGATCAACCATCCGCCCCATTCGAGCAGAATGATTAATGCAAGACTCCCCAGCCCTGTGACAAAGACCAGGGAGGTATTGTGGAACGAATGCGCCATGACCGCAAGGGAATATCCCACCACAGGAGCGGCAAGTTTAACGAGCATATTCCGGTTCATGCGCGCCACAGCAAAGCCAAGCCCGGTGAATGCTGTGTAGAAGGGATGCCCCCAGGCAAATACGCCCACGCGCAGGGCAAAGTTGGCGAACATGCCGCCCCAACCCGCATCACTGTATTGACCAAGGAAATAGAATACGTTCTCGGTGGCGGCGAAACCAAGCCCGGCGATACCACCGTAGATGATGCCGTCCAGGATCGAGTCGAATTCCTTGCGGAACATGAAGAACACAACCATGACTGCCATGCCCTTCATGAATTCTTCGACCAGCGGTGCGGTGATCGAACCGCCAGCTATATCCTCGAGGACCGCGTCATTCAGCACGAAGCTGAAACCGATCTCAAAGATCGAGGCGACGATCAATGTTCCAATGATGGCAACAAACCCACCCCAAAAGAAGGTTGCCAACAGCAGCCAGCGAGGCTCCTTTTCATAACGATCGAGCCAATATAAAAACCAGGAAAAGAAAAATGCAGGAATGAACGCCATGGGGATTGCAGCCAGAATTGCCATATTACTCCTCCGATGAGTTATAAGAATGAATACCGGCTTATTTTAACGGACTATGTCAAAAAATCAAAATGGTCTTTATTTCGCCTTATTAGCCAGCGCCGCAACTTCTTTTCGCAACAAGCGTATGATGTGAGTGTTCCCGCCCTCTTCACCAAATTTTTCCAATTGTTCTTTTTTATTTGCCAACTTTCCAAGCAAGCGATAAAAACATAGAGTGTCTCTTCCTCTGAAACCGGCAACGCTCAAAGTGAGCGGAATGAGCGCTTTCTGATATTGCAATTCCGAGATCAAGCCGGATGTCACTTCACCGGTTAACTGCCGCTTCATGACCCGATACTCGTTGTAGATCAAGCCCATTAGGGTGAGGAAAATCAGCACAAAACCCAACCAGTCTGTTGCCAAACCTATTAGAAAACCGCCGAACCCCCCGATAAATCCGCTGATCGAATTGTGAAACGCGTGGACGAACGTAGCCATCCCGAAACCAAGCAATGGGGCAATCAACCTGACAACCATGTTCCGGCTGGTACGGGCCACCCCGAACCCAATACCTGTGCAGGCAGTAAATACGGCATGCATCCATCCCACCAAAAACACCCTCAAGGTAACCTGTGCGACCATCCCCATCCAGCCGTGCTCGAGATAGCCGTTACGATATATATAGAGTGTGTTCTCCGCGGCGGCAAACCCCAGCCCTGCAATTCCGCCGTATACAAGCCCATCAAGCATAGAGTCGAACTCGTGCCGAACGAATAGATAAATGAACAATACCGCGAGACCCTTGAGGGATTCCTCGATCAGCGGTGTGGTGACAGACATGCCCAACTGGGTGCTCACATGTGTCAAGCCCATGAGCGGAAACAAACTTGTTTTGACAAAGGTATTAAGCGAATAGGCTCCGCGCGCAGCGGCGATCATTCCCCAGAAGAAAACGCCCCCAAGCAAAACCTTCGGCTCCTTCTCATAACAATCCAGCCAGGAAACTATCCCCGCGAAGAATACCATCGGAATAATGCCCAGCGAAACTGAAGCCAGCAACATGAATCCAATCCCTCGAGAAAGCTCTCTGGTGAGAATTTAGTCTTTGAAGATCAAGCGTGTTCGTTCCACCCTTGCCGTTTCCGGTTCGATGCCCAATGCTGACATAACTTCTTCCGGTCTGCCTGTTGCGCCTTCCCGCGCGGCAAGGGTCATCTTCAGCCAGGATGTCCCATCTGCCATGGTGATTACGCTCAACAACTCGACCAACGGACGCAGGTCGTAGGACTTTCCCCTCCGCTCGCGGATGAGCGACTCTGACATCATCAAAGCCTCGACTCTGCGCTTCAACTCCGGCCCGTCAATGGGTTCCGTTAAATGGACATCGTATGCCGCTGAGAGCGTCAGCGTTTGTAAAGCGGGCAGGCTTTCTTCCACGGCTTTTACCTCCGTGACCTTGATATCTGGCGGAAGGTTGTCTCGTAGTTTCAAGGATATGTCTTCGACTGCGATTTCTTCGTTCAGTCTCACATCCATGACTTCAGCCCGGGAGGAGAATCCTAATGGCAGGGCGGCAGCGAGGCTTATTTTTGGCTGGGGGTGAAACCCCTGGGAATATGAAATGGGCAGTTCGGCGCGGCGCAAGGCGCGCTCCCACAAGCGGTGCAGGTCAAGGTGACCGATGTACCTCAATGCGCCTTGTTTGGTGAATGTGATTCGGACTCGCATAACTTATTTATGCTCGGATGCGTTTTGTTTCATCCAGCGGTCGATCACTGTTCCTGCGCGGTGGTAAAGCCGGTAAGTGTGCTCTGCAACCCGGTGATACAGGTCATGATCGAGGTATTGATGGGGCGTGAGCTTTGTTAGAAGCTCGAGGATGTTCGAATAGATCGCCAGTTCTTCCGATACGATCTCATCGAATTCGATATTTTTATAGGCATCCAGAACGGATGGGTCGGGTTTGCCTTTTTCGTAAAGAGGAGATTCGTAATCCGGGTATCCGAATTGGGAGCGGAATCCATCCAGGGCTGAGAAGGAAGCGGAGGGCGAGTAGGGTTCTCCATGGTGGATCTCGCTCAGGCGGTCCGCTATGAATTGCCCGTGAGAAAGCACCTCCGCCAAAAGGTCTTTGACACTCAGTGTGCCTGAAACACCGCGCAATGTCAATCGGCGCGAAAAACCAACGCGGTTGAGCAAAAGCTCAAAATGGTCGCGTTCATTTTGCAAGCGTTCAAGGAGGAGGGTTTTGTTCATATATTGATAACGGAGTCCAGAAGTTCTACTTCTGGATAATTTACTTCTGGAAACCCGCAAGTAGAACTTGCGGAGTCCACTTGGTTCAATCGCCGACCAAGGGCAGTTCAATTTCCATTTTGCGCACCGGGCTTTTGACTTCCGGGCATTTCCAGCCTTCGCCGGGGTTGTCGCGGCGCATGTTTGCGAAGGTTGGCAGGATGCCGCAGGCAAAACAGTTCAAGCGGCAATCCACACGGATCTGGCCTTCAAGCGACATGCGGAAATCCTGGAAGAGGAAATTCTTGCGCACAGCTGCCGTGATATGTTCCCACGGAAAGACTTCATCGGTGCGGCGCTGGCGGTGTGTATAGAATGCCGGGTCGAGACCGTGTTCTTCGAAGGCGGCGATCCACCTGTCGAAATTGCGCCCTTCCTCCCAGGCATCGAACTTCGCGCCATTCTTCCATGCGGTGTGAATCACTTCCGCAGTGCGGCGGTCACCGCGGGAGAGCCATGCTTCGATGAGCGTATCGTCAGGCTTGGTCCAGCTAAGTTTGATGCTTTTATCCTTGAACAATTGGCGTTTGAGGAGTGCTTGTTTTTCGAGAATGTTTTCGCGTGTATCGCACGAGACCCACTGGAAGGGTGTTTGCGGTTTGGGTACAAATGTACTGACGCCAACATTCAATTTCACCCTCCACCCGGCCACTCTACGTCCTTCGGCGATGACCCGTTTGCTCAGGTCGGCGATCGCTTGCACATCTTCGAGTGTTTCGCTGGGGTGACCGATCATGAAATACAGTTTGATCGTCGTCCAACCGCGGCTGTAGATCTCATTGGTGGTCTTGATGATGTCTTCATCGGGGATGAACTTGTTGATGATGCGCCGCATCCGTTCGCTGGCGGCTTCGGGCGCGAGTGTGAACCCGCCTGAACGGTGTTGCTTGAGCTTTTCCATCAAATCGACCGAGACGGATTCAATACGAAGCGAGGGGAGCGACACGGTCAACTTGCGACCCTCGAAGCGTTTACTGATGGCATCCACCAGGTCTTTGATGTAGGTGTAATCGGACGAAGAGAGCGACATCAACGCCAGCTCTTCGAACCCGGTCGAGCGGACGGCCGCATCGGCGGCATCCACCACCTCTTCCACGCTTCGTTCGCGGACCGGGCGGGTGATCATCCCCGCCTGGCAGAATCGACATCCACGGGTACAGCCACGCATGATCTCGACAGAGACCCGGTTATGAACCACGTCGATGTTTGGCACGATGAACTTTGTCGGAGGCGGCGGAAGTTTCGCCACGATGCGCTTGTTGATGATCTTGGGCGCTTCGGGAATGATCGGCTCGGTGGCGGCAATAGTGCCGTCTTCCATATATGTGGTTTGGTAGAAACGCGGGACATAAACGCCGGGGATGGCGGCAAAGTTTTGAAGCAAGGCGGTCCTGGCATCTAAAGAAGAAAGATGAAAGATTTCACTTTTTTCGTCCTGCCTCTTTATCTTGAAATCCTGGATCGCGTTGATAATATCGTGGATGACTTCCTCCCCTTCACCAATCACGAACGCATCGATGAATGCGTGCATCGGCTCGGGGTTGGTTGCGGAATGTCCACCCGCAATGACGATGGGATGCGACTCGTCCCGTTCTGCCGAGCGGACGGGGATGCTTGCCAGGTCGAGGATGTTGAGGGCATTGGTGTAGAGCGTCTCGTAGGGGAGGGTAAAGCCAATGAGATCGAAACAAGCCAGGGGGCGTTTTGATTCGAGCGCGTAGAGCGGTATCCCCTGCTCACGCATCAAGGCTTCCATATCCAGCCAGGGCGCGTAGGCACGTTCGGCGAGGGCGTCTTCCCGCTGGTTGACCTGGTCGTAAAGGATCTTCAACCCAACGTTGGACACACCGATATCGTAAATATCCGGGAAGATGAAAGCCGCGTGGGTTTTCACTGAATCCCAATTTTTCAGTATGGAATTCAATTCACCGCCCACATAGCGGCCCGGTCTCTCTACCTTTAAAAGGATACGTTCGAGTTTTGCCTCGATCTCTTCAGGGGTAAACATGGCGCGATTATACCTGATAAGAATTGTCGTTTTCTCCTGCTTTAGGGCTCTGGATCTCTCACTGTGTCGCTTTCTTTACATAATTGAAAAGGAAATCGTTCCACGAGTAGCCCCAACGGGTCAAGCAGTTATTTGGGGCAAGGACATAGAATATGAAGGACCACATCTCACAGGAGCATGATATGAAAAAAATATTGATACCCCTCCTCACTTTATCCTTGCTGTTTACCGCCTGCGGCGTTGTACAGCCGGCCGCCCAGACGGAGCCTCCAACACCGATCATTCAAACGGTTGTCGTTGTTGCAACCACCGAAGCTGCGCCGCCAACATCGATCCCGTTACCCACCCAAGGTCCGACTAGCACTCCCATCCCTGCCCCAACCGAGACGGCAACGGGCCTGCCGCCAACAGCGGAGCCGCCGACTGCCGCGCCGCAAGCCACGGAGACAATTTCGGTAAGCACATCGGACCTGACTCCGGTGCATGTAGATAACATCCTCGGGAAAGGCGTTTTTGCTGATATCACTTTCTCGAGCGACCGCGTTACACTCAATTGCTACCCGCGCGAATTCGAGATCACCATGCGTGCCATCCACCCCGATGTGACCCGCGCTGAAATGTTCTATCGTATGGTGGAGGCGCCGACGTTTTTCCGTTATTCTGATTGGTATCTTGTAGGTAACATGAGCACCGATGGCAAGGGCACTTTCTTTATCACGTTCAAAGCCACTGACATCACCGCTGACTGGCGTGGTATGGATGAAGCCATTGTCGAATTCCAATTTGCAGGCATTAACAAGGGCGGCGGTGTGGTGGACCGCACCCAGAAGATCGAAAAGCTGGTGAAATATTACAAGAATTGCCCGCCTGTCCCGTAACATATCGAAAAGTTTTCTGGAAAACAAAAGAAGGTCACGCAGGTGCGTGACCTTCTTTTGTGCCGCGTAATTTGCCATTGATATTTATGTATCGTCCCGAAGGTTTTGGGTACATCTGCTTTATTGAAGTGGACCTTCGGGACGTTTCCGGTGACTTTGGCAAGAAGCCTGGTTCGACCTTATTTTACGGATGACCGGCGCCGTGATCGTCGTTTGCGTCATGATTTGGACCATCATCATTCTTTTTTGTTTTGCCCTTTTTTTCCTTGCTCTCGCAGTCCTTCTTCTTTTTCTTGTCCTTTATCTTTTCGCATTTGCCCGATGCGTAGTGCGCCGACTGGGCATGGCTCCCTTGGGTTTGAGCATGGGCGCTTACAGGCATGGTCAAGCCGATGGCGGTGAACATTAGCAGAAAACTTGCCATGACCTTGAATACGAATTTTCTAAACATGACTTCTCCTTTTTTACCTTCTGGTTTGTAAATATGTCGGTGTTCGGGAGAAAATGTTACGGGTGTGAAAAAGATAACAAGCCGGAAAGAATTACGCCCGGTTTGTTATCTTTCAATTTCTTATTGAACTGCGGCTGCGACCGGTTTCGCCATCCGTTCGCGGACCCAGAGCCAGAGAGCGCCCAAGCCGAAGAACA
>CAZYLM010000037.1:12490-17925 GCA_964648645.1 uncultured Anaerolinea sp.
GGTTTCGCCATCCGTTCGCGGACCCAGAGCCAGAGAGCGCCCAAGCCGAAGAACATGAAGATGAACCCGAACAGCCAGCCGACGAGCGGCAGGTTGACCAACAAGCCAACAATCACTGCGCCAAGCAGCATGGGCCAGACCTTATTCTCTGCAAGCGAAGGGTTGAAGCGCCCAAGGATCCAGCGGCCGCCAAGCCAGGCAACAGTGATCTGCGACCCTAACCCGGTGAAGAGGACGAACCCGACGATCAGGGCGAAGAGCGCGAGAAGCCCAACCCAAATGATCACACCTGTCACGCCGCCGAGGGTCAGCACACCGAAGAGGATTCCGCCGACGATCATCACGACCACGATCAACAAAAGGGCGAAGAAGAAGGCTGCGTAGGCGACGATGCCCCATCCGAAACTGGGCGCAGGTTGGGCTTGTATTTTATCCATCAAGCCTTTCATGAAGAGCGGCGCAAGCCAGGCGAGCAAAAGACCAAATAGGGCAAGCGTCACAATGTCGCGGATCAAACCAATAGTCCAGCTTGCTGCGGCTTCAGCAGGGGTTGGGGGAGTGGGGATGTTCGACTCGTCCACAACCGGTTCCTTGCGGGTCACTTTTCCATCCACTGCCCCAGCAGGGATTTCAATATCTTTCGATTGGGTGTAATTGAAATCGCCACCGATCTTCGCGCCATCGGAAATCGTCAAGCCAGGCTGAACATTCGGTAGTGAGACCTTCGTATCGCCGATATACGTGGCAGGTGAAGGTCCCCGCTGGTCGGCTTCACCCACCTCTGCAGTCAGGTTGCGTCCGATTTCTCCACCGATTTCAATTGCCCCGCCTGCAACAAAGACATCGCGCCCGACCGAACCTACGAACAGGCCTTGTGCGCCGGCATACAAGGCATCATTTTCAACTTTGCTGCCTTCTTTGGTTTCGAGGCTCGCGCCCGCGGCAAGTAAATCGCCACCTATCACAGCCTCATCGCCAAGCTGCAGAGCTGCGCCAGCGATGCGGACGTCATCGGTCACTATGCCTTCGATCACGACCGTATTGCCCGCCGCGATCAAATCGCCTTCCACTGTGCCTTTGATGACGATATAGTTCCCGAACACTACCAGGTCACCCTGAACCGTCCCTTCCAGTGTGAACTCGTTTGCAGTTACATATACGTCATCCTTGACTACCTCATCGGCTTTGATCACCACGTTATCACCCGTCCGCCCGTCGAACGCCAGGGCAGGGGTTGGGAATGATAATGACAAAAGAGTGATGAGCACAAAGATTGTCGAAATTCGTTGAATTGTTTTCATGGTTGCTCCTTCGGAAAATGTTTCCGATGAGGATATACGCCTATATTTGAGTCTGGTTGCGAAGATTTCACCGCCTCGTTCCCCGCCCAGGTTTGGTTTTCCCCATCCAACTTATTGCTACCAAGCCCGCAAAAGCGGGCTTATCATCTTAAAACCACCTTCAAATTCCCCGGGAAACCAAAATGCCAATTCATCAATTCAATAAACCAATAACAATATTTCTCTTTTTCATCCACGATCCCCGTTCGGATAGCATCCATGCCTATGAACTTGACTTCGGAAATTTCCCCGGGGTCAAAGCGGACTTGTTTTCCGTTCAACCTGCCTTCATAAATTTCACTAATTTCATGGTCATTCAGTCCATATTCCATTTGGATCTTGCCGATCCTTTCGATGGAGATCCCCTCGACCCCCAGCTCTTCTTTCAGACCTCGGATGGCCGCATCGAGATACTTTTCTCCTCCTTTGACATGCTCCGAAACTGAACAATCCCACAACGACGGCGAGTTGGCGCGATCCGCGCTGCGTTTTTGAATAAGCATCTCACCCCGCTCATTAAAAAGAAAGACATGTACCCCGCGGTGCAACAAACCTTGTTGGTGGACGATGGAGCGCATAGCCTGCCCGGTAACTGAATCCGCATCATTGACTATATCCAAAAGTTCATCCATTGGTTGACGTCTCCTCCGTCGCGGCATGTCTTCTTTTTATGGAAGAAAAAACTTTTTCGGGTTCCATGCTGACAGTAAAACAAAAATATACGGCTAATGGTATAACCTGGAAGATAAGGCGTGCTTGCGAAGTCATTAGATGCCACGAAAGGTCGTATGGGGTGATGAGATATACAAACCCATATCCCAAGGTTTGGAGGACCAGAAGTACGCCAAGAACAGTGTTTCCCCTTCGGTTCGTTTGAGCGACACCGATCCCCAATATCAGCAAATAAAGGAAGAGAAAAAGCGCTTCGGGTTTAAGTATGCTGTTTAAGAACGAATTGAAAATCATTTCATAACGAGACGGGTCGAGAATTTTACCGATCATTCCACCCTCTGTGTTTACCACCAGGTCGTTTGGGGGGGCGAGCAGTTTGAAATATCCAATCACTGCAAGGGGTGCCACCAGGCCTGAGAGGTAATAAACAATGGCTTTTTTGAAGTTGGTGGAAGCGGCGATCAATAGGGAGAAAATGCTCGCCGCTATGAATATCAGCCCCTCGTTCTTGGTCCAGCCGCACAAGCCTGCCATAAAACCCGAAAGGATGAGCAAACGAAAGTCTTTTTCGCAGGTAAAAAGATACATCAAGACGGCGGAGGCGAGGATGAAATACGAGAGAGGCACATCGGCGATGAGCGACGTCCCCGACGGCACAATGCCCGATGTCGCGATCAATATAATGGAAGCGAGGCTTGCCTGACCAATGCTTTTGGTAAGCGCAATCGCACTAAAAAGAAGGAAAATGGAGGCAAAGGTGAACAGCCCTCCCTGGACCATTGGCGTGCGCAAGGTTTCATTTCCCAACGCATCCCAACCCCATGCCACATTGAGCGGAACCAGCAATGGATAATCAGCATGCCGCAGCAGTGGAAGGTCGGGGGAAAGGGTTGCAGTCCAGTTTTCAGGGTCGCGGTGAACGAATCGGGCTGCCCGGTTCCAAATACTCCAGGCGTCCAGCGCTCCTTGTGGACGGGAGGTCACATAGTTGGCAAAAACGAATGCTGATAAGGAGACACAGATGATGAAGCCGACAGACAATCCCCATTGCATCCATGTCATTGTAGGAATCCAGATCGGGGTTAATCCGTCCAGCCCTTTTTGGAAATAGATGATGACGACGAGAGGGATGATCAAGATCACTAGCATAACTGGCATGTTTACCCTACCCGGCGCAACTCGCAGGCTGATGAAATAGAGGATCGAGCTTAAGCCAAGTCCAAGCCCGGTCCCGAGAGATAACTTTAATAAGATGGATGGGGAGAATTTATCTGGCCAGAATAAATGGACAACCAGCGTGCCGAGGAGAACCGCTGGGAGAAAAACGATAAAACTAAGGATGGTCATGGGGCGCTCAGATCATGCAAAATGGAGAACCGCCCCTTGATTTTGATGAGGTCATAGTTGCCTGGGTTTGCATACAGCCATTGTTTCAAGTTCGCTTCTTTCAATACGACGACATTCCACTCCCCTGCAAAACCCTTCTTCACGATCAAGGGGGCAAGGGCATATTGGGTCAGTATGAACTCGGTTTCGTTATCCCAAAAGGCGAATTCAACGCCTTCCAGGTCTTCCTCGGATATGTAACCTACTACTCCGCGTTCCATGGGCAATGCCTCTCTGATGAGTTGCATGTCCGCTTCCCAAAGGTCAAGCCGCTCCGACCCTGTATCTCCGATGTGCATCGATGCAAACACCATTTGATACATGGAATATAGACTGAAAATCACAAGCAGTGTGACCAGTAACATTCGCGCCACAGAAATAAGAGTAGGACGGGATATCATCTGGTTTATTTTACAGCTTTTAGGAATTTCGATACCGCCCTTGCCGCCCGTTGACCCTCCAACGCGCAATGATCTGCCGTCTCTACACCGCGTAACAGGTTACCTGCCACGAACACTCCTTCCACTGAAGATCGGAAGTTTTTATCAATGACCGGCCCCTTCGTGAGTGGATCGATCTCCAGCCCGCCCAAGCGAGCCAGTTCATGTTCTGGGATCCAATTGCCGGTGAAGATGACTGTGTCACATTCCACAAGCTGTTTGCTTCCATATTTGTGAGTGAGCTCGATTCCTTCGACGTGTTTTTGACCGAAGATATTCGATATTCGAGTATTCATAAGGATCGGCGTTCTGGAGATAATATCCGCCAACACCCATTTCATCACCACATACGGGAATTCGATCTGATGGCTGTTTTCTTCAGTCACAAGCATTTCACATTTTATGCCTGCGCCCATCAAAGACATCAATGCGGAGAGACTTACCAACTCCGCGCCGATGATAACCGCGCGCTTGCCAACCGGTAGATGTTCTTGATACAAGTACCGTTGCAATGACCCCGTTGTAAACACACCCTGCGGACGTTTCCCCGGCACTAGCCGCGCCGCTCGCGGACGTTCCCTTACGCCGGTTGATAATAAAATTGCACTCGCTTCGATCTCGCCTAGTCCTTGCGGAGAGGTGTATGCCAATTTCTTTTTATCCGTCCAGCTAGTGATCATTGTGGATGTCCGCACCTCTACATCCATTTTCTCTGCCAACTCACGGTAATACTTGGCGTACTTTGGACCTGACCACATGCGCCACAGATCTTCACGCCCAAAGCCGGTGTGATGACACATGCGCGGCATACCGCCCGCTTCAGATTCGCGGTCTACCACCAGAATGTTTTTGATGCCCTGCTTTTTCAACTCGATCGCCGCCGAAAGCCCTGCCGGTCCACCACCGACGATAAGAACGTCCTTCGTCATTGCGAGGAGCGCTCTTTCTCTTTGCGACGAAGCAATCTTCGTCACATTCATGGGATTGCTTCGTCGTTCACTATCGCTCACTCCTCGCAATGACGATACAAGTGCCGCATGACAATTGAAGCCCTGACAACGTCCCTGTGAAGCGCGAGTCCTTCTGCGTAATGCATCCACTGTCGTAGCAGGGATGGGTGCATTCATCGCATCCATCAACTCGCCGCGCGAGACGCGCTCACAGTGACAGACCATCTCTGCATAAGCCGGGTTCGCAGCCACCATCTCCGCATCCTGGTGGGGACGTGTGAAAGCTTGCCCAATGGTCGGTAGTTTTATAGTTTTAAATTCAGGTTTCCGCTTCAATTCCAAACCCGCATCGCGCAGCAGCTCGATCCCATATTCTGCAATGCCCATCGCGCCAGAAATGCCCGTAGAGCGGATTCCGCCCAGGCACAAGTAGCGAAGCGATGCATCCATTTCGATTTGGTAATCACTATGTTCTGTCGCCGCCCGCAAACCGGAGTAGGTGGCAGTCACTTCTTCATCCAACAACTGTGGCAAGATCTGTTTGCCTTTTTCGAGCAAAAATTTCAAACCATCTGCTGTTGTTTCAGTGGCAGTTTTGTCGGGCAGGTCTTCAGCGGTTGGTCCCAGCAAAATATTCCCATACACCG
>CAZYLM010000038.1:0-17640 GCA_964648645.1 uncultured Anaerolinea sp.
TGGTGATGGGCATCGACCGTGAGGTTAGCTTCAACAAGATCGCCGAGGCGACCTTGCTGGTGCGGGCGGGTCGTCCGTTCTATGCAACGAATACGGACCGCACCTTCCCCACTCCGCGCGGGGAAGTTCCCGGGGCTGGCTCATGGCTCGCTGTGGTGACCAGCGCCACGCGGGTCGAGCCACTGGTGGCAGGCAAACCGTTTCCATTCATGATGGAGCTCGCTTTGGAGCGGTTGGGAACTTCGAAAGAAGAAACGCTCGTAGTCGGCGACCGACTGGAAACAGATATTGCCTCGGGGCAGGCGGTGGGATGCCCAACAGCATTCGTGTTGAGCGGCGTTGGCACTCTCAAGGAAGCCAAGGAATGGAAACCGGATATTATTGCGGAAAGTCTGGCAAAACTTGTTGAATAAAAAAAGAGCCTGTGACGCGAAACCACAGGCTCTTTTTTATCGATCACACTACGGACACTGGCTTGATACAATAGAGGTAGAAGCAGCGCCAACAGCATTAAATGCCTCTACGCCAAAGACTAGCGGCGTTCCAGCTGGCATAAACGCACTTTCAGGTACAGCGAATGTAGTAACATTTGCGGATGTGGTATTGACCACTACACCATTTATGTAAATCCGGAATCCTGCTTCGTTGCTGGATGTATCTTCCCATGTCAGAGTTCCGGAGAATTTGTATTGTGCAGGTGTTCCGCCATCAGAAGTACACTGAAGGGTGATCACGGGGTTATTTGCAGCGGAAGGCGGAGTAGTTACTGTTGTTGCGGTTGGGGTGAAGGTCGGTGTAGCAGAAGGTGCTGTACCGCCGCCAGTTGAAGTTGCGGTCCTGGTGGCAGTGACGGTGGTTGTCCCTGTACCTGCCGTACCAACTTTGACCTGAATATAGAAATTCGAGCCGAATTTCTGCCCGCTGTCGTTCATCAGGATCCAATACCCGATCGCCTCACCAGCTGAGCTTGGAGCGGTCATATCCACGGTCACATCACCCGATGCCCCCGGCGCAACAGTGGTCCCAATGGCGGTCGCCACCCCGCCCATGGCATTGCCTGAAACAAACGTAACCTTGTACGTTGCCGTCCAGGCGCAGGAACCGGTGTTTTGCAATTTCCAGGTCTTCTTGATCGCCTGCCCGGGCGTTACCACCGTATTATCCGGGTAGCTAACATCGGAAACAAAAACTGAGTTATTACAGCCCACAGCACCTGTCCCGCCTGTGGTAGACCCGCTCGAGGAGGTGGGAACCGAAGGATTCGTAAACAGCGTCGGGCTGGCGGTCGGGAGCGACAAAAATGTTGCCGTCGCGGTTGGGATTCCAGATGTCGCTGTTGGTGAAGGCGAAGAAAGCAACAAGGCTTGTTGCTGCGCCGCGACCGTTGCCGCAGCACTGGTATAAATTGCATTCACATCATCCGTGTTATCCCCTTCTCCGCCAAAAGCCGAGACCAAAGCGACAATGCCGGAGATGACAAGCAAGCCCACCAATATCCACAGGAATAAGTTGCGAGGTATTCCTGCTTGTGGTTTCATAGGTTTCAACATAGATTCTCCTTATGTACTATGCAAGGATAACGATTATATGTGAAAAATAGATAAGAGGATTCCGTACTTTCCCTACGATATTCCTACATTTTTCGTACGAACGCAAAGCTTGATAAGGTAGAATTACATAAAGCCATATCCTTGGCTTAGTAATTATTAAGTCGATTCTCGCGCATAAAATGTTCCCGAAAACCGGGTCGGATCAGCTGATCCGAGTTTTGGCGAAAACTTACAATCCCTAACGGATCGCCTCCTGATTCAATTAAAACGCCATGCTCATTTACGATCTCGATTTCGCCGCTCTCGAAACCACCCTTCAAAAGTGGAACGAACCTGTCTATCGCGCAAAACAAATCTGGCAAGGTTTGTACCAGCATCTTTATTCGTCACCGGAACAATTCAGTAATCTACCGAATCCTCTTCGCGAAAAACTGGGCATGGAATTCACTTTCCTCCCATTTAAGATAAAAAAGTATTTAGAGTCAGCCGATAAGTCCACACGCAAGACCTTGTTCCAACTGGAAGACGGTAATTTGATCGAAGCGGTATTGATGAGATACGGCGACCCAGCGGACGCACAAGATGGTTCCATTATGCCCTCCGCTTCGATTCGGGCTACTCAACCGCCAACGAGAACTAGAACCCGCCGCACATTATGTATCTCCACCCAGGCGGGATGCGCGATGGGGTGTGTGTTCTGTGCGACGGGGCAAATGGGATTTAAAAGAAACCTCACAAGCGGTGAGATCGTCGCACAGGTGATGTTTTACGCGCAAATGCTAAAGAAGCAGAACGAAACCGTCAGCAACATCGTCTTCATGGGCATGGGCGAACCATTTCACAACTACGAGAACGTGATGTCAGCGATAGACCGGCTCAACGATAAGGACGGGTATAAATTCGGCGCGAGGCGGATGACCATCTCCACCGTGGGGCTGGTCCCGCAGCTCAAACGGTTTGCAGACGAACAAAGACAGGTCAACCTTGCCATCTCCCTGCATGCCGCAGACGACAATGAGCGTCTCGCCATCATGCCTGTCAACAAACGATACAAGATCGATGACGTCATCGAGGGCTGCAAATACTACATTGGAAAGACAAACCGCCGTGTAACCTTCGAATGGGCATTGATCAACGGTGTCAACGATACGCCTGAAGTCGCAGCAAGACTTGCAGCGCGGCTGAAGGGATTGCTGTGTCATGTCAACGCGATACCACTGAACCCAACACAGGGATATCCCGGTGAAGCGACGAATCGCGGAGGCGCGCAGTTATTCAAAGAGACATTGGAGAAGCACGGCATCCCCTGCACGATCCGCATGAGGCGCGGCATCGACATCAATGCGGGCTGCGGTCAACTCGCGGCTTACACAAGTTAAGAAATATGTCAATAAATTGGATTATCGAATAGTACCCCGGTTCGAGACTCATTGTTAAGAATTGGTGTATAATGCCGATATCTTAACAAACTTAAAACCCGGTTCAAAAGCCGTAAATCAAACTTACTAATGAAGACCACCACTCTTCTGATCATAGAAGCAAAACACGCCGAAGTCCCTTCTTTTGCTGCAGACTTGCAGAAGAAGGGATTTGATGTACATATTGCCCAAAATGGCAGTAAAGCGGTCTCTTTATTGAAGGAAGTCAGTCCGAGCCTGGTGGTCATCAACGCAGCATCAATGCGCAGTACCGGGTTGCGCATTTGTCAGTCGCTGCGCGAAAAGGATTCGAAACTTCCCATCATTCTCATCCTGGATGAAGACCGTGAAGTGAGCAAGGACGCCGCAGATGCCGTGCTTGTGCTGCCGTTTACTGTGCAAAAACTTGCGAACCGCATCAAACCATTACTGCCCGGAGATGGCAAAAACGTCTTGCATGTCGGTCCGATCCGGCTTGATCTTGAAAAACGCCGTGTACGATGCATGGGCAAAAGCACCAAGCTCACCCCGCGGCTGGTGACACTGCTTCAATTGTTGATGGATAAACATGGCGAAGTGGTCGAACGCGAGCCCCTGTTCAAAAAAGCGTGGGAGACAAATTACACCGGCGACACACGAACACTCGATGTTCACATCTCATGGCTCAGGCGTGCCATCGAACTTGACCCTGATAATCCCAAATTCCTCAAAACCGTGCGCGGCGTCGGCTATCGGCTAGATATTTAGTTGGAATTGCTTACCTTCAACCGTTACCAATCGGATGCAGACCCTGCCTCCGATTTTTGCTTTTAATTCCATCGGAATCTCCCCTCTTCGCACATGACGTTTAGCCTGGGCAGCGCTACGGAATATTTTCCCATCCCAATCCGGGTCCACCTCCCAAAAATCGATGTCGAGGGTGGTTTTTATTTGGACAAGATCACCCAGCACCTTTACTTTGATCTTTTTCGATTTTGTCGCAACCCCGGCATCGATCGCCGCAGCCCGTTCAATCGTGAAAATTGACTTCATAGCTGTAAGCCGTGACCGGGCAGTGTTCACGGCACGGATCGACTCGTCGCAGGTGATGAATTTTCTGCCATGCTTTGCTGCTGTCAAAGCCGTGGTTCCGGAACCGCAAAAGAAATCCGCAACCAGGTCATTCTTGTTGGACGAAGCAAGAATAATACGCTCCATCAAGGCTTCTGGCTTCTGAGTGGGATACCCCGTCCGCTCATTGTGTAAACGTGCGACAACAGGGAAGTACCACCAATCTTCCGGCACCTTACCCCGTTCCAGATCAGGGACTTTGCCGAACCCCGCCTTGCGCGATGCTTTGAAAGTTGCCACCGTGTTGGGGTTATAAGGCTCGCGGATATCGTCAACGTTGAAAATGTAATTCCTGCTTTTGCCATACATCAGGATCGTATCATGCTTGCGGTTGAAAGCGGTGCGAATCGGCGAAGGTCCGTGATATGCCCAGATAATCTCATTGATAAAATTCTCCGCACCAAAGATCTCATCCAATATCAGGCGGGCTTGTGCATCTGCATGCCAATCAAGATGCAGGTAGAGCGTCCCATTTGGAGCGAGCAGGCGGTGCATTATATTCAGGCGTTCATAGAGAAATTGCAGGTAGGAATCCATATCCGCCCAAGAGTCGTGATACCCCTCGGCAAGTTTCCATTTAGATGGTTTGCGCGAGTCTTCTCCCCTGCCCACTCGCGCAGAAAATTTTCGATTGGTAAAAAAAGGTGGGTCGGCGTAGATCAGGCTTATTTTTCCTTCGTACTCGGGCAGGAGCGCCGCCATGACCGAAAGGTTATCGCCTAGTAACAAACGGCCGTCAGCCCGCGATTTTGGATAGCCGCGTCCTTTTGGGTGAACGACAGAGTCAAGGGTCAGCGCAGCAGGCTGGGGCGGGGAAAGATGCTTTCCGTTCCAGTGAAGAATAGGCATGAGTGTCAGGAATATCTCAAAGATGTGATCAGGATCAGGGGAAGAAATCCAAAAGAATTAATAGTGGATCTCGACCTGTGTGCCAAGCCCGCGCGTGGCAACTTTCTCGGTCGTCGGCGCGGAAGGCACAGGACTGGACCAGCGATAGATCCAGTTCGCTTCGTTGGTACGCATGTTGATACAGCCATGACTCATGGGAGAGCCAAAGTTCTCGTGCCAGTATGTGCCATGGAAAGCGTGCCCTTGTGTGGTGAAGAAGGACGTCCAGGGCACGCCGGGAAGGACATAATTATCGACATCGGCAAGGACATTGCCCGTGGTTTGTTCTCCGAAGTAACTAAAGCCCATGTGTTTGGCAGCTAACTTATCAAGGATGGTGTATTTGCCTGTGGGTGTTGTCGTGGGGATACCCGCCCCGCCCGTTGGGTCGCCGGGCACACCCGATGAAATATTCGTCTGGAAAACGAGATTCCCATATTCGTATGCAAACAACATCTGAGTTGCAAGGTTGATCTCGATCAACTTCTGTTCGTAAGGGACATCCGGCGAGATCGGCAAGATCATATCGGCAGGCAATACCCGTGTATGGATCGCCGGAACATAATAGGTCACGTTCGAATCGAGCTCATCGAAGATCCGATACCAGGGACCGTCGTAATCCGCCGTTTTTGGTCCCTCTTCGATGGAGTCAATAAAATGTACCGAGCCATAATACAGCGGGGGTGACATCATCTGCCAGCCAGCCAGTTTGGAAAAACGCCACGGGTTGGTGAATGGCACAGTAATATCGGCGATCAACCGTGCGCCTTCGGGAATGGATTCGATCGGTGTCTGGTAGATGGTCCGCACGCGATGCAAACGCCCACGATGCAGGTAGCCCCCCCACACCCGATACCAGACAGGGTTATGCTTCGGCTCTGCCGCGGTCACTTCACCGTAGACATGAACAAGCTCGTCACGGTAACGGCTGAGCTCGATGCGGCTTTCGTCGCTTGGTTCCTTGCGTACCGGCATGTTTGCGGTACCAATGCGAACCACAAAACTGTCATCGAAATCGGTCAGCCCGGGTAGAAAGGGCGTAAATGCCAACCCACCCAGGGCAAGACCGCCTAACTTCAAAAAATCCCTACGTGATAAAGAATTCATGCGCAGGATTCTACACTACATTCCACTGCCCCAACAACCTAAATTGACTATAAAAGCGGCGCCCCTTCGCCGCTTTTACCTCAGCACACAGGTTTAGATCCTAATCGTCACCGCCACCGCCGCCACTATTATCTCCGCCGCTATCATCTGATCCGCCATCGTTGGAATTATCGTCACCCGAACCACTTCCCGAGTTGGAGCCGCCCTTGCCGCTGGAATCATCGCTGTTCGAATTACCCGATGAACCCGACCCAGAATTCGAGCCGTTATCGTTCGAGTTTGAATTAGAGCCTGAGTTCGAATTCGAGCCCGAATTTGAGTTTCCGCCAGCGCCGGAAGATGGGCTCTCGGCACACCGACCTTCTCCCTTGACCTCCTGTGCAACGAACGAGCCGTCATCGGCATAAAATCCCTTCACTTCCACTTCCATGCCGACGCATAATTGTCCATTGATTTTGGTCTGATCGAGAATGATATTCATACCATTGACCACAAGCTCGTCCTGAGAGACCGACTGGAGAGTGCCATTGAGTTCGTATTCATTGGGTTGGGAAGTCCCCGCCTCACCAGCACCGGACCCAGAATCTGCACCGTTTTCAGGAGTATTTCCTTCCGCTGATTCTGTTTGCGACTCAACTTCCACTTCGATCGGGTTACCCAGCGGGACAACAGACCCATCCGGAAGAACATCGATGCTGGAAATTTCTATGAATCCCTGAGCATTGGTGCGACCGGTGACGATCACAGCGGCGCCATTTGCAAGAGAAGGCACATTTTCCGGTAATATAACCTGCAGGCCGGAAATATAATCAATCCCATTGACCTGCATATAAACACCTGCAAACTGGATGAGTTCATGCCTTCCCTCGGCAAGCAATTCATTTACTTCGTGCAAGCGTTCGTTCTCGAATTCATCCTTGAGCATTTCGCGTGCATGCGGGTCGAAGATGAAGAAGAGACGTATGTTTTCCCATCCGCGTTTGACCGGGTACAGGTTCTCACCCGGCAGTGCCGAAGCCGAGGCGCCGACCAGGCCTGTACCGCTGGCTAGGAAAAGGGCGGTCAATGCAAAGGAAATCGCAAGGCGTGAAAACACAGGGATGACACGCCGCCGCGGTGTAGCCTTCGCTTCGCGCAGTTCGGCGGCACGCTGCATGACACGCGCACGGGAACGCCTGACCGCGTCTGGCGAAGGCTCAGGCGTAGCCATCAATCGCGCATTGGCCGTTGCCTGAAGGATCGGCCGCAATTCCTCGGCATGTTCAGGAAAACGAGAGACTACGGATTCGAGGTCCGCGCCCCGCTCCAGTTCCTGGAGACAAATTTCAAGAGCATCAAATATTTCAGTCATAATCCACCTCGCCAATCTCACGCTGAAGAGCTGCCAGCGCACGGAATTGGAGGGCTTTGATTGCATTCACATTCTTGTTCATTCGCGTGGCTGTCTCTTCAAGAGAGCAGCCCGCACCAAAACGTAGGGCAAGCACATCCTGCTGTTCAGTTGTCAGCTTGTCATATGCGCCGCGTACCAGTCGATTCTGTTCACGTTGATCCACCTCCGAAACGGGACCCGGTGAAAGGTCCGGCAGGGAGTCGGAAATATCCTGCTCAGGGCGACGATATTTCTTGCGGAGGTGATCGGTGACGATATGTGAAGCAGTTCCGATCAACCATCCCTTGAGGTTGGATTCGGGTCCGCTGCCTTTGTTCACAGCTTCAAGCAAACGGATGAAAACATCGCTCGCGATATCCTCAGCCAGGGTCGAGTCACCGACCCGATACATGACAAACTTATAGACATCAGAAAAATACCGGTCGTACACAGCCCCGATGGCTTGCGCATCCAGACCGTCCAACCGGATGGCGGACCTTTGTTCGTTCGTTGTACTCATTTCATTGATTCCAGTCCGCATAATCGTATCACGGCTCAATGACTTCATAAAGTACCGACTGGTCATCCCGATAAACCTCGCGTAAACCGGGGTCGTGCTCTGCCTGTTCAATAAAGCCATCGTGGTGTAGGTCAGTGTGAACAAAGTGCGCACGAAAATCCGAACGGATGAAACGGGAAGGGTTTTCCACCTCGCCGCGGGTGATCTTTACCCATTCACGGTAAAGGTCGGGACTGTAGATCTGGAAATACGTTGGGTCGAGCCCGGCAAGGTAGGTGTTTCGCGAGTTGTAAAAGAACAGGCGTGGGAAGTCATCCCAATCGGTCTGAAAGATCATCTCGCCTTCATTGGAATTTTTTGCCAGCCAGTCGGAGGAACCACGGTACAGGTCGAAAGGCTTGGAATCCGCCAGCTGGCTCTGCACTGCGGGTAAAGACTTGAACACTCCAGCCGCAACCGCCAACCCGAGAAGAAACGGAAAAAGCGAACGCTGATTCCCAGCGGTCAGGCGGATCAGCAAACTATTATCAAAATCGAACATCGCGCCCCAGGAAAACGCGGCAAAGATCAGGGCAAAAGGCGGGAAGTATTCTATGAACCGCCTGGCTTGGAAAAGCATTGCACCGAAGAGCAATGCCGCGAACAAGGTCGTTGCAATGCGTGTGTTCATCTTTCGTCCGGTCAACCCTAGAGTGAACACACCTCCGGAAAAAGCGATGAGGGCAGGCAGTGAATTTTCAAGCAGCTGACCGGTATCATATGGATACCACTCGTTCCCGACCTTGATCGAATCCGCGAGTTCAAGCTTGGCAATAAAATGATGGTAGGTAAAAACGAGGTTGTTTGGGAAATACGGGTTCACCACCAAACCGGTGAGGATGCCGAAACCAGAATAGAGCAAAGGCCTGGGCTCAAGCCGTTTTTCGAGCAGGTAGACCGCTGCGGTATAACATCCCGCCAGAACGATCATCAACGGGAAGGCGTTGTACATCCAAACATACAAGAAAGACAAAACTGCCAAATGTTTGTACTTCCCTTCGAACATCCAAGCCAGCCCCAGTGCCATGACTCCCAGCGAAAGCGACTGTGCACGTGAGATGGACATGCGATACAGAAACGCCTCCGAGATTCCCAGAAGTCCGAGCGACCATAACCAGGCGTAGGGAATCTTTTGACGTTCAAACAAGTACCAGACCGCAAGAAATGCCAGCGAAGAGAACGTAACTGCCGCCCATTTCGCGCCAAGGCGCAGGTCACCGAAGGTGAAGGGGATCAATGCGACGTGATACAGGAAGTGATGGTCGTAAAAATCCTGTCTGTTGAGGATGCTCATTGGCAGGTAGGGAAAATCCGGTTTCAAGCCATCGGTGCGCATCAACCAGGCGAATTTTATGTGATAGAAACCGTCATTGTCTGGCAGGTCTGGGGTCGAAAATTGGATCACTGCCATGCCGATGAAAAATAATACAAACAAAATAAGGGAGGTTCGCAATTGCCTGGTCATAGTCGCATAAGCTCGTTGATAAATTCCAACTTCGCCCGGAATTTCACATCCCGGGCGAAGGTTTATGGTTTTCTCAGATCCGGTGGTTAGTCGTCGCCGCCACCCGAGCCGGAGTTATCATCGCCATTCTCACCGCCGCCTGAGCCGGAATTGTCGTCACCATCGTCATCTCCGTTGGAATTGCCATTACCGGAGTCGTCATCGCTCGAGTCGTCGTTCGAATTACCATTGGAGCTGTCGTCATTCGAATTATCATCGTTCGAATTGCTGTTCGAATTGCCATTCGAATTATCATCGTTCGAGTTGGCATTCGAATTGCCATTGGCAGTTCCATCGCTCGAGTTGGTGTTGGCGTTTGAATTCCCGTTCGCGTTCACATTTGAATTATCCACGGAGGAATTGCTGTTGTCATTGGCATTGGTGTTCGCCGCGGGCGGCTCGACGCGGGTCACGACCACAGAGCCATCTGTCTGAACCTCGGCTTCGACCTTGACGGTATCGCCGACCTGGAAAGGTCCATCGCGCAGAACAGAGGGATCCACGGTGATCACCTGCCCGCCAATCGTCCATTGATTTCCGTCGATGGCTTCGATCACGCCGGTAAACTCGACCAACGACGCACGCGGTTTGTCGCCCCCGGCAGATGTTTCAGAAGTTGCCACCGCCCCGCCGCAGGCGCTGATGCCCATGGCGATCAAAGCAGCAAAAACCAGCAATAAATAGGAGTACTTTTTCATATTTTCACCTCATCTCTGAATTGGTTTACATCCAACAAGTCGCCAAGGTGAAGAAAAAGTTACGGCTCCCACCAGACCAAATTCAAAGGTTGCGGGAGCCGGATTTCGTAATAAACACCTGGCGGTTTTGGAAAAAACGACCAGGCTTCAGGAATCATTTCGTCTGCCCATAAACGCGGCGAAATTCTTCGATAAAAAATGCGGCAACCTGGTCGTTATAAATCACTTGCAAGTTCTCGTCGTTTCGGGATTCAGCGCTGTTGGTGAAATTGTAAGAACCAACAATGACGATACTCTCGTCAATGATGATGATCTTATGATGCATCTGCCCGGGGTTGCCGTCCCTGTAAACATCCAACCCAGCCTGGCGGAAGGGGTCGTATTCGGTTCCTTGATTCGACCCAACCTGCTCATCGTCCATGATACCCGCCACGGTGACGCCGCTCTCTGCCCGCTCCCTGATCACATCCCCCAACGGGTCAGCAGTGAAGGAGAATGCCATGAAATAGATGCTTTCTTGTGCGTCACCAAGAATATCGAGCAGAACAGCCTGTATACCGTCATCAGGGGAAAAATAGGTATCGACCAGAGTCCCGTCGATGGTTACGCGCGGGTTCGGTGTTTCAGCAAGAATAGTATCGCCAAATCTGTCTTCGACGAACATCTCCTCGAATTCCTTGGTGTAATTCTCCGCCATCTTCACCGAACGGATGTGGATCAAAACGTTGTTGTCTTCGTAAGCGCCTGTGTCTGTGTAGTTCATTCCACCCACCCAAACCTCCGAGCCGTCGATGACCGTGAATTTATTATGCATCAGCCCCTCACGGCGGTCGCCAAGGATTGGAATACCAGCCTCCTTTAATTTCTGTGGGTCGGTGCGATCGAGGTTGTCGCTCTCCATCACCATTCGAACTTGCACTCCCCTATCATGCGCCCGCAGCAAGGCATCCCGGATACTGTTCAGGCTCAAGCTATAAATGGCGACATCCACACTGAGTTTGGCGGAGTCAATGGCATCTGCGAGAGGCTGGTCGATGCCACCCGTCTTTTGAGAAGCCAATGGGCTTTGCGGGTTTGTGAAGTAGATTTGAATCCAGCCGTCGTCGGCTCCATAACCTGCAGGCAGTTCGGAGTGAGACATTTGCCCAGACGTCTCAACCCCAACATCAGGTACAGCAGTTACCCTTACGGCGTCTTCTGCGCAACCAACTTCAAGGAAACAAAAGATAATTATTAGGAGCAATGCAAAATTCATTTTCATTTGATTTGTTCTCATTTGAGACCAAAGGTCTCGTTGGTCTCTCAAGCTCGCATTCATTACCTCAACATGGTATCAGCTACAAGAGTACGCCTGCGTCCTTCAATCTACTTGATGCGGGAAACCCACGGGTACAACTAATAGATTTATTGTCCCCGCCTTTCATACGACACCCTTATTCCATTTTGGCTTTGGCAAACTCAACACCTGCCATCAACGCCGCCTTGGCTAATGCCTTGTCGTATTTGTGCTGGTTGATTAGTACAAACTTCAACATCGCTCGCCGTAAGAAACGTGGAAGGATTTTATGCATGACCATCAAATCGACAACGCGTGTTCCACCATCAGGCAATGGCTCAAAGCGGAATGTTTCGGTGAAGGTTATTTTATCCTTTTCAAACGACTCGGCTGTCGAATACTCGAATGGATGCCAATCCACTATCACTTCGGTACTCAAGGATTCTCCATGTGCACAGTGATTACTTGATCCCACCCCAGCCCTGCCATCCACCCGTTTTGCGGCCGACCAATGGACATGCCCACCGTTCCATTGATTGCGTCTTTCAGGGTCTTGAACCCATTCCCATGCTACGGCGGATGGCACGGGAAAATCCATAACAAAAACAAAATCCGCATCTTCCTCTTCTATCATAATATGTCTTTGTTCCGAAATCTCACTGTACCGTTGATGCAGATCTATATTATATGTTCTGATTTCTCCCAGATGTTCGTACTCCTCTGAATTAATGTACGAATTGGTGAAGTCCACCCCTAGGTCTTTTCGGCATTGCTCAGTCACCATGATATAAGCCCGCCAACCGGTTGCATCACTGACGTGATTCTTGGTAAGGCGATGGACAAGGTTTACATCCGTACCGACAAGTTCCCTGATATTTACGACTTTTTGCTGGATGTATTCGCCGCAATGAACGAAGAATTTCAAATCGAGGGATGAAATATTTCGGCAGGCGTTGCAAGTACATGTAGTGGCGCGCTTCATCGAAATCTGCCTGTCGCGAAATGCCACATACATGGATTCAATAAAATCAATCAGCGTCGCACCTCTTATAAACGCCCCCCTGGGGGCATAAGCGAAAACTGCATCGCCTTCAAGTTTCGAGATGGTCATCAACGGCTCGATGCGTTCCACCAGCAATTCGAGCAACTCTGAAAGAATTTCATGAGAATGCTCAAGCTCTGTTTTGGCGACGAATGATGTATAGCCCGAAATATCGGCTATAACCAGATAACCGTGTTGGGCTGTTTTTGACATAACTGGTCGCAATTATACTCCTTGAAACGACAGGCGTTATACCCCTGGTATGACATCGATGATTAGGCAGGTCCGCCATTGATGGTCTGCAGTCATTTATAATCGCACCCAATGAGAATTCAACCCAATCAAGCAAATCGACAGATCGCGCGCGCTGCAGGAACGGTGATGGCTGCGATCCTCTTTGGTCAAGTGATGGGGCTGGCGCGAGGCATCCTCGTTGCGAGGCAATTCGGCGCATCTCCAGAGCTCGATGCCTTCTTTGCAGCCAACCGTGTCTCTGAAACGCTCTTCCTGCTGGTTGCCGGCGGGGCACTTGGTTCGGCATTCATCCCAACCTTTACTGGATTGCTTGCCCGCGAAGAAAAGGATTCCGCATGGAAGCTTGCTTCGTCGATAGCGAATGCGGTCACTCTGACGCTCAGCCTGCTCACGGCGTTAATCGCGTTGTTCGCCCCGCAAGTGGTACGCTTCGCCCTCGCCCCGGGCCTTTCCTCCGACCTGGGGCTGTTCGCACTGACGATTTCCCTCCTGCGAATTCAGCTTGTTTCAGCCATCCTCTTCGGCTTGGGAGGACTCATTGTCGGCATTCTAAATGCACATCAGATCTTCTTGATCCCAGCCCTTACACCCGCCTTGTATCAACTTGGCATTATTTTTGGCGCGGTCTTCCTTGCGCCATCAATGGGAATCCACGGGCTTGCATGGGGCGTGGTCATTGGGGCAGTATTGTATCTATTTGTACAGTTCCCCTCCTTGCTGAATCTGGTTAAGGACTATACACCCCGCAAATACAACTTCTCACTAGGACTTGCCAACCCGGACGTTCGGCAGGTCATCCTGCTCATGGGTCCCCGCCTCCTTGGTGTGGCTGTGGTGCAGTTGAATTTTTGGGTCAACACCTGGCTGGCTTCGCAAATGACCTATGGAAGCGTGTCTGGCTTATATTATGGTTTTTCGTTGATGATCATGGCCCAGGCAGTGATCGCCCAGTCCGTTGCGATTGCTGCCATGCCGACCTTCTCTGCCCAGCACGCGCTTGGCAAACAGGATGAGATGCGTTCCTCGCTGGCTTCATCCTTACGCGGCGTGATCCTGCTTGCCTTACCTGCCAGTGTCGGGTTGATCGTCCTGCGCGAACCGATCATTTCCCTGCTCTATCGGCGCGGCGAATTTGACGAGCACTCGGTACAGATCGTGGCCTGGGCATTGCTTTGGTACGCAGCCGGACTTGTAGGTCACAGTATTATGGAAATCCTGACGCGCGCCTTCTATGCCCAGCACGATACAAAGACCCCTGTCTTGATCGGAACCATTGCCATGCTATTGAACGTGGTTTTCAGCGTGGCATTTTCCAGATACTTCGAATCCATCGGCTGGATGCCTCACGGCGGGCTTGCGCTGGCAAACTCCCTGGCCACCGCCCTTGAGGCAACGGCATTATTCGTGACCATGCGCAAACGACTGGGCGGAATCGAAGGCAGGCACATCCTGCGCGGAGCGATCCCCTCATTGACAGCAGCAGGAGGGATGGCGCTGGCATTGATCGTCCTATTAACCTATGTGAAATCCCTGAATACATGGATCCTCGCCCCCATCAGTGTAGTAGCAGGAGGGGCGGTCTACTTTGCGATCTTATGGATCCTGCGCCTGCCGGAACTTGGATATATCACGAGTGGGATCATGAGGCGACTCAAGCGCTGAATAAACCGCCTGTATGGGTCACCTCCAAATCAGCCACTGTACAATGGCGACCAGCAACCCAAGAATAATGCCCCCGATCACTTCTAAAGGTGTGTGACCGATCACCTCCTTCAAATCATCCTCGCTCCACATGTGACCGTGAAGCAACTCGTCAAAAAGAAGGTTGATGCGCTCGGCATGCTTCCCCGCCTGCCTGCGGACGCCTGCCGCATCATGAGCGATGATCATGGTTACACCAACCGCGATGGCAAACAGGGGATTATCAAAACCATAATACAAACCAACGGATAGCGTCCCGGCAACCATCAAAGCAGTATGAGAAGACGGCATCCCCCCGGCAGCAAAGAACATCGTCCACAACCATCTGCGGGAACGGATATATTCGGTCGGAATCTTCAACGCCTGCGCCAATAACCATCCGGCGAGGACGGAGATCAATACCTTGTTCTGAAATATGTCGAGCAGGTTCATTCAGATGATTCCTCAAAGTCGACCAGGGCATCCCCAGCCAGCTTCTTCACTTTTAACTGGGCTTCCTCAAGTAATATCCCGCAGCGGGCAGTGAGAGCCTGACCGCGCTCATAGAGCTTCATGGAATCATCGAGCGAGTTTTCTTCCCGCTCCAAGGTTTCAATGATGCCTTCCAATTCTGCGAAAGCTTCTTCATAGGATAATTCTTCCACGGGTTTTAGTGCAGATTTCGCCTTTGCCATTACGACTCCTGATCTTCTTCGAAAGTCTCCTGCCTCCCTACCAGAGGTTAGGGTTTTCGCGTCACTTCAAATTCGCCATTGCTAACACGCACCTTCATCTCGCCATGGGCATCTGAAACCTTGGCAACAACCTTTCCACTATCCTTGCGAGTGATAATAGCATATCCCCTGGCCAAAATCCCTTGTGGGTTCAAAGCCTCCAACCGCTTCGAGATTCCATTCAAACGGGTCATTTCGCGGCCAAGATAAAAACCCATAAACGTGTTTAAGCGGCGGGAACTATGATCAACCTGCTGAATGGCAGATTGAATCCTCCTGTATGGAGAGACATACTTCAACCGCTCTGCAACAGTGGCAACCGTCGCCTGATGGTCAGCAAGCAGGCTAAAGGTCATATCCGTGATGCGGGTTTGGAGGGAGGAAAGTTGAAAGCGAAGGTCATCTATCGTTAGTTGTGTTGCCAACTCCGCTGCGGCAGTCGGGGTGGGGGCGCGCAAGTCGGCAGCAAAATCACAAAGGGTTAAATCTGTCTCGTGACCGACACCGCAGATGATGGGAATCTGCGATGCCGCAACCGTGCGCACGACCCGCTCATCGTTGAACGCCCACAAATCTTCGATGGAACCGCCACCCCGGGCTAGAATGATCACATCGGGAGATCTGAGTCCAAGGCTTTCGAGGGCCTGAACCAACGCAGGCGGCGCATCCACGCCCTGAACCGGCGATGGAGCAAGGATCACTTCGGCAAGGGGCAGCCGTCGACTCAGGATATTCAGAATGTCTCGCAAGGCTGCGCCTGTTGCGGAGGTGACTATTCCAATTTTTTGCGGTAATTCTGGTATTGGGCGTTTTCGTTCAGGGTTGAATAAGCCTTCTGTTTCAAGCCTGGCTTTGAGCCGTAAAAATTCCTGAAAAAGTGCGCCCTCGCCTTTGGGGCGGATCAGATTTGCAATAAGCTGATACTGTCCTTGCGGTTCGTAAACAGCGATCTTCCCGTGTACCTCAATCCCCGCCCCTTCTTGAAGCGACGGGTGGTTCCGCGCGACATCGGTTTTCCACATCACGCACCGGAGCGAGGCGTTCTTATCCTTCAGTGTAAAGTAGATATGCCCCGATGCCGGACGTGAAAGATTGGATATCTCCCCCACCACCCAGACATCCTGAAGTTCGGGAGTTTCCTCCAATAATTTTCGGATACGGAAGGTAAGCTGCGAGACGGTCAGCGTTTCATTGAACAGGCTTGGCTGCATTAAAGCAAGGATAACTTAAAAGGGGCGAAATCGAAAGTGGGTTGAAGATGCTCTAAAAGATTACGCACCTCGGTCTCTCACCGGGAGCTTTTTCGCTGTTTCAATAGGCTTGTACCTATCCCTATTCTTTCATGCACGGCGAGTCGATAGCAACCCCCGTAAACGTAATTTCTGCCTTGTCAAAATGGAATATCCGTCTACAATGCAAAGGTCGTCATCTCTTTAGAAAGGATAGGAAATATGTTAAATCTCAATTCAGTCATGATCGGAACAAAACAACCCCTTGTGTTGGCAGCCTTCTACGAAAAGGTGTTCGAGAAACCTGCCGATATGTCGGACGCTGAAAACGGGTTTTGGGGCTGGAAGTTGGGTGATGGGTTCTTCGGAATCCTCAATCACTCCGAAATGGGTGGCAATACCAAAGACCCGGGGCGTGTGATGATCAATTATGAAACGTCGCAGGTCAAAGAAGAATTTGAGCGCATCAAGGCATTGGGCGCGGGGGTGGTGCATGAGCCGTACGAGATGGGAAATGGCTTCATCGCTACCCTTTCCGACCCGGATGGAAATTATTTCCAGTTGATGAACGCGATGGGCTAAAGAATAAACAAACCTCCTCTACAACAGAGGAGGTTTGTTTTAGCTGAAAAGGTTTGATAATATCGAGTGATAACCTTATGAAAAAACGAGTCTATATTATTTATACCGGCGGGACCATCGGCATGCAGCCTACATCTGAAGGTTACGCGCCCGCGCCTGGTTATCTGGCAGAACAGATCATGTCTATGCCAGAGCTAAAAAGCGACCTGATGCCTGAGGTAGAAATTCAAGAATATGACCCGCTGCTCGACTCGGCGAACATGACGCCGGCAGACTGGCATAAGATCGCCCGCGACATCGGCGCACATTACAACGACTACGACGGCTTCATCATCCTGCACGGCACCGACACGATGGCATATACTGCCTCCGCTTTACCGTTCATGTTGGAAGGATTGGGAAAACCCGTTGTACTTACCGGTTCGCAGATTCCGCTGTGCGAAGTCCGCAATGATGCGCGAGCAAACATCATCACCGCGCTCACCGTCGCTGCAAATTTTGATATTCCCGAAGTCTGCTTGTGCTTTGGTAATCAACTCCTACGCGGATGCCGCTCGGTCAAAGTCAGCACCGATGGTTTAGATGCCTTCGCCTCCCCCAACCTGCCGCCGCTTGGTGAGATCGGCGTGGAGATTC
>CAZYLM010000039.1:0-12828 GCA_964648645.1 uncultured Anaerolinea sp.
TAGGAGACAACATGGAATCTCAAACCGAAACCAAAACTCCCATCCTCGAAGTCGCTTGGCGCAAGTTCGCCCAATACGACGACACTTCCGTTAGAAGAACAGCATCCTTCACGCGTCTACGCAGGTCGATCCTGATCTTCGGTGTGCTGGCTACATTGCTTTCCATTCTCACCACCATATACCCGGCTGAGTTTCCTCCGCTCGGTTCGTTCATCCTAAAGATCCTGCTTGTCGCTTCTCCGATCATCGCATCGGTTTTGGCTGCCATCGGGAACGAGTACTACTCCACCGGCGATTGGCTTGTCGCCAGAGCAGGCGCGGAAGAGATCCTGCGCGACATGTATTTGTATCGCACCATCCTGAAGGGCAACCCCAAACGCCGAGAATGGCTGGAGAAAAGGCTTGCCCGTGTACAACGTTCCGTCTTCCGCGGTATGAACGGCGAACTCGTCATGGAAACCTTCAAAGGGAACGTCCCGCCCAAGCCGCGTTTCTACCCTGAAGAACCCGGCAATGACAACGGCTTTAGCGACCTGAGCGGCGAGGAATATTTCAAATACCGCCTCGAAAACGAACTACATTGGCACGAAAAGAAGATCATCGTCAAGCAAAAGGAACGCTTCCGCTTGCAGATCTCGATCTATCTGATGGGCGCCTTGGGTGCGATCATCGCTGCAATCGCAACCTTCGGAGATTCGTACTCCAACCTCGCCATCTGGGTCGCGCTGACAGCTTCACTGACGGGTGCGCTTTCGGTCTGGCAGCAATTAAAAAATCTCGAGCAGGTCGTACGCAATTACAGCAAGGTCATCATCGAGCTTGGCATCATCTCGGACCACTGGAAAAACCTGACAAATGATGAACGCCTGCAGAGCGAGGTCAACCGCATGGTGCAGGGAACGGAGAACATCCTCTGGAGCCGCAACGTCGAATACATCAAGTCGATGCAGGAAGCCCTGCGCGACGCCAGCCTGGACAAGGAAGCCGAACTGATCAACAACGTCATCGCCGAGCAGCGCGAAGCCGATGCCCGCTTCAAGCAGGCATTGAGTGATTCCATCGTTAATAAAACCTCGGAGGAACTGGATAAAGTCACCGCCGATCTGGGCGAACGCTTCGAAGAGATCCTCGGCACGCTCGCCGAAGAAGCCTCCTCGGATGTGGTCCAGGCTGAACTGGCTTCGATGCGCGAGGCGATCCAGGAGTTTTCCGAAAAAATTGCGAACAAATTTGGGCTGTCGCATTCGCTCGAATCGCTTCGCGAAGAATACAAGGATGTGAATGTGGGCAGCAACACTCCACGCGGCGTCTTGAACGACCTGCTTTCACGTTATCCGAAAACAGAAGAAGTGAAGGGTTGAATATCCATGACCGAGACCAGCGAGAAAAAGACCGAACCGACCATCGACCCGGCGGAAAACCCAATCCCCGTTCCGCGCACAACCCCTTCAGGCGACCCATTAGCCCCAAATCAAAAACCGGCTGAGGCAGCCAAGCCAAAGGAAGAACCAACCCCCAGCGAATCAAAATCTCGCCGCAGCGACAGGGACGACGACGATGATTCCGGCAGCGGGCGGGATCATCGCGCTTTGCACCCCGAAGTAAAACCTCATTGTTTTGTGGTCATGCCGTTTGGAAAGAAAACGAACGCCAACGGTGAACCGTATGATTTCAATGCGATCTACAAACTCCTGATAAAACCCGCCATCGAAGACGCGAATTTCGAAGCCGCCCGTGCTGATGAAGAGACCGAGTCCGGTGACATCCTGACCGATATGTTCCAGGAACTCCTTTTGGCAGATATGGTGCTGTGTGATATGAGCATCGACAATGCCAACGCCTATTACGAGCTTGGCATCCGTCATGCCTTGCGCAAGCGCGGCGTGGTTCACATCCAGGCGGGGCGCGCCTACATGCCTTTCGATGTTTTCAACGTCCGCACGCTGCCGTATCACATCACCCCCGAAGGCGTGCCCGACCCGAACCATATCAAGAACGATATCAAAGCCATTGCCCGCCTTCTGCGCGATACGTGGGCATCTGACCGTGATGCTGTCCACAGCCCGATCTACAACCTGCTTACCGGACTCAAAGAACCGGAGAGGAAAAGCCTGCAGACGCCACTTGCCACCGGTTTCTGGCGCGAGTACGACGAATGGAAGGATCGCGTCACCGTTGCCCAAAGGGACAAACACATTGGCGACATCCTGCTATTGACGGAGGAGATCAAAAATCCGCTCATCCGTGAAGAAGCAATCTCCCAGGTCGGTGGAGCGCTTGCCAAACTCGACCGCAACGAGCTTGCATTGAAGCAGTACCGCGAAGGCATCGCTGTCAATTCCGCCAATCTCGAATTCCGGCGCGAAGAAGCGTTCCACCTCAACCGCGTGGGACGGGTGAACGAAGCCATCGTCAAGTTGGAAGGAATCCTGAAAGATTACCCCAAGGATACCAATTCGATTTCCTACCTCGGGCGCATTTATAAGGAGATGTGGACAAATTCCTGGAATCGCATCGCCAATAAAACAAAGCGTCTCAAATCCGCTTTCGACAGTTACCACTGGCTCATCAAGTCTATCGACATCTACCTCAAGGGTTTCCAGATGGACCTGCGGGATTACTATCCCGGCATCAACGCCTACACACTTTCCGTACTCGCCATTCACCTGGCAGACAAGTTCGACAGCAAGAAGAACCCCGATCCCGACATCACCCGCATCCGCAGGATCATGCCGGGGTTAAGAGACACCCTCGAGTTCTGCCTTGATAGCGCAATCGCCCTCGAACAGGATGGCGGAGATTATTGGTCCCTCGTCTCGATCGCCGAGCTGCGTCTGCTGACCTCCAACGACCTGGCTGAGATCATTCGCTCCTATCGTAAAGCAATCACTGCCCTGCGTCGGGATTTGTTCTCGCTCCGCTCCTCGCTCAATCAATTGTTGACCATAAAACTTCTCGGCATCCGCACCGAATACGTTGCCAAGTGTATCGATCTGATCCAGGATGAGATCAAACAAGCCAGCACAGGCGATACCGGGAACCTGCCGGTCATCGAACGTCCTGGTTCCAAAGCGACAGGCGGTCGGGCATTGGTTTTCGCCGGATACATGGTGGACTACACTGGTAAGGATAAGAAAGTCTTTCCGTCAGACAAAGAATCCGAGGTCAGGCAGGAGATACGCAAGCGGGTAGAGAAATTCAACCCCGGACCACAGGACCGTGCCTTCGTGGCAGGGCTATCCGCTGGCAGTGAGATTATCTTCGCTGAAGTCTGCGCTGAAGCGGGCATCAAAGTCAAAGTATTCCTGCCGCACAATGAATCCAATTACATCCGCAAATTCGTTTCCCCGGCAGGTGAAGCCTGGGTGGACCGCTTTTACAAGATCAAAAACCACCACCTTGTCGATGAGATCTATCAGGTTGAGCATCTGGGCGACCCGGAGGACGGCGATAATCGTTATGAGCGCAACACCCGCTGGGCGTTGTATTCCGCACTGGGACGGGTGGGCATCGAGAACATGCGCCTGATCGTCGTGGCCAATGAGTTCACTGTCGACACAAAAGACCGTGATGTGCTGCTGACCCGGTACGCCATCGATCTGATGCGCGACCTGGGCGGCATGGTCGAAGAATTCATCAACCCATCCAAATACATCTACAGCGTGATCGATACCGCCCTCGAGCGTATGATCCAACAGGAAAGTTCAAATAAGAAGTTCACCGATGACGTCCAACTTCTGAGAAAAGGGCAATTGAAGAAGAAAGCTTCGTGATAAAAAGACCCGTCGTTCAATCGACGGGTCTCATTTTCTTAAGCACCTTTTCTTTGGGGTAACACCAGATCTCGCCCATGATGCCCCTGGCAAGGTAAAAATCCCCGGCGCGCGCAACCTCGGCACCCTCCAGCGTATGGACGATGACCATGCGGTCTTCGTCGCCATCCGTCAGGTCCACCATCGGCACAAGATGGATCACCGCCTTCTTGACACAATAACCCGGACGGGTGATCTCATAGGTCTCCTCGAATATTTGCTTTTCGATGGGCCAGCAGTCCGCAGGCGAGTCAACCTCACTTACGAGATAATCGCCGTATGTTGCGAGCAGGATCCCACCCCAGGGAGTAACGATCTCTTTTGTTTGCGGCTCGTCCGGCGCAGGCAGGAATGTTGTGACCCGCCGTTCTTCGACCATGCGGTAGGTTTTAAAGTTCAACTGTTCCAATATTTGATCGCCGGAATGAAGTTCGGTCTGTTTCTCCATTTCGCTCTCCTTGGGCTTCTTTTGATAATTTTAATATAAAATCATATCGAAATGAACAAACTCATTGTCATCGTTGGGGCAAGCGGAATCGGCAAAACCACGCTGATGAATGCCCTGATTACCCGGGGCAGATTTGCCGTAGCCTATGAGCAGCATGAAGCACGCCCGTTTCAGTCGCTATTTAAAAGGGATTCAAGGTTTGCGCTTGCCAATCAGATGGATTATCTCCTCCTGCGCGCAGAACAGGAACGCGAGTTGAGAAGGCAGGCTGATCCGGGTCTGATGGACGGTGGACTCGACCTTGATTATTACGGATTCACCCGTCTCTTTCATACTCGGGGCTGGCTCAGCACTGCGGAGTTCGATCTGTGCCGCAGGCTTCACACATTAATTCGCCAATCGCTACCTTCCCCAGACCTCATCGTTCACCTCCGCGCGGACTCTCAAATCGTCAACCAAAGGCTTGCCTCCAGAAACAGGATCAACATCGCCTCTGCGCAGGATTCGGAGTTGTTAGAGTTATACATCTCCGAATGGTTGGAAATTCTCCCCCAGTCACAAATTCTGAAGCTGGATGTCTCCAATGAAACAAAGGAATATCCGATCAGCGCGCCGCTCATCCTTGATAAAATCAAGTAAGAATCCCATGGAAAATATTGACGAACTGAAACATCAAACTGCAGGTGCGCCGAGATACAAATTATCCAATGCGAACGTTTTTGTTTCGCCGGGGGGCTTTCATTACATCGACCACCTCGATCCAATGGAGGAAATATCCCCCGAGATCGACGGCACCGGTTTGACCGAGGCCGAGGTGATGTATATCGAAAAATCCCTGCAATCGAACCCGGAACGTCTCGAAAAGCAGGTCGAAGCGGTAAAACGTCATGGCGGCATTGCAGGGAAAAAGGCGCTTGACATCGGCTGCGGAGGCGGGGTATTCCTTGCAGCGTTGAAACATGCCGGCGCAGAGGTGACAGGGATCGAACTAAGCGATACACGCGCATATTATTCGAAAACCAAATACGGGTTCGAAGTTGTAAAGCGCCCCATCGAAGATCCATATTGGGATGCATTTGCAGGCACTTTCGACATCGTTACCTTGTGGGATGTGATCGAACACGTCAACTATCCGTTAACGACGTTGAAAGCGGCGGCAAAGTTGCTCAGGCCTGGCGGCGTTTTGCTGATCGATACGCCCTGCCGCGATGCGTTCTATCACCGCTTCGGTGAGCTCACCTATCGCATATCGAACGGAAAGTACCCCACCTTCCTGAACACCATGTACTCCTCAAAACCATTCGGGCACAAACAGATCCTCTCACTGACGGAAATGCGCAGCCTGTTCGAATCTGCCGGGCTGAACGTGGTGGAATTGAAACGCTTTCACGAACTTTCCTTCCCTTATAGTTTTTACTTAAAGAAACTGCTTCGCTCAGAAATGCTCGTTAAATTTCTCCTGCCCTTCGCGCATTTATTCTTTGTTATTTTCCCACTCCGTAACAAAATGCTGGCGGTTGGGAGGAAAAGTAGCCAAGAATTCGGAAGTACGACTTCCGCGCATTAATAACTTCGCAAGTAGTACTTGCGAAAATCGGGAAGGATGCCGGAAGTTCTACTCCCAGCCAGTGTGTTTGGTAAAATAACTGCATACAATTAAGAGGAGTAGTATGTTCGACCTTTCCTGGCTCTCAGATCCCGAATCATGGATCGCGTTGTTGACACTGGTCGCTCTCGAACTGGTGTTGGGCGTGGACAATGTGATCTTTATTTCCATCCTTTCCGGAAAACTCCCCCCGCAAGACCAGCAGCGTGCACGCACCACAGGCATCTCGCTGGCAGTCATCACCCGCATTCTCCTTTTGCTTTCCCTCTCGTGGATCATTAGTCTCGAGGAACCGTTCTTCTATCTGCCATGGCTCGGTGGAGAGACGCTCGGAATCTCTGGGCGCGACCTGATCCTGATCATCGGCGGTCTCTTTCTCCTATGGAAAAGCACGCATGAGATCCACGACAAACTAGAAGGCAAGGAAGGGCATGCCTCTGCAAAAGTTGCCCCAAATTTTTTCAGTGTCATCGTTCAGATCATGCTCCTTGATATCGTCTTTTCGCTTGACTCGGTCATTACTGCTGTCGGCATGGTGGACCATATCCTGATTATGATGATCGCCGTGGTGATCGCCGCGGGTGTGATGATCTTTACATCCAAACCCATTGGCGACTTCGTAGAAAAACACCCCACAATCAAGATCCTGGCTTTGAGCTTCCTTCTGCTGATCGGTTTCACCCTTATTGTTGAAGGGCTGCACCAGCATATCCCCAAGGGGTATGTTTACTTCGCAATGGGTTTCTCGGTCTTCGTTGAGATGGTCAACATCCGTGTCCGCGACCGGCAAGTCAAACCGGTCAACTTGCGCGACCCATACAAGGAGGCGCAAATGGGGTTGGCGCCGGTTGCAGTTGCAGCAAAACCGAGGCAGGCAGTCAAAACAAAACAACCTTCAAAAAAATCGAAGCCGAAGAAATAGTTTATTAACAAAAGGTTGCTGAATAAAATTCAGCAACCTTTTCATTCCACCCGGAAAACCCCATGCTCCACCGGCCTCGTTATCAGAGACCTGGCTTCAATCCCCCTTTCTTCGAAGACCTTCACAATCTGCGTCCGGGCATTTTCCGCCTCCCCAGGATGGACAAATAAAATGATTGACGGTCCCGCCCCTGATAATGCTGCAGCCCCAAATTTTTTTGCCACCTTATACGCTGCAACTCCGCCTGAAATATGCTTGAGTCGGTAAGGTTGGTGGATGCGGTCATCCATTGCCCTCTTTAAAAGTTCAAGATCGCCCAAACGCAAGGCGTCCACCACCAAAACCGACCGACCGATATTATGAATGGCATCGGCTCGGGAAATGGATTTAGGCAATACTGCCCGTGCAGTTTTCGTCAGCCATTCCACAAGCGGCTTAACGATCACAACCGTCCACTCGGGGGTCCCATATTTTCGCCACACAATCTCATCCTGCGAGGTGATGGAGACCACAAGTCCGCCAACCATTGCTGGGGTGACATTATCCGGATGCCCCTCCATCTCTGTGGCGAGTTTGAGCAGATCAGGCTCAGCCAAGGGTTTGTCAAGGGTTTCATTCGCCCCAAACAAACCTGCTACAATTGCCGCCGCACTCGAGCCAAGCCCACTGCTCATCAAAATATCGTTATGAGCTGATATACGGACACCTTCCATTTTCCTTCCGCAAACCTCATGGACTCTCGCGTATGCTTTCGTAAGCAGGTTCTTGCTTCCCTTATTCAACTTCTCCGCGCCTTCGCCGCTCGCCCTGTACTTGAACCCATCGCCTTCCTCGAAAGTAATCTCGTTCCAAAGATCCAATGCCAGACCCATACAATCAAACCCTGGACCAAGGTTGGCGGACGTGGCGGGTACGCGAATTTTTACCATACGGCACATTATAATCGGCGCATAAGCGTAACCGGTGACTGTTATCACCAAATCGCGCGATAGAGATCGCGCATTACGCAGGAAGTGCCATGATCTATCAAGGATTGATCCATCGCTACAAACAATACCTCGATCTTCCCGCCCACGCTCAACCGATCACCCTGCTGGAAGGGAATACTCCTCTCATTCCCATGCCGCGGTTGGGGCATGATTTTGGATGCGAACTATTCATCAAATTCGAGGGGCTGAACCCCACCGGATCGTTTAAAGACCGTGGCATGACTGCCGCCATCAGCGAAGCGGCCGGGCGGGGAGCTAAGACGGTTATCTGCGCATCGACGGGAAATACTGCTGCATCTGCGGCTGCGTATGCAGCGCGTGCGGGCCTGCGCTGCATCGTCCTGATCCCCGAAGGCAAAGTAGCCGTAGGCAAACTGGCTGGAGCCATTGCTTATGGAGCCGAGGTCATTCAGATCCAGGGTTCGTTCGACGATGCGCTGACTCTGGTCGTTGAGATAACCCAAAAGACGCATATCGCGCTGGTCAACTCGATCAACCCCTATCGCATCGAAGGTCAAAAAACCTCCCCGTTCGAGATTTGCGACGTGCTCGGTTCTGCGCCGGATTGGTTATGCCTTCCGGTGGGCAACGCCGGAAACATCACCTCGTACTGGGCGGGCTTCAAGCAATACCAAAAAGGATCACCGCAGATCCTTGGTGTCCAGGCAGAAGGCGCGGCCCCGCTCGTTCTGGGGCATCCCATCGAAAAACCGGAGACCATTGCCACCGCCATCCGCATCGGTAAGCCTGCCAGGGGTGAGCAGGCATTGGAAGCCGCACAGGAGTCCAATGGCAAGATCATTGCCGTTTCCGATGCGCAGATTTTAGATGCACAACATATTCTCGCTTCGGAAGGAGTCTGGGTGGAACCGGCATCCGCAGCTGGGGTGGCAGGCTTGATCGCAGAAACTACTTCGGGCAGGATCGATATTAAAGGAAAACGGGTAGTGGTCGTTTGTACCGGTCATGGGATGAAAGACCCGTCCATAATCGCGGAATCCTTCAAAGCGCCACAAGTCATTCCCGCAGATTATCAAATATTATACGAAAGCATCGGAGGCTGATATGTCCATCGTTACTGTTCTCACTGATTTCGGAACCGACAACGAATTTGTTGGTGTGATGAAAGGCGTGATCTACGGGATCGCTCCTGAAGCGAGGATTGTCGATCTGACCCACAACATCCCGCGCCACAACGTCAGGGAAGGCGCCATTTCAATCTGGCGGGCGTACCCTTACTTTCCCCAAGGTACAGCGCATGTTTTCGTGGTGGACCCCGGTGTAGGTACAAGGCGGCGGCCGATCGCGGCGCACATCAGCGGGCAATACTTCGTCGGACCGGATAACGGCTTGCTGACCCCTGTGATCGAGGATGCAGAGCGGGATGGCAAATCGGTTGAGATCGTTCACCTACAGAACCCAAAATACTGGCTGGCAAAAGTGAGCCGGACCTTCCACGGGCGCGATATTTTTTCGCCCGTAGGAGCTCACCTTGCAAGCGATGCATCCTTGGAAGATATGGGGCCATTCATCACGGACCCTGTGAGGTTGGATCTGCCTAAGGCAGTAAAAACAAAAAAAGGGTGGGAGGCGCATATTAGTGTGATCGATTCGTTCGGAAATATGACTCTTGACCTGCCAGCCGCTGCTCTTGCCGGCCGGACCGATGTGCGCTTCCGGGTAAGAGGTGCCGAAGTTTCCGGGATTGTCGAGTCCTATGGTCACAAAGCCGTCGGAGACCTGGTTGCTGTGGTGGATAGCGAAGATTACCTCGAGATTGCCGTCGTCAATGGAAGTGCGAAGGAAAAGCTAAATGCCTCGGTTGGTGATATGGTAGAAGTCCTTCTTTCCGAGTAAAATAGGCGAGATGTCCGACCAGCCCCTCATCATTGATAGCCTGACATTTAAATACAAGACCCGCCCTGAACTGGCTTTGGAAAACGTTTCCCTGGAGCTAAAGCAGGGCGAGTTGCTATTAATCGCCGGATCCAGCGGATGCGGAAAAACGACTCTGGCGCGCTGTATCAACGGTTTGATCCCCCGCAGCTATCGAGGTGAACGCAGCGGTAAGGTGTTACTTTACGGCCGCGAAGTTTCAGACATGGCCATCCCCGAGATGGCGCAGGTGGTTGGCACCTTGCTGCAAGACCCCGAACGCCAGATCGTTGCCAGCAATGTCTTCAATGAAATCGCCTTTGGTCCTGAAAACCTTGGGTTGCCACGCGATGAGATCATCAAACGGGTCGACCAGGTATTGAAACGCCTCAATCTTGAATACTTACGCGAACGCGAAACGTTCAACCTCTCCGGTGGTGAAAAACAGAAGGTGGCTTTGGCTGGTGTTCTGACGATGAATCCATCCATATTGCTGCTGGATGAACCCCTCGCCTCTCTCGACCCCGCATCTGCCCATGAAGCCCTGGAAGTGTTCCGGAGTCTGGCGGATGAGGGTAAAACAGTCGTCCTGGTAGAACATCGGGTGGAGGATGCAATCGACGCCAAACCTGACCGGATGTTATACATGGAGGATGGCAAGGTCAAGTATCTGGGTGGGATAAAAAATCTTCCGAAAGAGATTGACCACACGAAAGTAAAACTCCCGGCGCCATGGGTGGTGCAACGGGTTAAGGCGTTGGATAACAGCCCCGCCCCGGCAACCAAACCTAAACTCCCGGAAAGAGGTGAGCCGCTCGTCGTCTTCGAAGATGTGAGTTTTCAATACGATTCAGATCTCCCGTTGATCCTCGAGAATGTCAACCTAAAACTTTATCCGGGAGATCTGGTCGCCATCCTCGGTCCGAACGGCGCGGGCAAATCGACATTGGTGAAACATTCCATCGGGTTGCTCAAACCTACAAAAGGAAGGGTACTTGTCGAGGGACAGGATACCCGCAAAATGAGCGTTGCGCAGATCGCACGCTCACTCGGCTATGTATTTCAAAGCCCAACCCATATGCTATATGCACCCACCGTCAGGGAGGAGTTGGAATTCGGACCTAAGAATCTTGAGTTCGATCCGATGCTCATCCCAAGGTTCGTAGACGAAAGTATTGCAACGGTCAATTTGAAGGGTTTCGAGGAATATCCGCCTTTGGGGCTGTCGTTTGGACAGCAAAAACGGACGACGATCGCGGCTGTTCTGGCAATGCGATCGAAGATCCTGATCATGGATGAGCCGACCGCCGGGCAGGATTTTGCAAACTACACCCGGTTCATGAACACCCTGTGCGACTCTTCTGACAGCGCGCAATCGATACTGACGTCAAATTTCGCCGCCACGATCTTCATCACTCACGACCTCGACCTCGCGGTCACGTACGCCAACCGCGTCCTACTCTTTGGAGACAGGCACATTGTGGCAGACGGCAAGCCACAGGAAGTTTTGAAAGACGAAGACCTTTTGAAAAAATATCGCGTACGCCCAACTTCACTCCTGCGACTTAACCTCGACCTGCTTCCGCGTACCGGACAATTCATGACCGCGGAATCACTGGCGGCATTCACGTAGTGTAATCCCCTGCAACGAGGATGCCTCGGCAGGGTTAATTTATTCAGGGTCAGCGTTTGTCGTAATTCGATTGATTACAAAAGGAGAGAATTCATGAACAACAGTAACACCTGGGAATTTGGTACCCGTCAGGTCGTATACGGCGCGATCGGCGCTGCGCTCTACGGCGTTCTTTCATGGGTCACCAACATCTTTCCCCTTCCCGCCGCGGGCAACATCACCTTCCGCCCCGCAGTCGCCGTGTTGATCTTCTTCGGCGTGGCGTATGGTCCCTGGGTCGGCCTGCTCGCAGGTTTCATCGGCAACACCCTTGGCGATGCCATCAGCGGCTGGGGTTTTTATTGGCACTGGAGCCTCGGTAATGGCTTGATGGGCCTGGTTGCAGGATTGGTGATGTCGCAGATCACTGATTTCCGCGCCCAAAGCAATATCATCAAGGCGGTCATCTATGGTTTGATCGGCATTGCCGTCGGCATGCTTTTCGCCTCGTTGGCGGAAATGATGACAGGCGGCATTGACTTGAACACTGCTTTGTTCGGCTACTTTGTGCCGGCATTCCTTGGGAATGCGATCGTAACCGTCGTCCTCCTGCCGATTTTGATGATCGCATTCGCTGCTGTCGCATCGAGAAGAGGTCGCTAAATCACATGTTGGTCACCTGGAAGTACCGCCGCCGCGACACGTTTATCCAACGATTGGACCCGCGTACCAGACTCGTCTTCATGCTTTGCATCATCTTCGCATTGACGATCCCCGAGATCTGGGACCTTCGCATCATCCTTCCGATCTTTGCCATTGCGCTGACCCTGTACCTGATGGCACGCATCGAGTGGAAGGATGTGAAGCGCGCGTGGCTGTATATCTCCATTCTGGTGTTCTTTATCGTTGGGCTCAACGGCCTGCTTTCGGGGCGCGGCGGTCCTTCCTCGGTGACCAACCTCCCTTCTCCTGTGGTTTTTGAAGTCCCTATCAAGATTCCATTTACCGATATCGGCTGGGACATTCCCATCACGGTATCGAAGATGTGGTTCGCATTGACTCAAATGGTCCGTATGATCACCATGGCGATCCTCGCCATCCCCATCCCTTACACAATGGATCCGAACATCTACGGGACGGCATTCAAACGGATGGGTGCATCTGACAAGGTGTCATTTACCATGGACTTGGCGTTTCGCTTCCTGCCGACCTTCGCCCGGGATTTCACCATCACCATGGATGCCCAACGGGCGCGCGGTTACGAAATGGAGAAACTCAAAGGTGGTATTGCATCACGCCTGCGTCGCCTGGCGCCATTGATCATCCCGGTTGTGATGCAATCGACGGTCACAGGCGAAGAGGTGATCGATGCGATGGATCTGCGTGCCTTCGGGACCAAACCCCGCACCTGGGTCAAGGATGACCTGAAATACGCCCTGCCGGATTACGTCATCCTGGGAATTGGGCTTGGGGCTTTTATTCTCTGCTGTGTACTAAAATGGGGGTTCGGAATCGGCGAGTACTTCGTCCCGGAATTTTTTCAAAGCTTATTCATATAAAACGA
>CAZYLM010000039.1:12928-17610 GCA_964648645.1 uncultured Anaerolinea sp.
GAAAACGCCACGCGGATATGTTTCACCTGCAGTCACCCGAAAACTCAGATGATTTTGCTCTGGCGCGAAGACACAGGTGGCGAAATCTGTAAACGCGCAAGGCGGGTTATAAGCTCTGTTGAAGTCGAGGAAAATTTTTCCATCCGATTCGATATCGGCAATCAGATAGCGCCCTGTTGGGTAGGTATCATCCTCACTTGTGGGGTCCCAAAAGCGGAGGAAAAGCATCCCATCGTCCTCTTTGTTGATATCCAATCGATGTGTACTCCCATTAAAATCGAATGTGACGTATCCTTCCACCGGAAACTCCGCTTTTTCACCGGTCAAGTCTGGAAAGTATGCCATTTTAGGGCGGTCATAGGCGGTGAAAACAGTTGGGATGCGATATGCTTCGTCGATGTCATACCAGGTTCGGGCGGGGAAAGAAGCGCGCTTCCCACTCAGGTTATCCCACATGCGGACGCCCATCCGATTCCCGCGCTGGATGACGACCATCTGAATGCCTTCGATCTTGATAAAACTGGGGCTTTCGGAAATATCCGGTTCGAGGATGGCGAATTCGGTTTGTTTATCCCCCACCATCACCTTTTGCCCAGGCTCCGTCCGCAACGACACCGATCTCCCGTTGTAGTCGAATTGACCAACTTTGGGGGCAACCCGACCTGGGAGTTGAATTTCGTTCGCAGCATCGGAGCCGAACTGGTTCTTACCGAGTTTGAGCCAAAAGAGGCCGGTTAGAGACAGCCAATTGTTATCTCTGCGGATGGTCTCATTACGCTCCCTGCGCCACTCACTGATGGTTTGACGGTATGTTTTCTCGGGCATATTCCAAAAGTATACCAAAGAGCAATTTTACAGGCAGCCAGCTTTCATTTTTGATAAAATGAAAAAACGGGCACCAAGTTCAATTTTCCAATTCATTGGGATAATCTGACCTGAAACCCGAAAACAATCATTCAAGGAGCAGAGCATGGGTTTGAAACCCGATCATTGGATCCGCAAAATGGCGTTGGAACACGGGATGATCGAGCCTTTTGTAGACAGACAGGTACGGGAGGGTGTGATCTCATACGGGGTGTCATCCTACGGCTACGATGTTCGCGTGGCGAACGAATTCAAAATATTCACGAACGTCTTTTCCGCAACAGTGGACCCCAAGCATTTCGACACTACCTCGATGGTGGACTACATAGGAGAGGTCTGTGTCGTACCGCCGAATTCCTTCGCCCTGGCGCGAACGGTGGAATATTTCCGCATTCCGCGCAAGGTGTTGACAGTCTGCCTTGGGAAGTCGACATATGCGCGCTGCGGCATCATCGTCAACGTCACGCCCTTCGAGCCGGAATGGGAGGGATTCGTGACCCTGGAGATATCGAATACCACCCCTCTGCCTGCCAAGATATACGCCAATGAGGGGCTGGCTCAAGTCCTTTTCTTCGAAGCTGATGAAGAGTGTGAAGTCTCATACGCCGACAAAAAAGGCAAGTACCAGAAACAGCAATCCATCGTTCTTCCGAAGTTGTAAACCCTCCGGGAACAAGGAGCAATGCCATGACCCACATTCGCACAGATGAAAGCATCCTCGAAGAGATCGAATCGATTCAAAGGAGGATGATGAGGGTCATGGTTCACCTGACCGCCATCGGCAACCCGCAGGTCTCCTCGATAAACCTCGAGTTGACCCAGGCGGTTCGAAACCTGGAGCAGCTCGGCAAAGACGCCAGGGAGAGATTCAAACTGCAGAAACAGCGCATCGATGCCCTAGCAGGTGTGGGAAGTGTGATCAACTCATCCTTGGGGAGGGAGCGCGTGTTGAACGAGGTCATGGACACGCTGATCGTCCTAATGAACGCAGAACGGGGATTCCTAATGCTGAAAGAAGAAAGCGGGGATTTCCAGGTACAGATCGCACGGGACAAGAATCACAACAACGTCAACAAGGAAGAGTTCGCCATAAGCAAAAGTATCGTCCGGCAGGTGTTGGATAAAGGCGAGGCGGTGCTGACAACCAACGCAAAGGAAGACCCGCGCTTCGAACAACAAGCCAGCGTGGCGGCGTTCAATCTTTTGTCAATTTTGTGTGCGCCGCTAAAGGTAAAGGACGATCTGATCGGGGTCATCTATGTCGACAACCGCGCCCAGAAAGGGACCTTCCACACCGACGAATTGGAACTCATATCGGCATTTGCTAACCAGGCAGCGGTCGCCATCGATAACGCCAGCCTGATCGAAGAGTTACAGATCGCGTACCAGGCAACCCTCGAAGGCTGGGTGCGCGCCCTCGATCTTCGCGACAAGGAGACGGAAGGTCACACGAAACGGGTCACGGCATTGACCGGTGAACTCGCCAGAAAGATGGGTGTGGAAGCAGATAACCTGATTCACATCGAACGCGGCGCGCTTCTGCACGATATTGGGAAGATGGCCATTCCGGATGGGATCCTGCTCAAACCCGCGGCTCTGACCCCCGAAGAACGGAGTCTCATCCAGAAACACCCAATTTACGCATTTGAAATGCTCAGCCCGATCAAATTCCTGCACCGGGCGCTGGAAATCCCCTACTGCCACCACGAAAAATGGGACGGGAGCGGCTACCCGCGCGGCTTGAAGGGAGATACCATACCCCTCTCAGCGCGCATCTTCGCTGTTGTAGATGTGTGGGATGCCCTCGTCTCAGACCGCCCATATCGCAAGGGCTTGGAACCGACAGATGTTAAGCAAAAGATCCGCGAAGATGCCGGAAAGCACTTCGACCCCAAAGTAGTGGATGCTTTCCTAACTATTGACGATGAGGTTTTGAAGCTAAATGCAAAGATCGGCTAAAGTTCCAGGCTGACGGGCGTTATGTATCTGTAAGTTATTTCGCTTTGGAACCGTTTGCCATTCATCCCATTTTAGCTTATCATTGGGTTATACGAATTAATCATGCCCTTGCAAGGAGGTAGCCGTGTCTCATAAACCCTATGTTCGTATGGCAATTTTCATATTTCTGGCGATGCTCGCAGCGCTGATTCCTCTTCAGGTTCACGCCGGAGGCGTGTGCGGCGGGTCATATACCGTCGAAACAGGTGATACAGTTGATAAACTGGCAGCGATGTGCGGCACTACGGCATCCGCTATTTATGCGGCAAACCCCGGGCTGAAAGAACCGCTCACCAAAGGTCAAGTAATTATCATCCCCGGTTTGAATTTTGGCATGACGACAACTCCTACCGCGATCGTCACACCGACGCCGATCACAGTGACGCCAACGCCTGCGACTGTAGTGAATAACTACTACTACACTTACAACTACTACAATTCCAACACCTCCTCGCCAGATGCCGTCGTAAATGGTACATATGTGGTGCAACCTGGCGACACCTTTGCCGGAATTGCTTACAGTTTTGGCACATCCGTCAACGACCTCTGGATGGCGAACCCCCAGATCACCGATATCAACGTTCTTTACGTAGGGCAGGTCCTGAACATTCCATACTGGTATGTGCCGACCGCGGTGGTCGCTACCGTTGTGGATGAACCGAGCCCGATCTCCTACGATGGGACGATCCCCAAGAATGCGCCTCACGGCACAGTACGGCTTGTAAATAAATCAGATGGCGATGTATACATCTCCCTGCGCACCACCCGTGCCGATGGGACGAATGCCATCAACGAGTATCCGGTCAAAGGGACATTTGTGACTTCCGTCCCGAGTGGCTGGATCGATTACGTTGCCTGGGTGGGCGGCATCAAATTCACAGGTGGCTTTCAATTGAAAGAAGACACCATCCACACCATTACGTTCAACAGAAGCAAAGTGGTAGTGGATTAAGCAAGTTAAAACAAATGACCCGCTCTGTGTTCTGATACACTTGGCGGGTCATTTTTGATTCCAGGAGAATGTATGTCTAATCAGCCCATTCCCGTTATTGAAGCGCGCGGAAGCTACCGCGAAGTCGGCAGACAGATCGGCGAGCAATGCAAACCCCAGATCGCAAGGATGATGAGTCAACTGCGTGAGAGTTTGCCTCCGGGTAAAACCTGGGCCATGCTCGTGAACGAAAGCCGCATCTTCCAAACTCACGGCCGCGCAGCCTACCCGCAATATATGGATGAACTCAAAGGCATTGCCGAAAGTGCGGATGTTCCATTTGATGAACTTTTCATTTCGATGTTGGAAGAACTATGGGAGACTCCACCTTACGGCAAAGGCTGCACCGACATGGCTGCCCGCGGACGCGCCACGCTCGATCGCACGACTCTCGTGGCGCATACCAATGATCTTTCAGCAAAGTCCGAAGAAGATTTAGTGATCCTCAAAATTCAAGCGGGCGATGAGCCGGAATTTCTTGGCGTTTCAGCAGGCGGGGTTGGCATCAGTGCGGGCTATAACGCGGCAAGAATCAGCCTGACCGGAAATCAACTCAACAGCAACGACGTCCGCCACGGTGTGCCGCGCCTTCTGGTCGTACGCGCTATTCTCGGGGCAAAGACTCTCAGCGAGGCGATGGATGCCTGTCTGCTTAAGGAACGCGCCTCCAGCTATAACAATCTACTCGCCGATGGCACAGGCGAAGTCTATTCAATGGAAGGCAGCGCCACCGACCTTGAAGCGATCTACATCGAAAAGGATGTGATGGCACATGCGAATCACTACACCCATCCTGCCATGCGCCGCTTCGAACTGGACCGGAGCACGA
>CAZYLM010000040.1:0-17543 GCA_964648645.1 uncultured Anaerolinea sp.
TAATGTATATATTCAAGGCAATAAAATGAAGGCGGGTGGTGTATTGTGGGATGTCGATTTTATCGAAGGGTTAGCGGTTATTATTTCAAGTCGTAGCAATGATTGGAGTCAAGGACCAGTTATTACCGCAAATGAACGTCTCCTCATAACTTCAGATTATGAAGGATTTATATTTTCTGATATCAGAAGCGGGGAAGTTGTTTACAAATTAGATATATATCCAGGTTTTGAATTTTCACCTTCATTACACCCTGATGAAAAACGGATTGCTTTTTTTGCACCTGGGGGGGCAATTGAACTATGGGATATTAGTCACATCGTGGATATGGCGAATCCATAACAAAAGAGAGTCAACAATTATGTCTGCGCTTTCTCCCTTTTAGATGAAATTGATATTGAGTAAAATCAACTTCATCTATCCAATCAATTTCTTTATTATTCTTATTAATCTCTGATTATTTACATCAAAGGAGCCCCTTATGAACCCCTTCCTCAAACAAGCGCAAGAACTTTTCCCATACACCCAAACCATGCGGCGTGACTTCCACATGCATCCCGAACTGGGGTACAACGAAATCCGCACTGGGGGCATTGTGGCAAAGGAACTCGAAAGCCTCGGTCTCGAAGTGACCAAAGGCGTCGGCAAGACCGGCGTGGTCGGCTTCCTCGAAGGCTCCAAACCGGGACCGACGATCCTGCTCCGGTTCGATATGGATGCGCTTCCCATCACTGAAGACACCGGCGCAGAGTACTCATCCCAGAATCCCGGTGTGATGCATGCCTGCGGACACGACGGTCACACTGCAATCGGTTTGACGGTGGCAAAGATATTGAACGAACGCAAGCACGAACTGAAGGGTAATATCAAGTTCTGTTTTCAGCCTTCCGAAGAAGGAACAAATGGAGAAGATGTCGGCGGCGCTTTGATGATGATGCGCGACGGCGTGCTGGAGGGACCCAAGGTGGAAAAAACCCTTTCGCTTCATCTTTGGAACGACAAACCCCTCGGCTGGATTCATGTCGCCGAAGGACCCGTCATGGCTGGCGCAGATCTGTTCATCATCAAACTGACCGGCAAGGGCGGTCACGGCGCAGGACCAGATACCACCATTGACCCCGTCGTCTGCGCTGCACAGATTGTGAATGCACTTCAAACCATTGTCTCTCGTAATATCGAGCCGCTCAAACCCGCGGTCGTCAGTGTCACCTCCATCCACTCCGGCACAGCCTTCAACATCATCCCTCAGACCGCCGAGTTGAATGGAACCATCCGCACCTTCGAGCCGGAGATCCGCGAAAAAGTCCATCGTCGTTTTGAAGAGATCGTGCGCGGGACAGCCCAAGCCATGGGCTGCGAAGTCGAGATCGTCATCAAGCAGGTTACTGCACCAGTCATCAATAATGGTGATGTTGCCAGCAGCGTGATGCAGTCGGCTCAAGTTCTCTTCCCGCAAACCGAGATCGCCAACAATTCGTATCTCACCATGGGCGCGGAGGATATGGGCTACATGCAGGAAAAAGCCGACGGTTGCTATTTCTTCGTCGGGTCAGCGAACGCCAAACGCAATTTGAACTATAACCATCATCACCCCAAATTCGATTTCGACGAACAGGCACTCATCAGCGGTGTCGCTTTGATGGCATCCGCTGCATCAGATTTGTTGAGATGAAGCACCGCCGTAACTGGATCATCGGCATCGCCCTCTCGTTGACAGGCGCATTCATCGCCCTTCAAACCGTCTCAGCCCCCGAGCAGGAAGCGTTTCCTTCTTCAACCGAGATTGCATCTTCTACCGAGACGCCAGCCACCGAATCAGATTCTCCCCCTTCCCAGCCGCAAGGTTGCGCCTACTCCTGGGCATATCGTGATGCACCTGATTTAACCCGGATGCTCAATGCCCAAATCAAAGCACTAAACCCGAATGCCAGCGCCACGGCCACACAATTCGGCGAAGACTGCCATCGAACCGATGGCGGCGTGACCTTCGGCGTGATGCAAACGGATTTCAAAGTCCGCCTGCTTGTGAATGACTTAACGAAGGAAGAGGAATTCGGGAATTGGGTTGCACAAGTCCTCAATGTTGTGACAGGAATCCCGCGCAAGGAAATACCCGGTCCGAATTACGGGTTTGTTGAATTTTGGTTCGAGAAGAATGAATCCGAACATATCACCTTCAGGGTGCAAATCCAGGAATACCTGAATAACGCACAGGGAAAGTCTGGTGCGGAGTTATTCCAAATGTTTAATGCCAACCCCTAATAATAAACTGATTCATTTGACCTTCAAACACCAGATCCGATAAAAATAACCCGCTTGCCTCGCGGGTTATTTTTATCCTTGACAAAGGCAACCATCTATCGTATACTATGTTTAGTAATTACTAAACATAGTATACGATAAGGAATCTCATGCCATCCAAACTCCCCGAACTCAAGAAGGACTTTACCGAGAGCCTGAGCCAGATCAGCCGCTTTTGGGGCTTCCCCAAAGGTATGGGTGCGATCTTTGCTGTGTTGTATCTTTCCCCCGCTCCCCTCCCCCTCGACGAAATCGTTGGACAAACAGGGCTGACGAAAGGCGCGATCAGTACCGAAGTGCGAACGTTGGCACGCATGGGACTTGTGCATCGCTCCACCAAACTTGGCGACCGCAAGGACTACTACGAAGCGGAGACGGATTTCTACGCAGCGATCCGTGCCATACTCAAAGAGCGCCAGAATAGCGAGTTTGACCGGGCACTCCGCTCAGTAAGAGATACCCTTACCCAACTCGAGACAGGGTCGGTATCAGGCGACGCTGCAGACATAGCGTTCACCCGGAAACGCGTGAAAGCCCTGCAGGAATTCTTCGACGCGATCGACAGCCTGTCCAATGCTGTCATCAAGTTGGATAAGCTGGGAATATCGAATGTCAGCAAAATACTTAATGTTTTGAAATAGGAGCAAACCCATGAACACAATTTTATTTTTCACATTTCAGATCGTTCTAACACTCGTCATCACAGGTTTCATCGTCGGATACCTTCGGCCGTTCCTTAAAAGAATCCTGGTCGACCTGTGCGGCACGGAGGACCGCGCGCAGTTCTGGACAGCTTTCTCCAACATTTTGCTTTTCGGTCTGCCACTACTTTTTTCGATGAACTACCACCCTCTTGCTGCAAACAACGAAGAGTTGTTTTTCGAGGTGGCAGGAAAAATAAGCGGCAACATCGGCGCGATGCTATTTGCTTTGACCGGAATTGGGGTTTTCGTTTCTTTCTTTGCGCTCTTCGCGCCCAGAACACCGAAAGCCGGGGCAAAATGAAGATCGCCGTTACAGGAGCGTTCAGTTATTCAGGCAAATACATCGCCGAGCGCCTGCTCAGTCAGGGGGAAGAGGTCATCACCCTGACCAACCACCCGAATCGACCCGATCCATTTAACGGGAAAGTAAAAGCTTTCCCGTTAAATTTCGATAACGAAACAGAACTGATCACTACCTTGCATGGTGTGGATGTGCTGGTCAATACATATTGGATACGCTTCGACAAGGGAAGCAATACCCAGCCCAAAGCTGTGGAGAACACAGGCAAGCTTGTGAACGCTGCCGTCAAGGCGGGTGTGAAACGCATCGTTCACATCAGCATCACAAATCCTTCAGCGAATTCCCACCTGCCATACTTTTGGGGGAAAGCCGCCAACGAAAAATTTGTGATCGATTCCGGGATGAGCTATGCCATTCTGCGCCCCACGGTATTGTTCGGCAAAGAAGATATCCTTATCAACAACATTGCCTGGCTGCTTCGCAGATTCCCCATCTTTGGCCTGCCTGGTGACGGGTCATACAAGCTATCCCCCGTCTACGTGGATGACCTTGCCGCGCTTGCAGTGGAGGCAGTGTACAGCCAGGATAATTACATCTGGGATGCGGTGGGACCCGATGAATTCACTTTCAAAGAATTGGTCAAACTGATCGGGGAAACAGCAGGCAGGACTCCGCGATTGATTCCCTTCCCACCACAGCTGGCTCTCTTATCAGCCCAATTCCTTAGCCTGTTCGTCAATGATGTAATGCTGACCCCGGAGGAAGTTGATGGATTGATGGCAAACCTGCTGATCTCGAAGGAGCCCCCGCGCTGCAAGACAAGCCTCCGTGATTGGCTCACAGAGAATCGTTCAACCGTTGGTGCAGTGTACGCCTCGGAGCTTGCCAGACATTTCTAGATATTAAAGTAAAGGCACTGCGGTCATTATTCTTTTGGACACCCCCCGGTGTGCTTTTATATAAAAATCAGTTCAACCACTTTGCAAGCAAAATTTCAATATCCGCAAGTGAGGCCGGCTTGGCGATAAAGTCATCCATGCCTGAGTTCAAACATGCCTCACGCATCCCTGCCATAGCATTGGCAGTGACTGCCACAATGAGCACATGACGTTCGGTATCCCTCTCGTTTTCGCGAATAAGTTGTGTGGCGGTTATTCCGTCCATGTCAGGCATATTCAGATCCATCAAAACAATGGAATAAGCGTCGGGGTCCACATGAAGAAGTTCCAAAGCCTCCCGACCATTCCCGGCATGACGGGCAGACATTCCAAATTCACGCAACTGCATCGAAAGCAAATCGCGGTTAATAAGGTTATCCTCCACGATCAGGGCTGGACGAATTCCGGAATAATCACTGCGCTGATGGATGGATTCCGCCTCCAGTGGCTCATCGATCACATCCGATTGATCGTGCTTGACACCCAGCGGCAGGCTGAACCAAAAAGTTGACCCGGTCCCTTCAATGGATTCAAAGCCGATCTCGCCATGCATCAGGTCAACAAGACGTTTCGAGATCGCCAAGCCAAGCCCCGTCCCGCCGTGTTTGCGAGTGTGGGTTGAGTCAGCCTGAGTAAAAGGTTCGAATAAATTTATTTTCACTGGTTCGGGTATGCCAATTCCGCTATCTTGAACGGAGAAAGTAACGATCATTGTCTCGGCGCTTATGCGGGTACCTGAAAGGTTGACAAAGATCGAACCACCCTGCTGCGTAAACTTGACAGCATTACTCACAAGGTTGCTCAATATCTGTCGGATTCGGACCGAATCACCCACAAGGGAATCCGGGATCGAGGAAGTAATCATGACAGATATCGAAACCCTGTTCTCGGCCGCGCGCGGGTGGAATAAATTAACCGTCTCGTGGACCAGGGCTGCAGGTTTGAACGATGCGAGGCGTATGGACACCTTCCCCGCTTCGATCTTGGAGTAATCCAATATATCATTCAGAATCGCCAGAAGACTCCGCGTGGAGGATTGGATGACCTCAGCAAACTCCCTTTGCTCGGAATTCAATTGGGTGTCGAGCAACATTTCATTCATACCAAGGATCGCATTCATCGGCGTTCGGATCTCATGACTCATGGTGGCCAGGAACGCCCCCTTCAGGTAGGAAGTTTCTAGGGCTCTATCTCGCGCCTCCGCCAACTGAATGTTCGCCTGCCGAATTTCTTCGGCATACTGCCGCAATTGCTCCTCCATTCGGAGGCGCTCGGTCAGATCGGTGATCACGGTGATGGCACCCTTGTATTGCCCGTTCATCATCCGAGGGACGCCGGTGATCAGAGCATAAGCTACCCTGCCATCTCTTCCGCGAAGGCGGGATTCATATGTGGTTACCTCGCCCTTTGCACGAGTTGTTTGCGCTTTCAACAGCTCTTCGTGGTCTTCCGGGAAAGTTACATCGAAGGGTGTTTTTCCGATCAGGTCAGCCGGGGAATAATCAAGCATTCGCGCATAGGAAGGGTTGACGTACTCGAAGCGTCCTTTCTCATCCGTCACGGTCAGACCCTGCCCCATTTGCCTCGTCAAGGTCTGTGCAAAGTCACGCTGACGTTCCAGTTCTTCTTCTGCAAATTTGATCGAGGTGATATCGGAACCAATACCGATCAACAAGTCGCGGGGACCCTTGGTGTCTGAAAGCATGAGCCAGCGCCAGGATCCATCCTTGTGACGGACGCGATGCTCATACGGCTTTCCATCCGGTTCGAGGATGCCAGCCGCCGCTTTTCGAATATATTCCTTTTCCGACTCCACATCACCGCCAGAGATCCGCTCCATTCGCCACCAACCTTCGCCCAGGATCTCCTCACGTTCATAACCGATGATATTTTTTACCGAAGGGCTAACATACACGATCTCAGCATCATTATTTGCAACCAGGACCAGATTTCCAATGGAGTTCAGAATATTATCTGAAATCTCCAGGCGGGATTTTTCCGCCTCCCGATCGGTGACATCAAGCGCGTAGATGTTGACATAATCCATCTGCGCCACCGGGGCGAATGCACAGGAATAAGCCCTGTCTCCATGCTTGACGATCTTGATGACTTGCGACCCGGCCCGCGAGGCGGAGGTAATGTACTCCAGCCATTCGGCCGGAACGCTGTTGTTTTTATCAACACCAATCTCCTCCAACATCTTTTCCCCACTACCGTTTGCGAAAAGAAAACGGCCCATCAAATCAACGCGAAACACCGGGTTGGGATTTTCACTTGGGATCAAAGCCAGAGAACGAATGAATTCCTCGGTGCGCTTCTCACTGGAAATATCGCGCAGAGATGCAACCGCAACCAGCTTGCCATCGAACTCTCCCTTGCCGATCGAAGCTTCAACAGGGAACTCCTCTCCGTCTTTTCGTTTCGCTCCTATGGTACGGAAATTTCCCATCTTAATATATGGTCCTCCCCCCTCAAGAAATTGCCTGAAAAACCTGGCATGGCTACGGATCTTTGAACGCGGCAACAGGGACGCAATTTTTTTTCTTTGCAATTCATCTACAGACCAGCCGAACATATCGGCGGCGGCATCGTTAGCCCGAACCACATGACCCGTTTCATCGAAGATCAGCAAAGCGTTGGTTGAGATGGAAAGAAGCAGATCAAGCATGGTGAAACACCATCCGGACAAAAGAAACAGCCCTGGCATGAAGAAAGTTATGCCACATCAAGGCAAGGAATAAAGCCGCCATGACAAAAACTTGAACGTACACCACCTGCGCGAGCGAATTGTGAAACAAGATGATGCCAAATACTTGTGCAACCCCGGCTGCGATGGCAAAACCGGTTTCGCGACCCATACCAAGGGACAAACGATAATTAATGACCACATTCGCCATGGCATACAGAGATGTGGCAAGCGCATAAAGCCACAGCAGGTTGGTAACGCTAAGATATTTTTCACCAAATAAGATCGAGACCAAAAACTCAGGCACGAACAGGGTCAACAATACGATCGGCAGGGAAACACCAGCCACAATACCAAGTGAAACCCAGAGCAAATGTGCATGCGGCTCACCCATCTTTTGCTTTTGCGCCACAATAGGGAACATGGTCGTCACCACCGACCAGGTTGCAAAGAATACGATACGCCCGATAAGCGCCAGAGCGGCATACTTACCTGCCTCACTGGTTTCAAAGAATCGTTTCACAAGGATCACATCACTGTTATTGATAAGGATCTGCCCCAACTGCGAGACCATGACCGGCAGCGCAAACGCCAACACTTCCATACGATTTTCTTTGGAAAGATTCTCCTGCGAGTCCAAACCCGATACTGCAAAGCGAGCCACCATCCAGGTGAAAAAAAAGGAAAGACTGATGCCGATCACAGCCCCATTAACCGAAAGCCCCAAAGCCACCAACAGGATGCTGACGAGCAGACGGCTCCACATCTCAACCTGGTAGCTGATCGCCAAAACCTTGAAGCTGGTGCGCCCCTGAAGCATTCCCCGTTCTACAGCCTGGAGCATACTAAATGGTAATGCCGCGCCAAAAATGATAAAGGGAAGAGGCGATTTCGTATGGAAAAAATTTTTCAATGCAGGTGCCAATGCCACAAAGAATAGCATCAGCGCGAGACCAAGGCCTAGAGCAATGAACCAGATAAAACGCCGTAGTGAAGCGAGGGTTTTTGAATCTCCATCCGCGGTATGAATGGCTGAATATCTCGCAGCGGTCATCTGAATTGGGGCAGTCAGGAAAGTCACAACCAGAAGCAGAGTCACGATCAGCGATAGATCGGCAAAAAGCGACGGACCAAGCCACCTGCCCATGATAAGGTTGTATACATAATTACCCGCGTTGACGACGGTCATGCTGAGCATGAGCAAGGCGCTGGCGGAGGCAAGCTTGGAACGCAGGAGTTCTTTGAGTTTTGTCATTTCATCAACAAACTGGAAACTGCTTCCAAAACGGTCTTTGAACTGGCGGGTTTGGTCAGAAAGCTTTGAATACCCAACGCTTCTGCTCGAACCCTTTCTTCATCATCGCCACTGCCCGTAAGAATGATGACGGGCAACTCAGCATATTGCGGCATGGCACGGATGTGACCCAGAAGGGTAATGCCGTCCATGCCGGGCATCGATACGTCGAGGATGGCCAGGTCTGGGACGTTAACCTCGAGCCAGCTCAAGGTACGTTCACCGTCCGCCATGGCGGTACTCTCATAGCCGGCCTTGTTAAGGGTATATGTGAGGATGCGCTGGTTGTTCGGCTCATCATCGACAACGAGGATATTGGCTTTGCCCATATCAAAAACCTCTCGGTACGATCTCGGATTTTTCGATGGAGGTGAAGACCTGGTCAAACTTGGTCAGCTTGAGAATGCGGGATGCAGCTTCTTCGCGGGGCCAGACGAGGCGGACGTCTCCATTCTTAAGTCGGGTGCGTTTTAGCACACTGACCAATACAGCCAACCCAGCCGAGTCCAGCATGGCAACATCGGTCAGATCGAAGACAAAATGGGTGAATTCGTTGGCTATATAGTTGTCGCAGGTCCTTCTAAGCGCTGGTGCCTCAAAGGCATCCAACCTGCCTTTCAAGGTAATGGCGGCGATCTTAATGACTTGCTCGGTTGAATTGATTTCCAGGGACATAATGACCTCTTTCCTAACTATGATTCATCTCAGCTTTTTGCTGAGGTTCCAGATATTCCTGCCTCGTGAGATTTCCCAACGCACCTCATCCATCAGGGCGCGGATGATCGCCATGCCGTATCCGCCCTCAGCAAGATCTTCGGGCTCCGGCATGTGAACATCTTCAAGATTTACATTGGCGGGCAATCCCGTATCTTCTGTTTGCAGGAAGACATGATTACTGGTACATGCCATGCGCACAAGGATTTGTCCGCTCGGGTCGCCCTTATAGGCATGGTCTATCAAGTTTGTGAGCAATTCCTGCAACGCCAATTCACAATGACCTGCTACCTCTTCCAAAACCCCTGCGTCCCGCAGGTGAATCCGCAAGCGCTCACAGGGCTGGCGAATCTCCTCATAATTGGCATGAACGGTCACGCTTTCATTGAACATGATCTGTTTCTCATTTTGTTTCTCGAATTTGAGGACAATGATGGTCCGGTCATCGTCCTGCGGACGGGTATTGCAATAGGCATTCACATCTGCCAATAATGTCTCAACGATCTCCTTGGCAGACGAATTACGGGCATCTGATATCACAGCCTTCATTCGCTCGTATCCATACATCTCGCCAGCCAGGTTCCTCGATTCAGGAAATCCATCAGATGCGGCAATGAAAATATCCCCGTCTTTCAAATCCAGGCTTTGAGTGGAGTACTTTACGGTGTCCAGTATCCCAACCGGGATATCTTGTGCCTCAAGCAGTACGGGTTCGCCGTCGGCGGGAAGATAATAGATCGGGCTTTGACCGGCATTACTGTAGTGCAAAACACATTTGGAACAATCGACCATACCCAACATGACTGTTGTGAACATGCCAACATTCGAAAAATCCGCCGCCATATCGTGGTTAAGACGGTCCAACACCTGATGAGGATGATTGAAGGGCATATTCCGCGAGGCCGACTTGATGATGGTATGGGTCATGCTCATCAAAAGAGCGGCGGGCATGCCCTTGCCGGTCACATCACCGAGAGCAAAGACGAGGGAGTCCTGCGACCGATCGATGACGTCGTAGAAATCACCACCGACTTCAAAGGCGGGTATCGACAAGGCGTATATATCCACGCCTTTCACTTGGGGAATGCTTTGCGGCAGGATGGCCGTCTGTACCTGGCGCGCAATATCCATTTCGGTTTCGAGGCGGGCGCGTTCCACAGCCTCCTGATGAAGCATGGCATTTTCCAATTGAGCACCGATATGCCCAGCGATGGCTTTGGCGAGTTTAATATCGGGGGTCGTGAAATTGCCGCTTTTATTGAACAGCCCGACCGCAGCTGAAATTTCATCGCGCACAGGCAGCGTCACCATCATCACATTCTTTAAATCCACTGGCAATGTTTCAGACTCTTTGAAAATGTGGCGGCTGGGATCGCGCAAATACAAAGTCGCGGCGGCCTCCGCGTGGGCCGGATGCAAGGGGTTTTCTGAAACCTGATGGACGATGGTTTGCTTGCCTTTTTCTTTTAGCACTACAAAGCCGCCATTCACATCCATTAAGTGACGCGATTGTTGAAGGAGCAAGTCGAGAAGTTTGGGCATATCCAGGGTACGGCGTGTGGCTTGCGTCAACTCGTACAGCGCGACGAGCCTGTCCTGGGTTTCCACCAAGGCTGAAGTTAGATTATCGAGATCGGCATCCGCAGTGAGCAAAGCTGTAAAAATATCCAACATCGATTCCGCGGTTGGAACCCAGCGCATATCGGTGACACCGAATACCTCCAAGCTTAACCCGGAAGCAAGCGATGTGACTGAAAGCGATGCTTCGCTCATGGAAGTGGAGTCTGGGCACCCGATCAGAACCTCATCTCCCCTTTTTAGTTGAACGCATTTTGCGCCAACCCGCACCCAGCCAGATGCCAGGGATTTGAAACTCTCACGGTGCTTATCGGTGATCTCTGGAAGCACTTAGAAACCTTTCGCAGCTTCTTCCTCAGTGGCGAAGATATCAAAAGCTTTGTCTAACCGGGTCAACTCAAAGATGACACGTACCGGCTGCTGCAAAGAACAAACATGCACATCGCCGTTCTTCTCACGGCAGAGCTTGAGTCCGCGCACCAAAGTTGAAAGCGCTGTTGAATCAATGAAGTTCACGCCTTCCAAATTGATAATGATCCTCACGCTATCCCCTTTGATTTGCTCTGCCAACCAAGCATTGACAGGTTCCACTTCATGCGCATCAAAACGACCTTTGAGTTGCAGGACCGGCAAATTGTTACAAGATGATTTGATGATATCCATAAGACTCCTCAAGACTACTTTCTCTTCAATAGTTCCTCGAAATGGATTAAATACCAATCCACAACTTCGGAGATTGGCAGACCGTTCGCGGCAGTGTAATTACGCAGGCCGATCTCCTTTTGACGCTCGGGGTGTTCAACGACATTGGCAATGGAGGCAGCCAAACTTTTTGCGCTCGTCGGTTCAAAAAATTCAGCATCGTAACCCTCCTCCAAGACCAGTTCGGCAAAATCACCTAGATTGGGCAGCACCACAGCCTTGCCATACCCACCAGCCTGGTGCAGTACGCCCGAACTTCCCGTCGTGGATGTATATGGGAACGCCACCACCCAAGCTTCGCCAAAAATACGTGGGACGTCTTCTTCGGAAACATAACCTGTGTACTCCACATTCGGCACATGCGAATATTTTTCGCGCACGCCCTTCAAATACCCCGCAGCGTTAGGGCTGTCGGTTCCTGCAATGACCAGGCGCATATCCGGGTGATTCTTGAGTAACTCAGCGTGAGCTTCCACCAACAGATCCACTGTTTTGTAGGTGCCAAACTTTCCAAAAGTCATCACCGTCGGGCGCCCCCCCGGCATGGTGCTGGGTTCCGAGTTGGTCGGTTCTTCAAACGAGCCATGCGGCGCAAGCAAGACGTTCTTCGCGCCATATTTACTTTCCAAGATCTCAACATACTTTGGAATGGTCACCGCAACCCAATCCGCTTTCAGGATGAAGCGCGTGACAACATTCCCAAACAAACGGATGACAGCCTCAAGAATGGGATTATTACCAAAACCTGCCGACTTCAAATTGACCGTCTCCATGATGTTATGCAGCAAAACCACAACTTTATACCCATCCAGTTTCAACAACCATGGTGCGAGAAGACCCAACGTAGCAGGAACTTTTTTATCGCTAAATGAAGCGAATTGAATATTGAACAAAACGATATCGGGATTTGCTTCGCGTACAGCGTTGCGAATACGAAGGACATTGTCCATGGCGTTGAACTTCCAGCAGGATACGCTTCGCACCGGAACTTGAGCCGGATTCTGCTCCAAGGAATATTCTTGTCTCTCAGGCAGTTCGTCCAATAACAGAACAACTTCCTTTACAGTTTCGACTTTCGTCTTCAAAAAGCGGATGAAATGATAGGCATACTCATTTAGTGAACCTTTAGAAGGCGGGTGGGTTGTGACAATCGCAATTCGCATAAAACTCTCCATTCGTCATCACAAGGACGATCTAGTGATAAATGCCTTTCAAGTCATTCATCTTGACCAACATCAAATCTCGTAAAAAACGCTGCACTTCCTTGCGCGTGTCCACCTTGGAGCCGGGAGCATCGATCCATGAGACAGGCACTTCGGCGATCTTGTAACCATATTTCGAAGCGAGATATAAAATCTCCAAGTCGAACGAGAAACCCATAATGGTCTGCTTGTTATGCAGCTTTTGCGCGACATCGCGGGTATACATTTTGAATCCGCACTGCGTATCTTTGACCGGAATAAAAAAGATGTATTTCACGATCCAGCGCAAGCCATTGCTCAGCACTTGCCGCAAAAGAGACTTTTTGCCTTCTTCTGCGCCTTCTGCCGCCCGCGACCCAACCGCTACATCGAAGCCTTCTTTCTCAAGCTTGGTCAGTAGCTTGCTCACCTCTTCAATCGGCGTGGAATTATCCGCATCGGCAAAGAGGACATACTGTCCGCGAGCCGCCAACATGCCGCGTTGCACGGCACTGCCTTTGCCGCCGTTCTGCGGCGCAATCAGCACTTTCATATTGGCTAATTTCAAATCCTGGCACAGCTCTACCGTATCGTCCTTTGAGCCGTCATCTGCAATCAGCAATTCCCACGGAAAGCCCAAGTCTGATACATGCGAAGCAATCGCCCCAATGGTGGCAACGATCCGCTCGCGCTCGTTATAAGCAGGGATCACGATAGAGAGCTTAGGTTCTTCTTTGATGGCTTCTGTTTTCCATTTGGCATAATTTTCGTAGGGCATACAATCTCCTTTTTATGCAACAAAAATCCAATTGACAAAAATCACCACAAACACACCCAACAAGGTAGCGAAGGTGAAATTAAAGACACGATCAACACGGTCATCACGTCCCCACCATGCCATCATCATGTACACAGGGAATTGCGTCAGCAAATAGCGGATGACACTTCCAATAGCGCTGGCAGATGGGACGAACAGCATGATGAGAACGAAGATGGCATATCCCTCACCGAGTTTTAGCCAAATGAAGGGAACCATCATTAAGAAGAGCAGATAAAAAGAAACATTCCAGAACTGTGTAAGCCAGCCTTTGTTAATTTCGCCAGTCATTAGAGAAGTAATGCTCTTCTTCAAAACCGCCAGTGGACCAATATTCTCGCGCCCCCATGCTGCCTGCACCTCAATGAAAGCCAGTGGACGGTCGAAGTTGATTTTGAGGAAGAAAATGAAGACCAACATGCCCAACGGAATCAGCGAGATGGTGACCAGATCAAACCAATGCTGTTTGAAGCCGTTCCATAAATTGAGCCAGGTCTGTTTTTTATGCATGGAGAGGAATACCCAACCTTGAGAACGCATCCACTCCCAAATGCAAAGAGCCCACATCAGAATGCCGAGGTTACGCGTGGCAGCCGTGAGAATGCCAAAGACCGTCGCCCACATCCACTGATGTTTGCGGGCAAAGTACATGGTTGTAATGGATAGAAAGACGAACATGCTCTCGGTGTAGACTGAAGAGAAAAAGAACGAGGTGGGAAAAAAAGCCAGGTAGTACACCGCACGCTTGGCGGAGTCTGAGCCGAGTTCAAGTTCCGTCAACAAGTAGAAAAAGATCAATCCGCCGAGAAATGCCAGGTTGCTGATAATGAATCCAGTCAAGATCAAATTGCCACCCAGAAATTTTGCCGCTACTTGCATGGTCATCGGGTAAAGCGGAAAGAATGCCACATTGCTTTGTTGACCCGGGCGGAACCAGTAACCGTTGGTGGCGATATCTACATAATATTGACTATCCCACTTCGCCCACATCGAAAGGAATGGGCTGTTCTCGTCTGCGGTCCAGTGACCTTCTTCAGTCGGCAACATCGTGTCGCCGAGAATGCCAGCGCCAAAGATGAGCGCACGGCTAAGCAAGAATGCCAAGAGCGGAATAGTGAGCCAATCGGGCAGGCGCTTCATTTTTCCACCTCAAGTTTCACATCTTCAAATGTGACCTTGCCGCCATACGCGAGCAGACCAATCCAACCTTCCTGAGAAGAAATGGCAACATTCTTTGCGATCTCTGTATCATTTACATAAATACTGAGGGTGTCAAGTTTGACTACCAACTTGAGCGTGAATGCTTTTTCAGTTCCCTCAATAGGCGCAGAGCCTTGCCCCTTGAATTTGCCTTCATCGTTAATGCTGCCCCACCAAATGCCTTTGCCACCATCTTTGAGGCGCACAATGTATGAATTATTTTTCGAGCCACGCTCGCTCATGTGGATGATGAAGCCGCCGCCCGAATCTGCTGTATTGGGCAAAGTGATTTTAGCGCTGACCGTATATTCTGAAGCCTGTACGCCCGTATTCCAAACATAGTCTGAAACATCGGTTACGGTTTGAACAGCTTGGTTATTTTCAATCGTCCATTTGCCGCTGACAATGCGCTGATCGGTAAAACCATCCATGCTGTCGTACGTGCCTTTGAACACCGCACCGACTCCATCGACTGCGACTTCGTCATAGATCACGTGTGTGCGTGAAGTAACCAAGCCAAAATAGCCGGAGGAATAACCAGATTCATACGGCACCGCTTGCACAATCAAGCGATCATCAAGATAAATACCGAACGATTTCTCGCCGCCTACCACGCGTAATGTGTGACGGTCTGCTCCTGCATTGGGCACATCGGCATAGCCTTGATTTTTGTACACGCCGTTCTCGTCGAAGTAGCCCCACACAATCGCATTATCGCGTTTATCAGAATAACGCACCATCGAAGCACCCGCGAGTCGATTTGTGTTCGGCATGTTGAAAAGAATGCCCGCTCCACTGCCTTCCACATGTGAAAAGCCAGTTTGAATGCTAAAGTTTTGGAAAGCGGTCTTGGTATACACTGCTGCAAAATCGAAGCCGTCCACTTTGGTTTGCTCAAAGTTCCCATTCGCGAACTTCCAATCACCATTGATGACTGACCAGCCTGCGTCCGCTAGTTTGCCTTCGAAGACACCATGGTAGGGAGAATTTCCACCGCCTACCGCATCCATCTGCGCCGGAGTTGCCTTGGCAACCTGGGTCGGTTCCTCCGTTGGAGCCGTTGTCTGCGTCGCCTGCGGCGCAGGAGTATCGGTCGCTTTTGCTTGCGGCGTAGGCGTGACCTCTGTCACCGCCGCCATTGGATTCGATGTAGAGCCAAAAAGCGGAAAGACTTCTACATTCGAAAATGCCGCTGAAGAAAGGGATGTCACCAATCCCACCGAACCTTGAATAGACATAAGTGGCACATCGCGTGCGATCATGTCTTCATCAAGAAAAATATCGTAACTATCTGTGCCAGAAAACACCTGAATGGTGTGGGGCTCGTTTTCAGGGTGAGCCACATCCAAAAATCCCTGACGGTTAAAGACACCTTTCGAGTCGTAATAGCCCCAAATAATCGCATCGGTCTCGTCAGAGTAGCGCACCAAATGCGCCCCATTAATCGAATACGGCGAAGGCATATTGAAAAGGACGCCAGCACCATGCCCTTCCAAATGATTGAATGTAGCGCGAAACGTATAATTTTCGAAGGTACTTGTTTCATATCCGATGGCAGCATCAACAAAGGTCGAGTCACTTTGCACCATCTGTTGCGAGGCGATTTGCCATGATCCACTGATGGGCACCCACCCCGCACCGCCCGGTTCTTGATCGAAGTCACTGGTATAAACCATATCACCGGGGTTTTGGTTTTCGGCAGCAGTAAGCTTATAGGTGTCAAAAACTGCCGAACCAAGCGCGTAAAAACCAATCATGCCGTTCTGGTAAAACAACGGACGGTTCTCAATCATGCGCTGACCATTGACCTGCACCAGATACGAATTGCTATAAACATACACATCCAACCGAAATTCGGTGGTGTTGAGTGTCAGTGGGACCCGAGCCTGGGTAACAAAAGCGCCCAGATCATCCATGTAGCCCGAAACAAGCTCAAGCGTTTCCGGGTTGACTCGATCGATATAAACCCGGTGTTGTTTGGCGATCAATTCGGGGTACTGCGCATTGAAGGATAACCCTGCCTGTTTTGTATCTTTTTTCAATGTGATGAATACGCTGGCATGATACGGCGCATCTTCCGGCACCTTGAGCGGAATATGCATCTGCCCCGCTTCTTCCCCGCCAACTGTTTGCATCAACGTCCCTGTACGGATCGTCCACACGCCAGATTGAGAAAACCAGCGTTTGAGATTCACATCATCGAACGTCTGCGTATACGGAAGAGTGTAAGTGGTTACTGGTTGATCGGGAGCAACTAGAACCTGCAAAGCAATAAAGATCCCGCCCGCTACAAGCACAATCCCGGCTGCTGAAAGTAATATGCGGTTTGACGGAAGACCAGGAACTTTCATCCGCAGTCTATCCATCATTGCCTGAACCTTGACGATTAGGGGATTTATTTTCTCGTTGATTCTTTGAAATAGCGACTTCATCATTTATCTTTCAAATCGCATTTTATGACTCAAAACCACCCAAAAGCATTTCATTCCCATTCTCAAATTACTGACGAAAATGCAAATCCAAAATAAAACAACAATTCCCAACTTCATCCAACTCATTCCAACATACACTAGGGCTCCTCTCCCTGGATAATGACCGAACCACAACACAACTCATTCGGTTGAACTACCGTCACATTTTCAGGCAGAGACAATGTTTGATAGATCTCTTCCGGAATGACCAGAACACCTTCTACTAACATAGGAGCATCATTGAGCTTATTGAAATAGATCGGGTATTTACCCTTACTGGCAGTCACCACACCCAGATCAAAAAATTGATACTGATAATTTACGACCACAACATCTGAGGGAATGAGTAAACCAAGCTCCTTGCGGGTGTATTTGCCAACATCCAAGGGCATCCGATTCGCCGAAAAGACCAGGCGTTTATCGAAAAAAGCCAGGTTTGAGGTGTCCGAAGCCAATGAAATGCGCTGCGGCTCGGGGAACAATTTCGACGTCATTTCCATGTCCACTGCTGAAACTGCTCCGCGCATCAAAAGGTGATATTTTCCCTCCTCCGGCAGGGTGACATCGATACGAAACGGCGCTTCACGCGGCACCCCAATAAAGCCGCCTTCCAGCGTTCCCCACAAACCCGGGGTGATCATGTCCAGGCGGTTGTACT
>CAZYLM010000041.1:0-17120 GCA_964648645.1 uncultured Anaerolinea sp.
CCATGTACTTTGTTCGTTATCGGACAGTTTTCAAGAATTGTCCGGCTTTGTGGAGCTTTATATGCAATCCGACATAAAAGATCGGCGTTCCAGAAAAACGCGGCAGGGATTAAGACACGCCTTGCTTATTTTGCTGAAGGAAAAACGGTACGAAGAGATTTCGGTGCAGGATATTATCGAACGGGCAGACGTGGCACGCTCCACTTTTTACGCGCATTATGTGGATAAAGACGATCTGTTGACCGGGCAAAATGGCATCTTTGCAGAGAGTCTTGGGGATGACATGGCAGAGCATTCCGCGCATGCTCATGACGAAGGCTTTTCAAGCCTGACCTGGTTTCAGCACATTCAGGCGCAAGGGGATGTTTTGAAGGTCATTGCCAAAGACCCCGCCATGGATATCGCAATGAAGACTTTGCGAAAATTGATTCTTCGCAGTGTGCAGGAAGGTTTACAAACACATCATCAATCTGATGGTAAGACACAAGTTCCCATGTCCTTGCTTGCCGATTATTTGACCGATACGTTGATGTCCATGGTGAGATGGTGGTATCAAAACGATATGACCTATTCGCCCCAGCAAATGGACGCCTTGTTCAAGCAATTGGTGCTGCCGGGAGTCTCCGCGGCGCTGACGAGTACAAAGGATGTATAAAGACCCTTCCAGGGTGGGGTGCATCGATCGAAGACTCCTACTAGGATTCGCTGACCTCAGAAGGAGTCACTATGCTTCAGTTTGCGGGCACGTTTCATTTGATCGCTTCGGTCTCTGCGTTGATATTTGGAGCATGGGTCTTGTTCATTCGCAAGGGGACATATCAACATAAATGGCTGGGATATGCTTATTTCTTCAACATGCTTGGGTTGAATATTTCCGCTTTTTTCATTTACCGGCTGACGGGATATATCGGTCCGTTTCATGGTGCGGCGATCGCCAGTCTTATCACACTGATGGCTGGATTCCTCCCGGCGTATTTGCGGTATCCGCGCAAAGGCTGGCTGGAATTGCATTATGAACTTATGAACTGGTCGTATGTGGGTTTGGCCGCAGCGGCGGTATCGGAGATGCTCACGCGCTTGCCTTCATCTCCGTTTTGGGGTGCGGTGCTGGCGGGGTCGTTCATCGTCTACTTTGTCGGCGGCGCGCTCATTATCCGGGGGCGGGGCAGGGTTCGTCCCGAGGTACAAGCTCAGCGGCTCGATGAAGCGGGGGTGAGTCTGTCCGATGCGTGGAGACGAGGGAAGGCACCTTGCAATTGAATTCGCTTCCATTTGGCTGCATTTGACAAGTTTTTTATAAAGCTTTTCGTGCTTTTGGAACAAGAGATCTGCGTCGAACCGTTCCGCAATGGTGCGGCTTTTGATCCCCATTGCGCGGGATATATCTGCATTTCCCAATAACCACCCGAGGGATCGACCAAGGTTATCTATGTTACCCGGTTCGCAAAGCAAGCCGTTTTCACCATGATGCACAGTCTCAGGAGTTCCTGCTGCATCAACAGCAATAATAGGCAGTCCGCAGGCCGCTGCTTCAAGCAGGACGATGCCTTGGGTCTCGATCTCCGAGGCTGTAATGAATACGTCCGATGCGCGGTAAATCTGTGATAGTTCCTCTTTGCCGAATATGAAGCCGGGGAAATGGGAACGGGATCCTATTCCAAGCGACTCGCACAGGTTCATGAGATATTCCCTCTGTTTCCCATCTCCCACGACCAGCAGGTGTGCATCGTTGTTTTGCATGGCTTGTGCCGAAGCGAGAACAACCCGATGAACCGATTTATCCACATCCAGCCTGCCGACATGAATAATGACCGGTATATTCAAAGGCAGCCCATAACGCGTGCGTACAGCTTTTTTTTCTTGTTCGTTTCCATGAAGGTGAAAGGTTTCAAGATTTATCCCGTATGGGATGGTTCTGGGAATCACCCCCGTATTGCTCCTGATGATCCGGGTTACGGTCCTGGTCGGGGAGATAACGGATGTGAATCTATTAACCAGCCGGTCCGAGTATAGCCAGAGTGTTTTTTCCGCGATGTATTTGACAAAAGGCAGGTTCGGCAAGTAACTGGCAATGAACCAGGGTAATTGATGAGTGGTCAATATGGTGGGGATGCGAAATCTTTTGGCATATTCGAGACCATGCGCCCCCATCTGAAAAGGCTCATGGACGTGAATGACATCCGGTTTGAATTCACGCAGGTTTTCGAGAACGCTACGTCGTGCAATGGGCACGATCCTTTGCCCGACCCGCAGCGGATTGGCGATGGATTTCAACCTGCTGATCGTAAGGTTGTCCTTTACATGAGCATATGCGTCGCCCCTTTCACTTGCAGCAATGACCAGAATTTTATGTCCGCGTCTGGCCATGTCTTCCGCCAATTCCGCGGCAAGAATGGAGGCACCACTGATCATGGGCGGGTAGGGTTGGGTCAGGTATGCAATGCGCATTTTCAACTCCTTTTTGCCACAAGATAAAAATCCGTCAGCAGGTATAGCATCGAATGCGGGCGACAAACCAGAACTTCGAAGCCCCTTCGTTCCAGGTATGCGATGAACTCGTCCTTGCGGAACATATCATCATACGGATGCTCGACAATGTGGCGGGCGATCCTGCCAAACGGGGTGGAGAACGTATCAAGGGAGAGTTCTTTGATGATGAGCAAGCCGCCGGGTTTGAGGACCCGGTGTAATTCATCGAGACAGTTCTTCCAATTAGGGATGTGATGAATCACGCTTAAGCCGACAATGACTTCAAATTCGCCGTTCTCAAAGCGCAGGCGAGCGGCGTCTCCCGTTTCGATCTGGACCTTTGAACCGGCATTCTTCGACCGGGCAATTGCCACCAGAGATTCATCGTATTCGGTGGCAACGAACCTGCCAGGCTTGAAGGTCTCATCGATGAGCCGCGTACCGATGCCGTTGCCGCAACCGATCTCTAGAATCTTCTTCCCGCTAGGAAGTTGCGCCAATTTTTGAAGATCGCGAACGATGCTTTTCAAGTACATGCTGCGACCGAGGTCGAAGGTCATCAGGAAGGTTTCGAAATGGTTCATTTTCATATCTGTCTCACTTATGCAACAGCGAGCTGCAGGGAATGTGCCTTCTTGTAAACTCCCCAGCCTGCGAAAAAGCCGGAGATAATAAATGCAGCCAACGCCCAAAACCATATCGGAGGATTCATTCCGTAGATACCTATGAGCGTGACAAAGACCGCGCAGCACGTGCGCCCAAGCAAGTTGGCTACAAAGAAGCGGCGCGGCGAGATGGTGGCAAGCCCGGCGACATAGCACATCAAGTCGCTTGGGAAGATGGGCAGGACAAAGGAGAAGAAGTAAAAGGTGACACCCTGGTGGTGCGCAGTTTTGTTCCATTTATCGATGACAGCAGGCGAAGCGAGTTTGTAGATCAGATCCCTTCCGTAGCGTCGGGCGATGGTGAAGGCAAGCTGGCTACCCAGAATCGTGCTGGTAATTACGATCATCAGGCCAAAACTGCCGTAGACGTATCCGGCTGTGACCATGAGGGCATGCCCCGGAATAATTGCCACAAAGACCTGCGCCACCAGTAAACAGAACAACACTGCCGGACCAAGCGCGCCGAAACTTTGCAGGTAATTTGAAACAGCCTGTTGGTCTGTGATGAAGTCGAAGAAGTTGGCAATCGATTCGCGATAAAGAATGGCGAAGGTGACAAGGATGAGGGCGGTAAGTACCTTTACAGTTTTCATTTCAGTTCTCCTTTGGGTTCGTTATTCAGTGCGCAAACACTACAACCAGGGGGATGCAAGGTTACAGGTATGGATCAAGGCTTTGTCAGCGATCGAGCGGCGTTGATATGAATGAACCGTCTGTTTGGGGCTGGTTTCCAGATCCAGGTAGAAGGCGTGGCGCAGGTCAGAGGTCAATTTAGGGTCATGGATCTTCAAACAAGATTCGAAGTTGACTCTCATGGAATGGGCATCCAAATTGGCGGAGCCGAAAAGCACATCGTTGTGGTCATTCCAGGCGGCTTTGCTGTGCATATATTTCCCGGCATAGCGGTAGACGTTCCCGCCAGCGCATACCAGTTTGTGGATGTGGAGATAATTTGCAAAATCCACCGGCCGGACGCGAGTTTTGTGGGAGAGCAGCACATTGACCTGCACCCCCTTTTCCGCCTGTTCGCACAGAGCATTCAGCATTTCGTCATCGGGCAGAAAGTACCAGGTGCGGATGAAGATCGAACGGTCAGCATCCAGGATCAGATCCATAAGAGCCGAGCGGATGTCGCATGTATGGCGGGGGACGGTCAGCCAGAGGCGATCGCTTCCCACGCGCAGGTTCGAAGTATCCAACAACCGGGCAGAGAGGTTTCCGTTCACCGAGAAGCCGTTCAAAAAGTCGTAGATGTTGTGGAAGGTGTTACCCAGTTCGCCGTCAACTCGCAGGTTCGAATCCGTCCAGGTGGTGTAGTAATCGCCGATGTTCGAACCGCCAAGGAAGACCGTCCGCCCGTCAATGGCGGCGATCTTGCAATGTAGGCGATTGTTGATGCGCAGGGGAGAGGCCGGGCGGTACACATCCACCTGGACACCGTGAGAGCGCAGGTGATTGAAAAGCGAGATGTTATGGAGAGCGTGACGCGGCTTGTCAAAGACCTGCCCGATCTCATCCACCATCAACCGTACACGAACGCCTTCTGCAGCTTTGGCGATCAAAACCTGCGAGATGCATTCCGCCCAAACGCCCGCGTCGAAGGCGAGGTAAGTCATGGAAATGTCGCGGTGGGCGGTCGCAAGTTTTTCCACAAGATCGTTATAGAAATCCTGAACTTTGGGGAAGAGTGTGTACTGGTTCATGGCAGTTGTCCTTTCTGTCCCCAATTTCCCATTTTCGAACTGCCAAAACCAGAGAACGGACTGCCAAAAAACGCCAGTCTGGGCTGCCAAAAACCGCCATTAAATAAAAAGACCTGGCAGGTTTTTGAATCTGCCAGGTCTTGGGTTGGTATAACCTACATTGGGTTTTCCATCTCTGCCAGCGCTCTTGCCAATGAGCGGATCGCAGCACGGCGGGTACGGTTGAAGGTGCCTTCTGAGATGTATAACTTGCTCATCACGTCGCGGTTTTGAATTTCTTTGACGTAGGCATCGTGCAGGATGATGTAGGGATACCACTCGCGAGGCGGCGGGTCGCGCGGGGCATCGGGCGCCGGGCGCATTTTTTCGATCGCTTCCAGCACGATGGATTGAACAATCTTGCCGCGCTCGATATGAGTTTTCTTTTCCCCGGCAATTTTCTCACGGACAAGGTACATCTCCGCCAGCGGGGAGTCGGCAAGATAGGTGTAATTGAAGAGATTGCGCAAAACGTTCTCTACGCTGTTGACCGGGATGCTGATCTCCTTTTCAGGTACAGCAGGCGGGTCATTGGCGATCGAAGCAACCTTTTCAAGATGCTCGGTGTTTTGCCGATTGTGATATAGGGCTTCGGCAATCTGGTCCGCGGGATAGACAAGACTATCCACATCCGTATTTTCGTATTGGATGCCGTTGGTTGGAGGGCCTAAAAGGAGCGCGCCGACTTGCTCGTTTTCGATATAAAGCGGCACCAGAAGGGTGGCATCTTCAAGAGGAGCGGGCAATCGCTTCAAACTGAGGGAAACGACATCATCTGCAACGAGCAGGCTTGAGTCCAGTTCGAGGCGGGGATGCTTCCAGTGATAGTCCGCGATCTGGCTGGCAACCCCATTTTGAGTGGCAAGGATCAATCCATAGGACGCTTTGACTGGTTGACAAAGGGCGGAAAGAATCTGACCCATCATGATGTTCAGATTTTCCCGCTCGACTGCAAGCCGCCTCAAATTAAGAAGGCTTGCGCGCAATTGGCGCGTTTCATTGGGGTAGAAAAACCGGTCGAGAAGCAGGGAGGCTGCATTCAAACCCGAATGGGTCAGGACACCGAGCAAGGGGATGAAAATCACAATGACCTTTGGTGCCTGGTATGCAAATACAAGGATCCAACTGGTACCGATGTAAATTCCCGCCATGATCGCCACCCCGATCAGGTTATAGAAGAAGTCGCGATTGATGATGCGCTTTTCGACAAGCGCGCTATAACGGGCAACGCCATATCCCACCATTGCAACAAAAACCGCCAGCACCGCAGACATGACCACCATCGGCATTGGGAAAAGATTCATCCCCGACGATACCAGCGAAACAGGACCGATCAGTCCGGTGATGATTGTGGCTGTCACAAGGGTTTTCAATTGATTACGGACAATCTCGGTCGAAGCGACACGCATCGAACGCACGAGATTGACAATACACATCGTTGTCAACCCGATAAGCGCGGCCCCAAAAACAGAATACAACGGACCCGCTCTCAGGCTGTTGAGATAGAGCGGATCGCCCCCCTCAACTGAAAAGAGAATCTGGGTGAATGCCTGCACTTCGACTGCAGCAAAGGCGATCAGATAAGCAAAGATGACCCGCGCCCAACGCCAGGCATTCATCTTCCCAGGTCGCATGAGCATGGTGGCGTGATGCCAGAACCCGACGGATGGCGCCACCGACCAGCCTTGAAGCCATGCATTGGCTCCCTGTTCGAACATGCCAGAAGGCCAAAAGGGGAAGAGAAAACGCAAGCTGGAAAATCGATATTCAGGGACAGGTGGAGGGTTGAGCGCCAGCAGGATGTTCATGAACAAACCGCCCAGTGACCAGAGCGTGAGAGCGGTCAGCCAGGCGGTGGACAGGCGCGGGTTGCGGGTGATGAGGTATAAACCCAGCCAGAGGGAGACGATCAATGCGAGGAAATTGACGGTAAAGGTAATTTGATAAAGCGACATGTCCCATGCCTGTTTCGAGGAGAGGATATGAACACTATACATGTTTTTTATCGCGAGTCAATAGGGAAAGCTAAATCGCCTGAATGCCGGGCATCTCAGTGATGCCATCATTAGTGGGTGGGTTGTTTCGAGAATACGTTGATAATGATAATGCCTGCCAGGATGAGCAGTATCCCGGTTATGCGTGCCCAATCCAGGGTTTCCTTCCAGAGGGTCATTCCCACAATAACGGTGAGAATCAACCCCACACCAGACCAGATGGCATAGGCTACACCGATGGGCATGGTCTTCAATGCAATGGATAAAAGATAGAAAGATAATCCATACCCCACAAAGACGATGACACTTGGGAAGAGTTTGGTAAAGCCGTTCGAATATTTCAAGGCAGTGGTTGCCGTGACCTCGCTCAAAATGGCAAAGAATAGGACGACCAAGATTTTAGGGTTCACCGATTGTCCCCGTCGCCTTTGATCTTGCCGCGAGCTTGGCGGTCTAATAATTTGGCCAGGTTGGCTTCGGCAATTTCATCGAGCGGAAGGTCCAACTCCGTGGCAACCTGGGCGATATACCAAAGCACATCGCCGAGCTCGGCTTTGAGCGCATCCCGTTCCGCATCGCCGATGTTCCCCTGCTTGTCTCTAAAAATTTTCTTGATCTTCCCCGCCACCTCTCCCGCCTCGTTGACCAAACCCAAGGCTGGATAAATAACAGGATGCCCAATCGCAGGGTATTGCGCGGTGGCGCGTGATTTTTGCTGGTAGTCGTTGAGATTCATCAGTTAGTCTCGTTTCAAAGATTGGTTGATCTCGATCAAATGCCCATCCGGGTCGCGGAAGTGGGCAGTGCGGATGCCCCAGTCGGCATGGTCTGTCGGTTCAGTCAGCAGGGTCACGCCGTGTTGACGCAGGTGCTTGCAAAACTCATCCACGCTTTCGACGGAGAATGTCAGGCAGATCGTATCTTGCATCTCCGCTTGTACCGGCTTGGACGATGTGCCGAGGGTGGCGCTCATTTCGGCTTTGTCGAAGAGCGAGATGCTGACTGCGCCAATCTCGAAATCGGCGTAGGTATCGTCTTCGTTGCCGAAGTTGGGCTTGAAGCCCATCACATCACGGTAGAAACGGAAGCAGGCTTTGAAGTCCGTAACGAGGAGCCGGGTGAATTCGTATTTGGGTGGCATAGAAATAATTCTCCGTAGGGCGAGTTTGCCTGTGTGGTGAACAACCTGCTAAATGCTCATTTGTAAAAAATATTTGATTACATACCCAATGGGCGTACAGCGAGACCTGCAACTAATTAAATGCCTTCGTCAAGTTCTTCCACCATACATCTTTTTCACCAGGGACGAAAGGTGTGTAGAGGGTAATCCGATCCGCGATGCCACTGAAGCGTTTCTTTAGGTCGGTCGCAAGGTTTTCCTGCGTTGTCATCAGGCAGAACTCGTTCAGCATCTCATCGGTGATGAGCATGGGCATCTCGTGCCATTCGCCTTTGGCGGCAAAGCCTGAAAGTTTTTCAGCGGTCTCGCCCCAGCCGTATAAGTCCATCACGGAGCGATAGGAAGGCGTGGACGCATAGAATGCGATCTGCATGCGGGCGAAACCTTCCTCTTCTGGCGAGGTGGCAATGAAGGGAGTCATCGAAACGGCAATGTCGCTGCGTTTGCGTCCGCTTTTTTGCAAGCCCTCTTCCAGTGCCGGCAGAATGACCTCGTTCATATACCTTGGGCTGTTGAACGGATGCGCATGAAAGCCTTCACACATCTCACCTGCGAGTCTTGCCAAGCCTTGGTTGACTCCTGCAATATAGATCGGGATATATGCTCCCCTCTCCTTTAGGAGAGGGGTTGGGGGTGAGGTCAGGGGTCCCGGATTAAAAAACGGCGACATCAACGTGACCTTGTAATGCTCGCCGCGGAAGTTCAACTTCGTACCGTTCTGCCAGCAGTCCCAAAAAGCACGGATGACCTGTATCTGCTCGCGGAATTTTCCCGTCACAGATTCAGGCCACGCCATGCCGAAACGCCTCTCGATATGTGCCTTGACCTGGGTGCCCAACCCCAAAATGAAACGGCCGCCGGACTGAGCTGCCAGGTCCCACGCCGTGTAGGCAAGGTTGGCAGGCGAGCGCGCAAACGACACAGCGATGGCGGTGCCCATTTCTATTTTTGCGGAATGTTCCGCGATCAGCGTACAGGGTAGAAATGGATCGTGTTGAGTTTCTTGAGTCCACAATGCGGCGAAGCCAACTTCCTCAGCAGCCTTAGCAATTGCTGGAATTTCTTTTAGTTGAACAATGGGAAGTGCGGCATCTAGTTTCATTATTTCCTTTTGCCATTGCGAGCTGATGGGCGAAGCGCCATCCGCAAGACATTAATCCAGCAAATACGCCATGATCCAATTCGTGGTGGCGTTCAGCCCATCCATGTGGGCGCGCTCGTAGTTGTGAGACGCATCGATGCCGGGACCGATCAGCGACAGCGCTACGTCACCGCCTGCGCGCCAAAAGGCTTCGCCATCCGAGCCGTAGAAGGGATACACATCGGTCACATACGGGATATTGTGCTTCTCGGCGATGCCGCGCAGCTTTGTATTCAAACCTTCGTGGTACGGACCGCCGCTGTCTTTAATGCACAGGGTCGCATGGAATTCATCCGACTCCTGGCCGGGTCCGACCACCGCCATGTCAACTGTGACAAGTTCAGCAACTTCATCGGGGATGCCTGTCGCCGCACCGTGCCCCACCTCTTCATAATTCGAAATGTGGAAGTAAACGGTTCGTTTCGGGCTCTGACCCGCATCCACCATCGACTTGATCGCCGCGGCAAGATTCGCCACACAGGCCTTGTCATCGAGAAAGCGCGAACGGATGAAACCGTTCGTCACTTCCACCCGCGGGTCGAATGCCACGCAATCGCCGATATTGATTCCCAAAGCGCGGGTCTCCGCCTCCGATCTGGTCCGCACATCGAGCCGCACTTCGAGATGCTTATCATCACGCGGCAAGTCGGTCCCGCTGTGGATGTGGCCGGATGCCACATCGATCAAGACCGAGCCACGAATCTTTTCACCTTTGGATGTGAACACCCACACCCCTTCGGTCTCGACGGTCGGCCACTGGATCCCGCCGATGCGACTCAGGCGCAACCGCCCATCGCTTTTGATCTCTTTCACCACCGCACCGAGCGTATCGGTGTGGGCGGTCAATGCAACCGGAGGTAAACTACTTTCCACTCGCCACTTTCCAATCAAAGCCCCTTTGCGGGTTCGGCTCAACTCCAATTGCTTATATTTAGACAGCTCCTGTTCCACAAAATCAATCGCAGCACTGGCAAATCCCGTCGGCGAAGGAACGTTGAGAAGGTCAACAAGAAATTTTATAAAATAAGTTTCGTCAATTTTTGGGAGGGGCATGGGGACACCTTTTCTGTTTCATGCTGAGCGAAGCGTCTCTACAATAATCCCAAAGATCCTTCGAAATCGCTCAGGGTGACAAATTCTTTATATTCCTTCAAACTCCGAGATCTTTCTCTTCCATTCCTCCGGCACGGGAATGGTCTTCATGGTCTTGTAATCGAACGTGACTAAAATGACCTCACCGCTTGCCATCACCTTTCCGCCATCGGCATCCATCACACACTGCTCCACGGTTATGGATTTGTTACCGATCTTTGCGACCCTTGCGCCGGTTTTGATGTTGTCACCGTAATGGGTTGGAGTTCTATACTTGACATGGATATCCGCAACGATGACGCCAATTTCCATAAAAGATTGGTCACTACTGAACAAGCCCATTTCGATAAAGTGGTACACGCGCGCCTGCTCAAAATAAGTCAGATATTTGGCGTTGTTGACATGTCCCTGCGGGTCAAGGTCCCCATAGCGGACTTCAGTTGGATGGAAGAATTTGTAATCGGTCATGGGGCGATTATAGTCGCGTAGCCTGTTAGTCGGGTAGTGGGTTGGTCAAAGAAACAGCCGCAGAGCTTGCGACTCCACAGCTGTGAGACCAAGAGACTATTCGACTACGAAACTATAAGACTAATCACAAAACTTCGCCAGCCCTTCTTTATCCTGAATGACAATACGGCCGTTATCATCCGCCATCGCAAGTCCCTGCTCTTTGAAAAAGACCATCGCCTGGTTCACCCGTTTGCGCGAGGCACCTACGAGGTCGGCAATGTCGCTTTGGGTGAGCGCAATGCGGATGCGGATACCACCATCCACTTCATGACCGTAACGTTCGGCGAACGCCAACAGTTGACGTGCCACCCGCCCATTGACATCGAGCGTTGCCAGCGACTGGATCATCTGGTCTGAAAGCCTCACCCGTGCAGAAAGGATCTTCACCAGGTTCCGCGCGATCGAGGGGAAGTTATCCAGCATGTAATAGAAGGTGGCCTTGTCCATCCACAACATGAGCGAGTCTTCGAGCGTCACCACGCTGGCAGAGCGCCCCACACTGTCGATCAGACTCATCTCGCCGATGACATCTCCCCCGCCCAAAATGGAGAGGATGGCATCCCGCCCGCCCTGCTCGGTATAGACCTTCACCGTCCCATGCAGGATGATATAGACCGCCTCGCCGGGCTGTTCGATCAACATCACATTCTTCCCGTTTGGGAACACGCGCCGGTGCGCACGATGCGCCACCCAATCCAACTGTGCGGGCGTCAACCCTTCGAATAGCTTGATGTCCGAAAGGATGTTACGGGTATCGTCTTTCTTCAACTCAGTCATGCGAAGCATATTTTACTTCCCTTTCACTTGAGACTCTCAAAGCCTGAAACCCGCCGGGATTTTCAGTCTCGTCGTCCGGCTTTAAAAGTTTGATCGTCAATCCTTCGTACGCCGCTTGTGAATCGGGGAAAACTTTTTGCGCGTCACACTCTTGCGACGCCACCCGATCGTCAGCGTAGGCAGGGTCGTGATGGAACAGGATCAACTGCCCCGTTTCAGCTGAGGCGGCAACCTGACCCGCCATGGTCGCCGTCGAATGGCCGTATCCCTGCGTGGAGGGGAATCCAGCGAGGCAACCGTAGTAATGATCGTCCGAATATTGCGCATCGTGGATCAGTACATCCGCATCGCGCGCGAACTGAATCAACTTGCGATCCATACCCACATAGCCTTCGGTATCCGTGGCATACACAATAGACTTGCCCTGATATTCGATGCGATAGTGATAAACACCGCCAGGATGTGCATGCGATTTATGAATGCGGATGACGACCGCCTCGGGGCTCGGACTTGGGCTTGAATCCAGGACCCTGACCCCCTCTTCGCCCCAAACAATGACCTGCGACTCTAGCAGCGACTGAATCTCCTTGTTGGATGCCATATCGCGCAAGCTGATCGGAAAGGTATCCGAAGACTGGTTGTGCTCGAGAACATGCTTCACTGTTTCCGCCGTCCCACCAGGACCATAAATGTGCAACCTGGCTTTTGGCAAATAAGCCGGGACAAAGAACGGAAAGCCCTGGGTATGGTCGTGATGCAAATGGCTGAACAGAAGCAGGAGTTCAAAGTTCTGCCGCCTGACCAACTCACGCCCAAGCGGAATGATGCCCGTACCTGCATCAAGGATGATGGTGTGTCCGCCTACATTGACCTCGACACAGGATGTATTGCCGCCATACTTGACGGTGCCTGCACCCGGTGCCGGGTAACTTCCGCGCACGCCCCAGAATTTGACTGTGAATTCCTTGTTCATGTCAGCCTCCAATCGTTGGGTTCCTGGAGATGACGGTCATGTTTACACCGATCGTCACCTCCAGGACACTTGTTATTATGTTCAGAACAGCATTTCCTTCAAGGAAAGTTTTCGCACGACAGGTGAGAATTATTTCTCATCTAAGAAACAGACCTGACGGGTTTTCGGAAACCTGTAGGGTCTTGTTAGTATATAATCCTCTTTATGTTGCCCGACCTGCAAATGAACGACCACCTGCGCCTGCGCAAACCGCATCCCTGCGGCTCCTACGAGTGGGCAGTGGTACGTCTCGGTGCAGATATTGGACTGGAATGCAAAGGCTGCGGGCATCGTGTCATGCTCACCCGCCGCGAACTTGCAAAACGCATGAAAGCGAATCTATCTCAACAGGAACGTGAAAAGAACCAGGACCCTAAAAGCCTTGAAGGCATTTAGGGTCTATTTTTGGAGAAACAATGACTTCGAACAACACAGAACTCCCCATCGGCTCGTTGCGCATTGGTTTATTCACAGACACGTACGCACCCCAGGTGAACGGCGTATCTGTATCGCTGCAAATGATTTCGGAGGGGTTGAAAAAACGAGGTCATCAGGTGACCATTTTTGCGCCACGGTTCCCCGGCTATAAAGATAATGAACCCAATGTCATGCGTCTGCCGTCGTTGAAGTATTTGAATAATCCACCCATTTATGTGGCTGTGCTTGGCACACCCCGTTCCACATGGAAGCTCACCCGCGAGAACTTCGATGTCCTTCACGCCCACAGCCCGGCTAGTGTGGGACTTTTGGCATATCTCACCGCCTCCACCAAAAGATTGCCGCTCATCTACACGTATCACACTTCGATTACCGATTACACTCACTACATCAAATTCATAGGCGGGACGGGACTCATCAAACGCGCCGCAGGCTGGTTTAGCAAAGCTTCCACCGACTTGGGCGACCAGATCATTGTCCCTTCGCCAAAATTCCACCGGTTATTGTTGACCCAAAAGGTTAAACAGCCCATCACCGTCATCCCGAACGGCATAAACTTAAGCATGTTCAAATCAGCGCAAAACCCCGGAGCTTTGCGAAACAGGCTGGGGCTGGACTCCGAGGCGCAGATTCTCCTCTCCGTGGGGCGCATGGACCCGGAGAAACGTCTTGAATTCATGGTCGAGGCGTTCGACCTAATTTCCGGGCACGTACCCAATGCCCACCTCGTCTTTGCCGGGGACGGTTCTGCACGAAAAAGCGTTGAATCAAAAGCAAATTCTATCCGCGCCAAAAACCGGATTCATTTCCTGGGAATGGTCAACCGCACTGAACTGCCCGATATCTTCCATGATGCCAGTGTTTTTCTTTCGGCATCCACCACCGAAGTGCATCCCATCTCGGTCATCGAAGCGATTGCTTCGGGTTTGCCCTTCGTCGCCGTGCAGGATGAAGCCTTTGAAGGCATGCTCGAGAATGGGCTGAACGGCTATGAGGTTCCGCTTGATGTGAATCGCTATGCCGCGGTGCTTACCGACCTGTTACCTGACCGTGAGCGCCTGAAGAAATTCGGTGAACACTCGCTGGCGTTGAGCGAAAAGTACTCCATAGAGGCGCAGGTCAAATCGCTGGAAAAACTTTACATGGAAGCCATCCTGCAAAACTGGCGCGGCAACCTGTTCACACGCATCATTCCAAAACAGATCAACCGGATCCCCACACGCATCAACCGCGTCATCCGCACCGAGATCGGGAAACTCATGCCCCGCAAGAAGACAAAGTCGTAAAATTACAAAAAATAAGGCGGGCTGGATAAAAGGTAGTTCGTGAACATTCCAAAAGGCTCATCAGACATGATCGAGCCCATAAAGCCTTCAAGGTGATAGCCGCGCTTCAGCAAATGTTCGATGGCTGTTTTGTTGACCGTGGGTGTTTCAAACCCGACTGCAGAGGCGCCTGCTTCATACGACCATGTTTCAGCATGGGCAAGGACCGCGGGGAAATCCTTCTCATCAATGAGCGCAAATGGGCCGTATAAATCCTTGTCCAGGTAACCATAACCAACGAAGGTGTCATTCCGCCTGTAGATGTGTAATTTCCGGTCTTCCATCATGAAGTGATGATCCACTCCCCGTCTGTGTCCGATGATCTCCTTGTCGATGGAGTTCATTTCTTCGAGCGGAGCTTGATGTGCATCCGGCGTTTCGATTCGGAGGTCCGATTCAAATTTGACCGGCTCGGGGGTCCGCTCGAAATATAGTTCCGTCATGTAAGTGTAGACGCCGGCTTTGAGATAACGCGCCTGCGCACGCAAATCGGGTGTCGCAATGATGGAACGATGGTGCGTATCATGTGGAAAAGCCCGCTTAAGCAATTCTCCGCCCACACCTGCAGATTGTCTTTCCGGCAGGACGAAGAACTCGGTTAACTCGCGATGATCTTCACGCAGGATGCTGCGCGCATAACCTACAGCATCCCCACCCAGCTCGGCGATCCAATAGTTATCGCTGGTGCTGGAAAGATGCTCCCAAAACGGACGGCGAATCTCCCAAAGCTTCTTCCGCGTTTCGGGATCATTTGCACCCGTGATGGCTTGCACTCCGTTACGTCTGCTAAAATCTTCGAGCGCCCTGCGGCAAATGTTAAAGGTTGTAAAGTCGTCATCCGGTGTAGCCCGGCGGTAAGTGATCGTCATAAAGGGATTGTAGCAGGAGTTTTGCAGGCAGGCAGAATTTCATGTATAAATAATTAAAACTTTGGAGGCAAAAATGTCCAACCCAACTCAATGGCGGTACGACCATTTTACATGGAAAGAAATGAAGGAAGTGATAAGCCGCAATCCCCAACCGGTAGTGGCGATTCCCTTCGGAACAGTGGAAGATCATGGTCCCCACCTCCCGCTCTCGACCGACAACGATATTCTCGAATCCGTTTTATGGGAAATTGGGCGGCGCGCAAAAGGCGACATCCTCGTCACTCCTACCATTCCGGTCGGTTTGGATAACCACCATATGGATTTTCCCGGTACGCTTTCCGTGGATATGGAAGTCTGCCTGGCTTATGTGTCACAGGTGGCAATCTCTGTGGCCAGGCACGGATTTACTCATATCTTTATTGTGAACGGGCACGGCTCGAATCAATCCATCTGCGAGCTGGCTGCGCGTAAAGTCGTCTTGGAAACTGGGGTCATTTGCGCCAATACAACCATCAATGCGGCAGTCAATCCGGCGTTGGTGCAGGATGTATTGGATGCCAACCGCAGGGGAGGCTGGGGAAGCGTGGCACATGCCTGTGAATATGAAACCGCCATGATGTTGCATGCTTTTCCCGAACGGGTGCAAATGGATAAAGCTCCGCGAGACATTGGACAACTAAAATTGAAATATTTCAATTGGGATTTTCCCGAAACCAGCGCATATTCCTGGCAGGATTGGTGGAGTCGTTTTTCAAAAGAAGGCGTCTGTGGAGATGCTTCCGCTGCAACGTCAGAGTTTGGACAGTTAATGTTTGAAACGACCGTCACCCGCTTTATTGAAATGGCGCGGGAATTCCGCACTATTCCCATCAGACCGCGAGTGGATCACCACTAGAAGATCAATTCACTCCCATCTTCAAGCGGACTCTAACTGATCGATAATTCTTATAACACCAAATTATCGATCAGCCTCGTCCTCCCGATGAACACTGCCATCGAAAGCAATGCTTTGCCAGAGACCTTGTCCAATTCCTCCAACGAGTCATAATCGGCGCAGGAGACATATTGCACTTGGGCCAGCGGTTCGGCTGCGAGGGTTTCTTTCATCCTTTTTCTCAATTTCTCCGCATCCCGTTCACCCAAGTCATAGAGTTCCTTCGCCGCACTCAACGAGTGGAACAGGACCGTCGCCGCTTTGCGTTCTTTCTCATTCAGGTAAACATTCCGGCTGGACATCGCCAACCCGTCTGCCTCGCGGTGTGTAGGGCAGACGACCACCTCGAGCGGGAAGTTCAAATCTTCTGCCATGCGCCGAATGACAGCCACTTGTTGTGCATCTTTCTGACCAAAGTAGGCCTTGTGAGGCTGGGTGGCATTGAATAGTTTTGCCACGACGGTTGCCACCCCACGGAAGTGCCCAGGCCTCATTGCGCCTTCCAATCCCTTCGTCAGCGCCTCGACTTCCACCCAGGTTTGGTAGCCAGATGGATACATAATCTCAGTTGTGGGCGTCCAGACCAGGTCCACGCCTAGGGAGCGGAGGAAGTTCAAGTCACGTTCGAGATCTCTGGGGTATTTGGAAAGATCTTCGCTGGGCCCAAACTGACTTGGGTTGACGAAGATGGTGACAATAACGTACCGGTTCTCTTCCCTTGCTCGGGTTACGAGGGATAAATGCCCCTCGTGTAGATAACCCATTGTAGGGACAAGGCCAACCGTCCCGTTGAGAGAGAGGCGGACGGTTCGTAAATCAGGGAGCGAGGAAACAACTTCCATGGTTTCACCTTAATTTGTATATACAAATAAAAAATACTACTTGACAGGCTAGAAACTTTGTTCTACACTCTTATTACCACTTAGATAAAAGGAGAAAAAATGGCTTTCGGATATACCAACTCAAAAGGCA
>CAZYLM010000042.1:0-16673 GCA_964648645.1 uncultured Anaerolinea sp.
ATGAAATGGTGAAGGCGCTCTTGGGTTATGGAAGAACGGTTGCGGAGAGCGTAGTCTGAGTAAGTTCCAAATGTATCAATAAAGAACAAGAAATCAAGGGAATTTAATTAAACCAAAAAACTCACCCCAAGGCTGGGGTGAGTTTTTTGGTTTGGTAACAGGAAACTAGCTATCGGCTGGGGGCGAAGCGAAGTCTGCGTGCCAGGAGAATAACGATGATGAAGGCGAGAGCCATCACAACAAGACCCGGAATGCCTACATCCTCCACCAGGCCGGTCTTGGGCAGGGCAGTGGTGGTTGGAACAATGGTCAACTGTGCGATGGCAGCCTGGGTCAACGCGGCGCCGACAGTGGCAGTTGCGGCAGCAGGTGTACCTGCCAAAGCCTGTTGAGAGGTCGCATTGGGGTCTGGCGTGTTGGTGGCGGTGGGAACGTTGACAACCGGTGTCGATGTCGGCTGCAGGGTGGCAGTGGGAACCAGTGCCGCCTCTTGCGTGGCGGTCAATGCCTGATTGATGAAATTACTATTCACAACTGCGGTCTGAGTAAGAGCGGCATTTTGGTCTTCCACCTGCGCGGTTGTACGCTGTGTATAGAGATAAACGCCCACGATACACGCAAACGAGATCAGGATGATCCCGCCAAGAATGCCAGCCGCGATCAGGAAGGTGCGGTTGTTATTTGATTCTTCCGGCAGTTGACCGTCTTCGGGATTATCGTCGAAATTGCTTTCTTCAAAGGACATGAATCACTCTCCTGAATCGTAATTGAACGTGATTGATCAATTATCCCACAACTTCCATGTTTACGAGTGGGACAATGAGGGTTTCGTTATTTTCGAGTTTGACCTCGGCAGCCTGCGCGCGCAACCCGCTGGGTAGTGTCGTCAACCCAGGTTTGATGGATATGATAGACCCGACCATTCCCATGGATGGGGCGCGGCGCATCCGTACTTGAACTCCGGGGGCAAACGTTTCGGTATCATTCGGTGTGGGCGGATTGGACGATGTCGGCAGGGGGATGATGATCTCTGGGCGTGAACCAGAATACCGGTCAAAAGCCTCTGCATTTAAAGCAACTTCACGTTTGGCGTTTGTGGTGAGCAACTTATATGCGGCTGAGTTCATGGGCAGGGAGCCAATGCCATCTGTGGCGATGATCGGAAAGCGCATTTCGCGTGCCTTCGCCAGCAACCCGGGTACGATGCTGGAGACGATCACACCCCGTGCGGCAAGGTCTGCCAGAGATTGCAAGGTTTCAGCATGCTCGATCCGGCCGCCCAAGATGACGGAACCGCGCAGGCTGACATCCACACGGTCAGGGGTCAGAACCGTATCAGGCGACTGCATCAGGTTGACCATCAAACCGGAATCGATTCGTCCATTCCCCCACACACCTTGAACCAATCCACCGGATGCCTGAATCACCACCCCACGTCCCTGGATCACCTGGATCACAGTGCCGGGGAACCCTGCACGCAATTCCATTTTCGATTCCCCGACTTCCAAAAGAACTTGCCCGCCCCCCACCGCCACCACACGGGCCTCACGTGGCGCACGGACCGAGCGCGGGAACAAGCCTTTTCCGACTGCGATCTCAGCAGATGCGGCAAGCCTGTCGTCGATCTGGCATTTGATCAGTTTATCCGCTGCAGCAGGAGAGACCCCCAGGGTATGAGCCACATCCAGAAGAACATGCTCACGCGCCCAGTGGGTTTCGGCAACCACTTCACCAGCGGTGACTTTTTGTTGCAAGCGAGCAATAACATTGCCAGAGATGGGCAATAGTCTTTCACGAATGATCGAGGTCAATCCGATGACATGATGAACAGGTGCAAGCATGAATTATCCGCCTCCCAATGTCCAGTCCCATTTTTTGATGAGTTCGCGTCTGCGCACAGCATCGGAAGGCAAATCCAATGGACGGCCGCGCCCATCGAATATGACACCCAGAGCACCGCCATTGATCTGCATGTTCTTCACGCCGCGCCCGGGACCAAAACCGATATCCACACCGCGAGCGGCCTGGATGGTCAGCCGACCGGATTCGCCGCTCCCCAATGGAAGCACTTCGAGGGAGCCGAACTTCAGATCGACGTTCGCTTCCGCCCCGTTTCCGTACACAACCTTTGCCTTCAGGATGGAAGCGCCATACTTCGTAGAGACAACCGGGCAAATGACCGTGCCCACGCTAAGAAAAGCTCCAGACTCCAATACATGAACCGGCAGGATGTTATTCACAGATCCAGCTGCACCGAGAAGGGGCATGAGATTGTTCTGATCGAGGATGACCGTGGAAATGCCCACGGGTTGGACTGAGTCCAATAAGAGGAGCAGGCTCTGACCGGGGCGCGAAGCGTCACTCAAGGCTGCGCCGCCCGCGATAATGGGGTCAAACAGCGGGGTGAGAGTCGGCTTGATTACCGCTGCATCTTTCGGAAAATCCTTTCGTGCATCGCGCATGGCAAGGAATAACGCCTGTTTTGCCACGGACTGTGCAATGACAAGGTCTTCCTTGGTCGCCGGGATCGTGGCCGGGTAAAGCGCTTTTTGATGCAGGTAATCGATCAGGGCTGTCGGAGGAATATCAAGGCTGGACCAGCGCAGAATGTCTTCAAGGGAAGTATAGTTGAGCAAGCCCGTCAGGTTCTCTCCCTGACCGAAATGGGGATACACTTTCAGCACAGATTTTTCCTTGAAGCCTGCAGCGATCACTGTGGACGAAGCGCCCAGGTCGACACTGAGAAGACCTTTTTGCGAGCCGTATACGTTGGAAAGAAAACGGACCATCCGCCCGGTTGCAAAGGCAGTCGGCAAGGTATGACCGCCCGCCCAAAGGTCGAGTACATCCAGCCCTTTGAGTTGCTTTTTACGGATCTTGACGAACATTTGCGCCAGTTCGCTTTCAGCAGGCGGGATATCCTCTGTATCCAGCGAGGGGCGGATGTTTGAACTGAAATGTAGATAGGATGCCAGTGATCCGACAAGAGATTTAACTTCATCGGCAAGTTTTTCGTTACCTACAAAAAGAACGGCAGGGCGTTTTTCCTCAGGTAAAAGGAAGCTGGCAAGCCCGATAGGCTCAAGCAATTTCTGAACCGACCGCGATGCGCCTCCATTCGTCCCCCCGGCAATGACGACCATCTCCGGACGCAGACGCATGACGCTGTCGATCCGTTGCTCGGGCTTGCGCAGGTCACCAAGGCTGACCGAGTCGACCACACGCGTGTATGTAGATTCAGTCAGACGGCGCGCGCTGTCGAGCGAGACATCCTTGAGCAACCCCACCACAAGCGTACGCACAGCAGGACCTGCAGAAACCGTAACGACCAGCGAATCAACACCGGAGCCGTCCGATTGGCTTGGCAGGATCAGACTGCGGGAAATATCGAGCAAGTTTCTCTTCAGAATCCCCTGCAGCGCCTGAATGGCGTTCCGCGCCCCTTCGGACACATCCCGCACAGGTGACTCAGCGGTGCTGGGCGCGGACCCGGATGCTATAAAGCGGTATTCACCTTCGATGACATCGAAGAGTACCGCGCGTGTGTTCGCAGCTCCGATATCGATGGCGAGCATGGAATTACCGGTGACAATGGATGTAGGCATGAGACCCTAGGATATTCCAAATAAAGACATGAGGAAATTGATCAGAGAGGAGATGCGTTCGATCAACGCGGTGAGCGCCGAGGCGTATACGCCCGCAAAGATCACGCCCAACGTACTGCCAATGAAAATGCGACCCATCCAGGCGAGGATTTCAACAATGCCATAGCGCTGGGTCGAACCATCCGCTTTTTTACGTGCCCCAAACTGGAAGTATGCCAGGGATGTCACCAATCCCAACAGCACGACTCCCCCGCTGAAGCTGGTTTCGATCATTTCAGCAGCCGGTTTGGTAATGGCGCCTTCAAAGAATCCGATTGTGGCATTGAACTGCGGAATGATGGTTCCCGTCAATGCGCCGACGATGGTAACTGCCGCACCCACACCGACCAGATACGCCATGGTGATACGTGCAGGTCCCGCCAACCGCGGAGTGATCTTCATCAGAATAAAGAAAAAACCAAGCCAGGGTATCACTAGAAGGACTGCACGAGTGTAATCCCCCGTTTGAACAATATTCCACGTCGGCAGGAAGAGTTTGGGAACAAGCACCTGCCACAGGATGATTGCGGCGGCGTACCCCGAGGCGACGCCCACAAATAAATAGACGGCTATCTTGAAAAGTGGGTTGTCGCCGATCAAGTAACTGAGAACCATCATGGTAAAAAACAGGCTAAGCGCCCCGGTAACGAGGTCGAGGGAGAGACTCATATTATTTCCCCTCCTTTGACGTGGTCCGTTTGTTCATACCGAGTCCCCAATTAACAAAGCCGCCGCCCAGGGTCAATATCATCGCGATCAACATGCCAATGCTATAAGCATCCCAATAACCGCGCGAAATGCCTGGACGTCCGTTGTTATACTGCCGCTCAACGACCGCGCCGCCGTAAACACCGGAAATCACACCTGCCACCTGCTTCGAATCGTAATATGGCTGGATCATTGGCGATGTTTGCGCGCTGGAAATGGCGACGATCGGAACCACCCCGCGCACATCCTGAGTCTGTTCCACCCACGTTCGGGCGGCATCCGTATCATCTGTAATGAGGATGATGAGCGCAAATTGATTCAATGAACGCACATCTTGCAGCATGGGCAGGTCCCAAACAGGCTGACCTGTAATATCAACAGGCATTGCATTGACAGGATCCTGCGCAAAAGCGCGAATCCCCACTTGCCCGCCAGCCAGATAACCCAGGTTCAGGTAGGATGCTCCATTTTGAACGTGAAATGCCAGGGGACCGTTCATAAAACGCTCGGTAAGGATCGATCCAGCTTCATTACTGGAGACGAAGGTGAGGCGCGGGTGTTTCAACAAAAGCAAGTTATCGAATAGAGGCGCAGCGGCGGCTTCCATTTCCCCGGCGCGGGAGGCGTCGTAGTCCACAGCGACCAGAACAGGTGCGCCCTCAGGGATGGCTTGCGCCACCGATACGGCAAATGACACTTCACTTGGAACACCTATGGGCACCGACAGGAACTGGGTCCGCAAGAACGAGGTGACGAGGATAACACCGATCAGGGTCGCTGCAATTGCCCAGCGTAGACCACGCGAAGCACCGAGTGGCTGTTCAGTGATCAAGTTTTCAGGCGCAGTTTCAGCGGCTAGGATCTGTTCGAAGATTCCGGCGTGTTTCAATTGCTCTTCATTTACGTTGAGTTTGTTCGAATAGGATTTGGGTTTGCTGGTGGGTGCAAAGCCAGACCCTGCCGGCAGGACACCCTGCAAACCAGCCAGTGCCCCGCGCTGTTCGAGAGTTTGATCGCTCATCGAGGATACAGAACCGGGAATCGCCTGCCCCATGGGTCGCATCGCTTCGAGCCAGGAAGGTAGTTCGCTTGGGGGCAGAACTCCTGAACCGGTAACCGGCTCGGCTGATGCAGTAACTTTCGGCGTGTCGAGAGCGTTGGAAAGCCAGTCCGGCATTTCGGTAAACAACCCTTCCCCGCTGCCTGATGATCCGTCATCGGCAAACGCAGGGATGGGCTCGGAAGAAGGTTTCACCGCGGGCAGTGGCTCACCACTGAGCACAGGTACTGGGCTGGGTTCATCTGGAACCAAGGGCACCGGTGCAACAGATTTCAACCAATCCGGCAGGTCACTTAAGAGATCATCGGAAGGAGGCGACTCTTTTTCCGGTTGTTCAGCTTGTTGTTCATCCGATGCCAGCCAGACAGGCATGTCTGAAGAGGGCTCTTTTTTATCCTGCAGCCAGATCGGAGTGGAGTCAGATTTCTTGGGCTCTTCAGGTGCCAGCCAGGAGGGGAGTCCTCCATCGGAAACAAACGGCTCAGACTCGACAGGTGTTGATTCAATGAATGGAGCCACTTCGCCGCTGGAAGTTTTCCCTAAGTCCTTCAACCAATCGGGCGAATCAGCCGAAAAAGCAGAAGGTTCCGGCTCCTCTGTGTGCTGAGCCGTATTCACATCAGCTTGTAATTTACTTAACCAATCGGGTGTTTCTGAACTGGAAGGTGGGATAAAAGGCGCTTGAGAATCTGAAGACGCATTCGCATCTGTTTGAAGTTGGCTCAGCCAATCAGGAGCATTCGAACTGAAAAGGGTACCGGATGGTTCCGGAAAATCGGATGCCGAAGCTTTGGCATCAGCTTGCAATTGACGTAACCAATCGGGGGTGTCAGAATCGGATGAGGAAACAAAAGGTGCAGAGGATTCAGCCTTCGGTACCTCGGGAGGCGCGGCGGGAGTTTGGCTGATCCAATCCAGGGTTTCGGATACGGGTTCTTCCTTCATCTCTCCGGCTTCTGCCGCCATTTGTTTCAACCAATCTGGCGTATCACCGGATGCAGGTTGGGAGGATGAGTCACCACTATCAGGCGTCGGCTTGAACGTACTTTGAAACGAATCATTCGCCGCCCCCGATTCACGAAAAAATTCTGTCAGTTCGTCTTTTTGCCCTTCACCATCTGCGGGAGATTGAAGCCCTGCCAACCAGTCGGGAACATCTTCCTCCTGTTGAAAATCATCCTTGCGGCCCGTTTCCACCCAGCGCACTCCGGTCGGCTCAACAGGTTCTTCAGTCTTGGGTTTGGGCCGGGAAGCCCCAGTTATACTGGCAAGCCAGTCCGGTACGTCTTCATCATCTTCAGTGCCAGCCTGAGCCTGCAAGCCTGCCAAGAAATCCACGTTGGATGCCGGCGGCTGGGGCTGGTCTGATTTCTGGTAGCGTTCATCCAGCCCGGTTTGTTTTGCAGTTTCGCGTGCATCCCTTAACCAATCCGGGAGGATGGGCTCCAGTTCGCCCGTATCTTTTTTCACCGGAGCCTGACCGGGATGGAAAGATTCTCCCGAAAGGGGAGTTTGACATTTCTGGCAAATTTTTTGATCAGGCGGGTTCATCGTCCCGCATAGGGGGCACTTCACCATATCAGCCATATCATTTGCCCCCATACGGTCTATCAATGCCGAATAACACACGCAAGCCGGTCAAGAGTGTGCCCAACCCAACACCGATCAAAATTCCCCGAGCTCCGCCTAATGCCCAAACCTGCGATACCCAGGGCCGAACCAATGTGCCCATCAACGGCAGGTCTCCAGAAGGAAGGGTGAATGAGCCAAGGAAGATCAATGCAGCAGTTACGATGAACGCCACTCCCATCACATCGGCTCTGCGGCGTAAGAGTCTTACAGCGGCATAGAGCAGGGATACCGCCAGCAAAGCCATCAGTGATGCCTCGACAGGAATGATGATGCCTTCCATCAAAATGGATTGCAAAAACGAATGCTGTGGTTTGAGGCCAACCCCAAGCAGGAATGCGAGGATCAAACCGATGATAAGGATGGCGCTATACACACCGTTCTTTTCGCGACGACGTATCTTTTCGGTATGCACAGTAAACAGGTTAAGAATGCCTATCAACGCCGCCACCCCGGCAAGGATGACAGCCCAATCGAGCAGGACAGCTTGCAGTTTTGCCGCATTCGGGAACAATTCCTGCGGCAGGAAATACCCAAGCAGGACCAGAATGCCGACGGCAATAGCAATGACAGCAGTCACGACTCGCATTAGAAAACCCCCATAAACTTCGCGGCCGATCCGACCAATAAGGCAAGGATGATCAGCCAGCGGAACAAGTCTTGCACAGACAGGCTGGCGAGGTGCGCCGGCTCTGCGTTGAGATAGGCACCTGCTGCAAAAAGTTCTTCACCAATCAATGGTTCCTGTGTTTCAACGAACAGAACGGATTGCCCGGCAAGGTCTTCCGTCGCTCCGATCAGAGATGTGCCAGCACGCTCGGACGCCTCAGCAAGCAAGCCCGCCTCAGGACCGAAATGACCAAGCAGGATATTCGTCGAAACGTTTTCGTTTTGCGGAATGGACATGGTCCCAGCCACATAGCTGAAAGGTGTCAGCCCGGAGATGCGCCCCATTGTATGCACGTACGCATCTTCCACGCCCGCCGCTTTGTATCCGGCTTGCAATGTGTCTTGTGTGAGCAACCCCAGGGTCGGGTCGCCTGCCGTGGCAACGGAAGGCATGTCACTCACCGATGTACGTTCGGCGATATTGCGCAACAATGCCAACCCGGCAAGCGCCGAACCACCGCGTCCATCGAACAATCCGCCGTAACCGAGCGAGATATGCAGGCGTTTGCCATCTTCGATGCTCAATCCAACAGAGCGAGCGAGGGTAGTAAATGCCGGAATCTGCCGCAGCGCTCCAGGATTGCGCCGTTTTATGAATGTGATCACCCCCAAAAGGAATGCCGCCAGAAGAAGTAAAGTCAGCGGAATCATGAAGCCCTCCCATCGCTAACCAGGTAAGCCGCAAAAGCACGCGTTTCGTTATCATCCTCGAGCATCGATGCCAGCGCATCAAGGTGATTGTTCCTGACGAACACACTGCTAAAATAAATCGCCTGCGAACCGAGCAGGGCAAGCGGGCTTCCTGCTTCGAGGAACGAGGCGACTAAATCGTGAAGTTGATAACGGCGCAGGGACTCAGCCCACTGCTTCCAGAATTCTCTTGTTGAATTCATAGCTTTTGCCAGTATAGCATAATTTTAATATCGACCCGCGCTGCGCGCGCCGGAAAATATTGCAATTCTGTAATAGACCCTGATTCTTGCACTAAACGCCTGCAAACCGAAGGGTCTACAGGCGTTTGTCATACTTTCTTATTTTCGTTATGGCGCGATAATAGTTCCGGGTTGGACTTCGACATCCTTCGGGATAATGACAATGCCGTCACGTACATACCAATTCTCATTATCCATATCCACGTTACGTGGGAATGGGCGAATGACGACACCTTCACCGATGCGCGCGTTCTTATCCAGGATCGCCCCTTCGATATGGCAATTGGCACCAATGCCGATCGGCAGCCCGCCCCAATCGCGCTCGTAATAATCTGCACCCATCACAATGCTGTCCCGGATGACACATCCAGCGGCGATCTGACTGCGAATCCCAATGATGGAATGGGATATCTCCGACTTGAGCACACGGCTCCCCTCTGCGATAAGAACATCTTTCATTTGGCAGTCTTCCACAGTTGAAGCGGGCAGGTAACGGGTGTCGGTATAGATCGGCAGCTTGGCATCATAAAAATTGAAGGGTGAATTCGACGTGGTCAACATCAGGTTGGTCTCATAGAACGAACGGATCGTTCCGATATCCTGCCAATAGTCGTCGAAATCGAAGCCAAAAACGTTATGTGTCTTGATCGCATGCGGGATGATATCTCCGCCAAAATCATCGTACCCGGGATAATTGCTGAGAAAATCCAGGAGCACCTTGATATTGAACATATAGATGCCCATCGAACCAAGGAAGGGACGTGCCGGGTCGCTGCGGCTGACGAACTGTTCCTGGATGGCGGGATCTTTTGGTTTTTCCACGAAATTGCTGATCTTTGAATCGGCTTCACGCTTCAGAATTCCAAAGCGACTCGCCTCTTCCTTTGCAACCGGCTGAACTGCAACAGTGATGTCGGCTCGGTTCGCCCAATGAAATTCAGCCATCGCTTTGTAATCCATCCGATACAAATGGTCGCCTGCCAGGATCAATACATACTTCGCGCCGGTGGAACGGATCTCCAGCATTTGTTTGCGAACGGCGTCCGCAGTCCCCTGATACCAGTCCGCACTTTCAATGGTCTGCTCTGCGGCCCAAATCTGAACCCAGCCCTGATGAAAGGAATCGAAATCATACGTGCGGGTGATGTGTCGATGCAACGAGACCGAGTTGAACTGGGTCAGGATCGCAATGCGAAAAATCTCGGAATTGATGCAATTGCTGATGGGGATGTCGATCAGACGGTATTTCCCAGCGATCGGAACAGCTGGCTTGGACCGCATTTGCGTAAGCGGATAAAGCCGCGCCCCTCGTCCGCCCCCAAGGATGACCGCCAGGACTTCGTTGTAAGACGGCATGGAAAGCCTCCCGAAAGGGTATTTTTAAATCTCTTGCAACGGTGTTATTTTACACCCTTCATCCTTTTAAGGCGATAAAAAACATAGACAATGGGATAGGATAAGAGGATGAGAACATCGAACAGGGCGAAGAAAAGCTTGAGTTTCATGGTGGAGAGTCTCCTAACGAGCCTTCGATCTCAATTCATATACGGACAATTCCTTGGTGTGTTGTTTTGAGGCAACCATTTGGGGGCATCCTCAGACCTCCTTTCGAAAGAACCGATAACGTTTGTAGACCTGCGCCCCCATGTGGTGAGCCAGATCCCAGGTATCGGGGTTGTCCTCGCCCGTAAGGGACAGGTCTATCCACTGATATCCTTTATCGAGTGCCCGCCTGCCCATTTCCGCAAACAACAGGATCGCCGCACCCGTATCCCAATACTCCGGCAGGACGGCAACACTTTTAATCGAAAGGCATTTTGGCTTGAAGTTTTTATACCGCAATGCCCGCAAATAATCCCACGGGTACCTCAAACCGTTGAGCTTGATGACGATCTCATTGAAGTTCGGGATTGCCGGAAACCATCCAACTGCATTTCCATCATGCTCGACAAATAAGATCAACTCGGGATCTGCTAGGTCTTTTAGTGGGAGCAACATCCCTTCGATGGCTTCACGTGTGTAGGGCACAAAACCCGGCAAGTGTTCGAGAGCACGGTTTTGCAGAACATGGATCCGCCCGATCTCGCCTTCGATGTCGTTCATATTCACTGCCCGGATCGCAAACCCCTTGCGCTTTTGCACACCCTGCGCCAAACGAAACACACGCTGCATTCTTGGGTCATTTGGTCTTAGATCATAAGCATAGGCCAGCCCGTCGTCATGCTGTTTCGTAAATCCATAACGCTCGAAGAAATCTGCATAATAAGGCGGGTTATGCCCGCACAAAATCACGGGTGGACGACCCCATCCATCCACCAATATGCCCCGCCCATTTTCGCGGTCGAGATTGTAAGTACCGCACAAATATGCCAAGCCGTGCTCATGCGCCCACCCCCCGGCACGGTCAAACATCGCTTCAGCAATTTCATAATCGTCAATGCATTCGAAGAAGCCAATGGAACACTCGGCAGGTTCGCCGCCATTTTCGTGCGAACATAGGATGGTTCCAACAGGCTGCCCATCCTTCCATGCTATGAAAAAGTCGGCATACCCATATCTGAAGAACAACCCCTGCGACGAGTCCGCCTCTTTTCTGCGCTCAGGCAGGAGCGGCGGAACCCAAAGTGGATCTCGGCTGTAAACCTTCCAGGGAAAGCGCAGGAAGATTTCCCTTTCACGTTTGTTCTTCACCATTCGGACTTCGATCATTCCGTGCTCTCCAATTTTCCTCTTCGCCTCAACTCCAGATCATGGATGATCTCATGGTGGCGCTCACGCCCGAGCGGATAGAGAAGCGTGAAAAGAATCCCAAGTCCAAGCGTAATGGCGGGCAAGGGTCCGGCCACGAAGCGGATGCCACTGATCGCGCTCGGAGGCTGGGTCGCGCTATTGGCAACGTACCCTGAGTATTCAAGGATCAACAATGCCGCCGGAACAGCTAGTGAGGAAGCGACCTTCTGAGCCAATGTGATGAGACTGTAATACATACCCTCCTGCCGCTCCCCTGTCTTCCATTCGCCGTACTCAATGGCGTCTGGCAATATTGCCCAAGGCAGGGAATGCATCGCAGACACGCCTACACCTGCCATGACACATAAGATCATGATAAGCGTCAACCCGGTTTGAGGCGTCAGCGCAGACAGGATGAGCAAAACCACAGCTAAAAACGAAATTCCGCTGATGTAAGCCCAGCGTTTGTTGAGCCGGTTCGACACCAAATTCCACATGGGTAGTGTCAGCATCGCAACGACAAAAATGGTTGCCATGATCATATCGCTTTGACCTTCGCGTTCAACCACATACTTAATATAGTACAACAAAATGACCTGGATGATGCTCATGGTCACACCGTTGAAAAGGAACATGATCAAGCCAAAGACAAATGGCCGGTTCTGCCACGTTGCTTTGATCGATTCCTTCACGCCGAGCATCGGTTCGAGTTTTGAAAATTCGGGGCGTTCGCGGGTATTAGCAAAGACCAGCAGAAGCGGAACAGCTGAGAACAAACCAAAGATCGTCCCCATCAAAAGAACACGGTTCGCGTTGCCGGGGTTGAAACCATCCACAATCCAAAGCGGAAGCGTGAAAGCAAGCAGGCTGCCAAGGATGGAGAAAAACATCCGAACCGAGGTCAGGCTGGTGCGCTCATCGTAGTCGCTGGTCAGCTCGGGGGTCAAGGCATAAAAGGGCATGTAGACAAATGTCGCAGCCGTGTCATACAATGCAAAGGCAAGGGAATAATAAATGGCAAGAGCCGTTGCACCTTCCAATGGAGGCTTCCACCATAAAAGGATGAACGCCAATGCAAATGGCAATGCGCCGAACAACAGATATGGCCGCCGCCTGCCCCACCGTGAGTGGGTTCGATCGGAGAGATAGCCCACCAGCGGATCGTTGACATAATCCCAAGTGGAACCGATAAATATCGCCAGCGCCGCCACCGAGGGCTTGACTCCGACCACATCGGTTAGAAACAAAGCGAAGTACACGCTCAAGATGGTATTTGTAAGGCTGAAGCCGATATCGCCGAAACCATAAAACCATTTGGTACGTTGGGATACTTTTTCGGTCATGATATTTCTCCGTGGGAAAGGGGTGAATTCACAAAGTTAAAACCCATGTCATTTGGATTCGCAACGAAGAGAGTGAACCCTACGGGGGGTTGGCAAATCGTTCGCATACGATGAAAATTCCCCAAATCGGAATAAAGGAGACTTCAAATGGCTGGCAAATTTACCGCTCCAACATTGTGCCCCAAGTGCAATGGATCGATGGAAGAGGGCTTGAACTTCGACTATAAGGTTGGTGAACTTTCAGACGACTATGTCATCGAAGACAATGAAAGGGTGCGCGAACGCTGGCAAAAGACAGAGAGCGCGACAGGCAAGTTCTTCGGACGCGAATATGCAGGGAAGCGCCGCATCGGTCCGCGCCTGGCGATTGTCACCTATCGCTGTCAGGACTGCGGATATTTGGAATCTTATGCCCCACCTGCCGGGTGAAGAAAAGCCTACTTGCTGCACCCCACCGAAGTCTTTTCGATCGGCAGACCAAAGGCTTCGTAAACAGGTACACCATCCCATTCGGGCGGAATTGACAAGCCGAGGGCAAAAGCGGCAGTGGAGGCTGTGTCTATCGTTGTAATGGATGAATTCAAGGCTGCAGGTTTGATCCCCGCACCAGAAGCGATCCAGGGGATGGTCATATCTTCGGGCAGGCTGTAGCCGTGGGTGGTATCGTGCCCGCCATGATCGGCAGTGATGATGAACAATGTCTCGTCGCGTAACCCACGGTTCTCAAGCTCTGTCACAAGTTTTTCGATCGCCTGATCAGCGCGGAAAAGCACGCTTAATTGCTCGGGGGAAAGCCAGCCGTATTCATGACCCATGAAGTCAGGGGTCGGGAAGTGAACGAACATCAGGCGAAAATCTACAGGGAAGTTTTGGATAAGGTCTTCTGTAATGACCAGGTCACGGTCATTGATGAATTTGAAAATATCCAGGCTCTTCGGTTCTGTGACCTGGCGTAGTTTTTCCTTACCGACATACATGACCGTTTGCATTCCAGCTTGATGTGCAATATCGAAAATATCGGTGACCTGGGCATAACCATTCTCTGGGATGTAATCGTTCCAGTCCACCTTATGCTTCGCGGGGCATTGTCCGCTAAGCATGGAGGTGTGTGAAACCAGTGTTACACTCGGATAGACCGTCTGTGCTGTCAGAGAATAAGCCGATTTTTCCAACATGGTCATCAGGAAAGGCATGGGCGCGAGGGGCATGGCATCGGGGCGGAAACCGTCAATGGAGAGAATGAAGACCCGGCGAGCGGGAGGCGCAGGCGTGGAGGTAAGAGTCGGCTCGGGAGTTAGAGTCGGTGTGGGAGTTTGGGTTGGCGAAGGGGTAATCGTCGGTGTTGCGGTCGGCAACGGCAGGATCTGCGATTGACAGGCGAGGGAGGCAAGGCAAAGCGCCAAGATGAACAGTTTGATGCGTGACATTCGTCCATTATAAATATTAAGGTGAGTGGGTAAGATGGGGCTATGGATAAACAAATTCAGAAATCCCTTCACGAAGAAATTTTTCATCACAACTATACGGACCCGCATAAACGCGGCTCGGGTCTTTCAGACTTTATCCTCGGTGCGCAGGACGGATTGGTCAATGTTCTCGGTGTGGTGCTGGGCATTGCAGCAGCCACGAATGACACGCGAGTTGTGCTCGTTGCCGGGCTTGCCACCACCTTTGCCGAATCCATTTCGATGGGAGCTGTGGCATTCACGACCACGCTTGCCGATGCTGATTTATACCAAAGCGAGCGAGAACGTGAATATCGTCATATTATAGAAGCGCCTGCGCTGGAGACAAAAGAAATTCGCGATATCTACGAAAGCAAAGGCTTCAAAGGAGACCTGCTCGAACACATCGTGGATACGATCACGGCAAACAAGGATGTATGGGTGGCAGTGATGATGGCGGAAGAACATCAACTTTCACCCGTGGACAGGGGCACTGCTCTGAAAGCCGCCTGGGTTGTCGGGCTTTCAGCGATCATCGGCTCGTTGGTACCGATCGCGCCCTTTCTCTTCCTGCCGGTATCGACAAGTATGTGGATGTCCGTCTTGGTAACCGCTTTAGTATTGTTCGGGATCGGTTTTTACAAGGCACGAATGACCGTGGGGCGCCCCACCCGAAGCGGTGTTGAAATGATGCTGATCGGGACGATCAGCGCGCTGGCAGGATATTTGGTGGGCGTGATCTTAAAGGTCCCTCCCCTTCCGTGAAGGCTTGCTGAAGTATAAGTTTGCAAGCATTCCCAAAAAGAAGACAAAGAGCATCGCTACAAGTACTTCGGCAAACCAGCCGATCACAGGGACGAAGGTCAATACTTCAAGGGCGGCGTCTTTCAACACAGTGGAAAGCCCGTAGAGGGCGATGGCGGAGATCCCGATCTCTTCGAGCCCCAGTTTAGCTTCATGCTCTTTGGAGAGATGCACGATCATATACACCTCCAAAGCGGTAAGAAGGAGAGATGTGCCAGGAATTGGAGCGGTCACTGCTGAGACGACTCCTGCGATGAGGGTATACAACAAGACAAGTTTCATCATCGGATCATGAAATAGGTCACGGCAAATGCAAGGACTGCAAGCGTGAAGCACAAGACAACGCCAACGATCACATAGGTGAAAGTATTGGATCCTCTATCCTCTTCAATGGCGGAGGATGTTTGCGGCGGGAGAAACGGCTTCGAAACAGGCGTCGAAGGTTGAGCCGGCTGAGAGTTATTTACAGCAACCGAACTGGTGAGCACACCCATATTGGACAACATTTTGAAAGCGCCATCCACGCTTTGACGAAGATCGGGCGGCAGATCTTCGAGGGTGTGATATACCCTGCCATTGATCGTGACATGCGTGTTATCTGAATGCGCCGCCAGGATGTTTTGCACTATGTCACCCTCAAGCAGGTCAGGGATGCCATTACCGTTCTTATCCACCAGAATTTGAGAGACTTGTTCGTATGCCTTCCTCTCCCCGGCCGGCATTTCTTCGATGGACTTATAGGTTTTGCCGTTGAAGATTATGACTTGCATCACAACGCTCCTTCTTTTCCTAGCCCGGAACCCTCAATCTCGCAGGTATTTTTCATAAATGCCAAAATCCACGCGAGCGGTCATATCCAGGCTGATGGGAGTGACAGCGACGATCTTCTTCTTGCGCAGGTAGTACACATCAGTCCCTTCCTGTTCGTGTGGAAGGTTGTTGTCGTGTTCATAGCCGATGGGACCCGGTTCGTCCCATGACTTGCGCCTGGTCGGTGTGGGCTTGTAATATCGCAGATGAGAAAGCTTCGAGAGTCGCCATTCCGTTTCGGGCGTGGCATGACGCGGCACTTCCACTTTCAGCAGGTCAACACCTTCGAAGGGCTTACGGTTCAACATGAGCTTTGCAAAATAAGCTGTGAAATGGGCGGCAGTTTTGAAATCAACATCTTCAGAGTGAGAGAGATGGAAGTGCGGATCGGTTTCGAGGGATACAGCCAGAGCGCGATACCCAAGCCCGGCAGCTTCCATAGCGGCCCCGACCGTACCTGAGATCGTGATTCCCAAGCCGACATTTTCCCCATAGTTGATGCCGGATACAATGAGGTCCGGTTCATGCGGGACGATCTCAAGGACTCCGTGTAAGACAGCCTGAGCCGGTGAGCCACCCACCGCGTACACATCCCATGTTTGCCCGTTGACCTGCACTTGTTCTTTCTTGATAACCCCACTCGATGTGCTTGGGAGGCTGCGCCCCATTCCACTCGATTGATCGCGCGGCGCGGCGACAGTGACATAACCGATCTTCGAAAGTTCACCGGCAGCGGCCCATAAACCCGGCGAACGGATGCCGTCATCATTGGTAAGGAGGATGTGAGGTTTTCTCTTCGTCATGGTGGAGAGATTATACCCAGCGCGGTCACAAGATGGGAACCGCCGACCTGCAAAAAGAAAAAACCGCCTTGATGGACGGTTTCGCTGGCGCCCTCG
>CAZYLM010000043.1:0-12001 GCA_964648645.1 uncultured Anaerolinea sp.
CCACCGGGGGTACATTCGTCAACGGACAAAGGACCAGTCAGAGCGTCCTGTACCCGGGGGATGTCATTTCCCTGGCTGGTGTGGCATTGATCTTTGGGCAGGATAACCCTCCCCCCCGACCAGACAGGAAGACCACGTCACCGTTCAAGAATCGCGGAGCTGAGGATCGTCCGACGGCAGTTTTGAAAAAAGACCATTCCACTGCAGACTTAAAGAAAAAATGAGCGGCGCTGTCGTACTCGCACTGAGGCTTCTAACAACGGGTGCGCTTTACGGGTTTCTTGCATGGGCATTTATTTTTCTATATCGCGAGACCCGTCGACAGGCGGTCACACTCACCAATAGACGCGTGCCGGGCATTGGCGTTATGATTAAGTTCCCCGGCGGGCAGGGAACTATGCGGCATTTCTCACAGGCAGAGATCACAATTGGACGCGATCCTGGGTGCGACATACCGCTACCCGATGACACCGTCTCCGCCAGGCATGCGCACATGATGTATCATCACAATCAATGGTGGATCGAAGACCTCGCCTCGACGAACGGGACAAAACTGAACGAATTACCGGTCTCTATTCCCATAGTTATCACTTCCGGTGATGAGATCCAGTGCGGCGGGATCCGGCTAAGCGTTAGCTTGTCTGAGAACGTGATCATCGAGCCCACCCAGCGGCTCGAAAAACGTAAAACCTCCCAATTGCAATGAACCATTCAACACAAGGACGCCTCCTGCAATGGGCGGCGCTCTTTCTTTTTCTGCAATCTGTTATTCTCACCCTTGCCCCTGCAGTGCGCGAAAGGAGCTGGGATGTTGACTACAGACTCTCGCACTGGTTCGGTTTTCTTATCTGGGGGGCTCTGACATTTTTGACCCACCAAAGCCTGAAACGGACGATGCCTGAACTGGATGGCTATCTGTTCCCTGCCGCGTCCCTTCTAACTGGCTGGGGTCTCCTAACCATCTGGCGGCTCGACGAAAATTTTGGCTTGAGGCAAACCCTCTGGTTCGCCCTTGCAACGGTCACATTTATTGTAGCTCTCCGCCTGCCAAAAGACCTATCCTTTCTGCGAAATTACAAGTACATGATCCTGAGTGCGGGATTGCTTATCACCGCACTCACCCTGATCTTCGGAACAAACCCTCTTGGCATAGGTCCTCGCCTCTGGCTAAACCTGGGTGGTGTTTACTTTCAACCTTCCGAGCCGCTCAAAATCCTGCTGGTCATCTATCTCTCCGCGTATCTTGCAGACCGTGCCAACATAAAGCTTTCTTCCATCCCCCTCCTTATTCCAACCATCGTGGTAACCGGACTGGCTTTGCTCCTTCTTGTCGTCCAGCGCGACCTCGGAACCGCTTCCATTTTCATCATGATTTTTACGGTCTTTTTATTCATAGCGACCGGAAAACGAAGGGTCCTTCTTTCGACAGGTGGAATCCTGCTTGCCGCCTTGCTGATCGGGTATTATTTTGTTGACATTATTCGAACAAGAGTGACAGGCTGGATCAACCCATGGGGAGACCCGACCGGAAATTCGTACCAGATCATACAGTCTCTTCTGGCAGTTGCCAATGGAGGCATCCTTGGAAGAGGATTGGGAATTGGAAGCCCGTTACTGGTCCCAGTATCAATTTCAGATTTTATTTTTGCCGCCATCTCAGAAGAAGCCGGTCTGAGCGGGACCCTTGGCATGCTTTGCCTCATCTGGCTGATCGTCAGCCGCGGCCTGATGATCGCACTCCATGCACCAGATCAATTTCGGCGGTATCTCGCAACAGGAACTACGGCATATCTGGGCATTCAAAGCCTGCTCATCATTGGCGGGAACCTGCGCCTACTTCCGCTGACAGGGGTAACGTTGCCCTTCGTATCATATGGCGGTTCCTCGCTTCTGACCTCCTTTGCAGCGATCTTTCTCTTACTTTCCGTCAGCCACATCGAAGATGATGAACCTGCAACTTTAAAGGATTCCGCTCCGGTGTCGATCCTCTCAGGAATCTTTGCCATAGGATTTGCAGCCTGTACAATTGCCGGAGCCTGGTGGGCAATCTATCGCGGTGACGATTTGCTGGCTCGTACAGACAATGCCCGGCGAGCCATTGCAGACCGCTTCGTCCTACGCGGCGAATTGGTGGACAGTAATAATGTCCCCATCAATATAACCAAGGGCAATAGCGGTTCGCTAACAAGAAATTATTTGTATCCAGACCTTGCGCCGGTTACTGGCTATACGCATGCCGTGTATGGACAAGCCGGATTGGAATCGAGCCTCGATGAATATCTGCGCGGCTTGCAGGGGAACCCAACCAGCCTGATACTTACGAACCAACTGGTTTATGGCACCCCTCCCCCTGGCCTGGATGTGCGTCTCAGCATCGATCTATCTCTTCAAAAAACCACGGATGAGCGGCTTGGCGGCCACACAGGTGCGGTCATTTTGATGAATGCTGAAACAGGCGAGATCCTCGTCATGGCGTCTCATCCCACTTTCGACCCAAACAAACTCGATGCACAGGGCGAAAACCTTTCGAGAGATAAAAACTCGCCCCTGCTAAATCGCGCCACACAGGGACTGTACCCTTTAGGCGATGTTTTGTCTCCAATCGTTAAAGCTTCTTTCGGCGGTAACGTCCCCTCCGGCTCAAATCTTTTGATCTTCTTCGATGAAACAAATCTTCTTGATACACCCTTAATCAACATACCGGTGGCGGAAAATGTCTTCACACATAAAATGGCGGACCTACGCGCAAGTCCCCTGCAAGTTTGCCTTGCAGCCGCCGCGATCAGTTATCAGGGAATACTGCCTGCACCGAGGATTGCGACAGCGGTCAACACACCTGAGCAGGGGTGGGTGGTCCTTCCAGCGTTGGGTGAACCCCAAGAGTTGTTCCAACCTTCGGCGGCGGAAGAAGCGGCTCTTTCCCTCCTCAAAGAGGGTGAGACGTTCTGGAGTTATTCCACCCAGGGGGTCATTGGTCGATCCACGGTGACCTGGTACATTGCCGGTACCCCCCCCGCCTGGCAGGGTGCACCTCTTGTTCTGGTGGTTGCTCTGGAAGAAAATAACCTGAGATTTGCAGAGACTATCGGCAAAACTCTACTGAATACCGCACTGAGTCGTTAACTGAAAAAGCCGGGAAATTTCCCGGCTTCGTCTTATATTTGGAGGGTTTACATCCCGGTGTCGCTATCTTTGGCGTTGTAACCCGGACCAGTCTTGAAGAAATCATAATTCGGCTTGACATCCGGAGTGAGATCCACGGTTTCACCAGCAGCGAGTTGACGTGTGGTGTCGAGGACAACCTGTTTGCCGTGATGGTTGGTCGCTTCGTAATGCCCGGTGAGACCAACATTACTGATATATTCCCCGCCTTTTGCAGCGTATGCGGCAGGAACTTCATCTTCAGGGAAAATTGCTGCAAATGGGCATTCAGGCACGCACGCCCCACAATCAATGCAGGTATCCGGGTCGATGTAGATCCAAGGCCATTCATTAACGGGGGTGCCAGGGACCATGCATTCCACCGGACAAACTTCGATACATCCGCGGTCGCGAACGCAAAGGCTGGTGACAATATGTGTCATTTGATTTCTCCTTGTGGGATATTTTACAATCGATAGGCGCTTATTATAACGCCGTTTATTTGCATGGCAAGGTGAAAAGTGTCATAAATTTCCAGTTCGCTGCGAATAATTTCTGAGACGAACGGAAATCTGGGGATAAAAATACCCCGCTTTTACTGGCGGGGCATCATCTGTAATTTTATGCGGAGAATTTACCTGCAACTGCATCCCAGTTGACCACATTCCACCAGGCTGCAATGTAATCGGGGCGGCGATTTTGATAGTTCAGGTAATAGGCATGTTCCCACACGTCGATTCCGAGAATAGGCGTCATTCCTTCAGAGAGCGGAGTATCCTGGTTTGCGGTCGAAACGACTGCCAAACCACTCCCCTTCTTTACCAGCCATGCCCATCCCGAGCCAAAGCGCGTGGTGGCAGACTTGGTAAATTCATCCTTGAAGGCATCGAAGGATTTAAAAGATGTGTCGATTGCCTTGGCAAGCTCACCCTTGGGAGTCCCGCCGCCTTTGGGTCCCATAACCTCCCAGAAGAGGTTGTGGTTGTATGTACCGCCGCCGTGATTGCGCACGACCATGCGGACGCCTTCCGGAACGGCATTCAGTTCGCCTAACATTGCCTCGAGTGATTTACCTGCCAGTTCTGGCGTCTTTTCAACGGCGCCGTTCAAATTGGTGATGTACGTCTGATGATGCTTGGTATGATGGATTTCCATAGTTCGCGCATCAATATGCGGCTCGAGAGCATCGTACGCATATGCAAGTTTGGGAAGTTCAAAAGCCATGGGGTTCTCCTTGGGTTGTAATTTTGAGTTAGTGACCTGATTTTATCCTGCCTGCCTGAAGGGTGCAAGAATAAATAAATATTATTACAAAAATCTAATAAATTCCATCCGGAAAAGAAAATCGCTATACCATGGCAGGTGCAGCGATTTTTTCTAATGGTTATTTCTTGTTGTCAAGCAGGCCGCCCAATAATCCGGCAGCATCGTCGAGACCAATACCATCGCTGAGGTTTACGCTCCCTGCGAGAATGGAATCAAGTTTATTGCCGATGTTGGGGGGCAGTTTCTTTTCGACGAAATCAAGGACTACTTCCACTGCCTGAAGCGCCTGAGGCTCGGTGATACCCTTTACTTTTTTTACAACCAGCTTGGCAATCTCTTGTTTTACCGTGGACATTTTTTCTTTCTCCTTTTACATTGAGATAGTATGAATGTAGCATACCTTATTTTGATATGCAAGTTTTCATAACTGTTGAAATTATCAGTTAAACTGGTCGCACCATGGACTCCAAAACCAAATTCCTGCTCCCGTTTGCATTGATCGTTGCGACCCTGGCAGTCTCGACGGCGAGTATTTTCATTCGCTTTGCACAAGGTGATGGCGCGCCATCCCTCGTCATCGCCGCACTCCGGATGTTATTATCGACATTGATCCTTGCTCCGTATGCTCTGATGAGCCATTTTGATGAGATCAAACGCCTCACGCGGACCGAGATACTTCTCGGCGGTCTCTCGGGCATTTTTCTTGCCGCTCATTTCGCCACCTGGATAAGCTCACTTGAATACACAAGCGTTGCAAGTTCTGTCGTATTCGTCGGCACAGGTCCCTTATGGGTGGCGCTCGTATCGCCATTCTTGCTGAAAGAAACTTTTTCCCACTTCACGATCCTGGGTCTAATCCTGGCAGTATTTGGGGGTATGGTCATTGGGCTGGCAGATGCCTGCTCATGGCAGGGTTTGCTTTCTTGTCCCTCCATGGAGGACATTTTACATGGGAGAGCGATGTGGGGAAACTTCCTAGCATTGCTCGGTGCATGGGCGGTCACCGGGTACCTTATCATCGGCAGAAAATTAAGAACCACCATATCCCTCATCCCTTATATATTTTTAGTGTATGGCATGGCAGCGATTGCTTTGCTCATCCTTCTGCCATTCACCGAAAATACCATTTTCGGCTATGACAGCAAAACGTATATCTGGATTTTTCTTCTAGCGATAATTCCACAAGTCATTGGTCACAGTACATATAACTGGGCATTAAAATATCTAAAGGCCACACTGGTAGCGGCGACGGTCCTTGGTGAGCCAGTCGGTTCCATCATCCTTGCTTATCTCCTGTTAGACGAAATTCCAAATACGGCAAAGATCGCTGGCGGTATCTTGATCCTCACAGGAATTATTATTGCAGGTAGAAATTCATGAACGCCATCACCTCGCTCAACCCTCTCGTCACGTCCGCCCTGGCATGGTGCTTTCCCAATCCGAAAGAACAGACTTGGGCTCGCAAATTACTTCAGGAGGAATGCGGCTCCAATCTTCCCGCCTGCGAAAATGAAACCCCAACAACACCGCTTCTTGAGAGAATTCGCCTTGCAGCTCTGAAGACCAGCCAGGGCGATAGGGAAAAACTCAAATGGGCGGTGAGTCTTGCAAAGCTCGATTTCCGAGACCTTCTCGTTGAAGCTGGATTTGCAGATGAAATCGATTCAGCCAGAAAATGGGCACTCTCTTTTACAACAAGGGGGTGATTCTAGATGGTCATTATCCTTATGGGTGTGGCTGGGTCGGGAAAAACAACCATTGGCGAGTTACTTGCCAGAGAGTTTGGCTGGCACTTTTACGATGGAGACGATTATCATTCGGACGCCAACCGCGAAAAAATGTCACAAGGCATCCCCCTGACGGACCAGGATAGATCCGCATGGTTAGAAACGCTCAAACTACTCGTTCAAAACACCTTAGCCGCCGACTCGAACTGTATCATTGCCTGCTCCGCTTTGAAACAGAAGTACCGTGAATTACTAAAATCAGACGAGAGGGTTCATTTCGTGCATTTGCACGGGGCATTTGAACTGATCCAAGAGAGGCTGAATCTCCGAAAAGGTCACTTCATGCCAGCCGATTTACTTAAAAGTCAATTTGAGGCGCTAGAAAGGCCATGTAGTGCATTATCAATCGATATTTCCCTCGCTCCTGAAGAAATCATCAGAATTATCAAAAAGGAATTCTCACAATGAAATTACCCGCACATCTTCACCTCGATAAACACAATATTCCTTACGAAGCGAAAAGTTTTTCTCCGGACACTGAAAAAGGTGCTGCTAATGTCGCAAAAGTATTAGGGTTCCCCGAACGTCAAGCAGTCAAGACTCTTATCTTTCAGGTGGTGGATACTGGTGAGTGCGTGCTTGTAATGCTTGGGGGCGACCAAAATGCGATATCCGGCAATTTGAAAAAAGCCATCGGGTCGCGCAATATCCAAATGGCACCGCCGGAACGGGTGAAGGAAGTCACTGGCTATATCATCGGCTCGATCCCCGCCTTTGGTTGGCAGCCAGAGGGATTCCGATCCTTCCTTGAAGCGACCCTCACGAACGAACCGATCCTTGGGACTGGAGCAGGCCAGTGGGGGGAAGAAATCATGATCACACCTGAGAATCTTATCAAAGCGAGTGACGCAATCGTGGTTAACCTTACGATTAAGAGCAACGCGTGACTAATACAAAAGACAAATTAACCAGCACTGGATTAAACACGGAGTCTCAATGGACGAAGATATCAGGTCGTTAATCGAACACTTCAATTTTCAGCCATTACCAGTGGAAGGAACGCTGTTTGTAAGCACTTATCGCTCTCCAGAAAATCTACCGAACGGTAAACCTTTTGGGACAGGGATGATCGGTTTATATTGCCACGAGCCGCGCAGCGTATCTTGTTTTCACAAATTGACCATCGATGAGATGTGGCATTTTTACAGCGGCGACCCACTGAGGCTGATTCTGCTTTACCCTGACGGCTCCAGTTGCGATGTAATTCTTGGCAACGACCCATTGAAAGGGCAGCAAGTTCAATTTGTGATTCCAGCCGGGGTGTGGCAGGCTGGCCATTGCATAGAAAGTGGCAAGTACTCCCTGTTCGGATGCACTCTTGCGCCGGGCTTTACAGGAGACATATTCACGGGCGGAACGCGGGCTGAGTTGCTGAATTTTTACCCTGATCGAAAGTCTGATGTTATGGCTTTTGGGATAACCAACAATAACCTAGACATGCCCAAGGGTTTTGCAAATTAACGAGACAGTTTTTTCAAAGAGAGAATGGGCTGAAAATAAATTAGATTTACAGGTCAAATACTCACAAAAATTTCAGGGAATTTCATTGACGACTTATTGTCAGACAGGTATAATTAATCCTTGGCATTATTTCAAAAAGCAGGAGCAAAATATGACAACACCCGATACTGCGTCCGCCGTGGCGCTCGAACCTAAGACCAAATTAAGCGGCAAAGTTTTGAAAACCACACTGGCAGGAGCATTAGTGGATATTGGACAAAGCGTTCCAGGCGTCCTTCATATCTCACAGATCAGCGAATCCCCTGTCAATAAAGTGGAAGATGTTCTCAAAGAAGGTCAGGAGGTTACTGTCTGGGTCAAGCGCATCCGCAATGACCGCGTCGAATTGACCATGGTGGAACCCCTTGCCTACGACTGGAAAGAGCTCAAGGCAGATATGGTCGTCAGGGGTAAAGTAACTCGCCTTGAAACCTACGGAGCATTCGTAGATTTTGGTGCAGAGAGACCTGGTTTGATCCATGTCAGCGAACTGGCTCACGGTTTTGTAAAAACTGCCAGCGCAGTTGTCAAGGAAGGCGATGAGGTGGAGGCTAAGGTTCTGGATGTGGACCGCCGCAAACGGCAGATCCGCTTGAGTATTAAAGCACTCCAGGAAGTCGAGATTGTCGAAGAAGCCCCCAAACTCGAACACAAAGGGAAGAGCAAACGCAAGGGCAGCAAGAAGGAAGACGAAAACTACGAGATGGAAGAAGAAGCTTCGAATATCCCCGAGTTCACTGCCATGCAGATCGCCTGGCAGCAGGCTTTGGATAAAGCGAATGACAAAACAAAAGTTCGTGCAAAATCCATCAAAACTACGTCCCGAGAGCAGGAAGACCTTTTCAGCAGCACACTTGAGAAACGCCTTCCAACGGGCGGTTAATTTGTAACTACCAAGCAAAGAGCGGGCATTTTATGCCCGCCCTTTGCTCTTAATATCTTTGAATATTCCCTTATTTCTTACTATCCGGCGAATTCTTCAAGTAATCCTCCATGAATTCGTCCAAGTCACCATCCAGGACCGACTGGGTATTCCCAACCTGGAAATCGGTACGGTGGTCCTTGACCATTTGGTAAGGGTGTAAAACGTACGAACGGATCTGACTCCCCCACTCAGCTTTGGTATATTCCCCACGAAGAACTGCCCGCTCCTCCTCTTTCTCAGCTCTTTTCAGCTCTACAAGCCGTGCCCGAAGGATCCGCATGGCGAATTCGCGGTTTTGGGTTTGAGAACGTTCATTCTGGCAAGTAACCACAATCCCGGTCGGAATGTGAGTCAATCGAACGGCAGTAGCATTTTTCTGCACATTCTGTCCACCTGCACCTGACGAACGAAACACATCGATCTTTACGTCGCTTGGATTGATTTCCACGTCCGCTTCGTCCATGGTGACCTGAGGCAGCACTTCTACCAACGCAAAGGATGTATGACGCCGATGTGCTGCATCGAAAGGTGAAAGACGAACCAGGCGGTGAACACCCTTTTCAGAACGAAGATATCCAAAGGCATAATGCCCCCCCACCGAAATCGTTACGCTCTTAATTCCTGCTTCCTCACCGGGTGTCGCATCCAAAATCTCTGCCGCAAAGCCCCGATTCTCGCACCACCGCAGGTACATGCGTTGAAGCATCTCCGCCCAATCCTGTGAGTCCGTCCCCCCTGCCCCGGCATGGATGGCCAGGATCGCATCGTCATGGTCAAAGGACCCCGATAGCATCGCAGCAAAAGAACGTTTCTCCAGATCGCTTTCCAGTTTTTGAATCTCGGACTCAATATCTAAACGCAAAGATTCATCATCAAGTTTTACCAGCTCAACCAGATCTTGAATCTGTTGTTTGATTTTGTTCCATCCCTCGACTTCATTTTTCAAATTCGAAGTACTCTTCATTACGCGCTGCGCTGATGTAGAGTCGTTCCAGAAATCCGGCTGTTCGACCTGTTTTTCCAACTGTTCAAGCTGCGCTTGTTTCCCTGACAGGTCAAAGACGCTCCAATAATTGTTGAATGGTTTCATTCGCAGCATTCAGTCTTTGCATTAAGTCGTGCATATTTACTCCTGGTAATTCGATAGAATTCCATCCACAAAAGCATCCGGGTCAAAAGGTGTTAGGTCCTCAGCTTTTTCCCCCAACCCAGCATAAAGAATCGGCAGATTCAACTCGCGCTGTATGGCAAAAGCCATGCCACCTTTTGCGGACGAATCCAGCTTGGTTAGAATCACGCCTGTGACGTTCACAGCATCCTTGAACGAACGGGCTTGTTGCAGGGCATTTTGCCCAGTCGTGGCATCAAGCACCAGCCAGACGTGATGTGGTGCGCCATCCTGAGCCTTCCCTATTACACGGTACACCTTTTTTAATTCTTCCATCAAGTTGAAACGAGTATGAAGGCGTCCCGCTGTATCTATCATGATGATATCCACACCGCGAGCTAGCCCAGCCTGGACGGCGCTAAATGCAACGGCACCCGGGTCGCTTTCGGGGGCGCCCGCGATTACTTCAATGTTCAACCTGTCGCCCCAAACCTGAAGTTGGTCCACAGCCGCAGCGCGAAACGTATCCGCCGCGCCAAGCAACACTTTTTTTCCAGAAGAAGTAAAAACCGAGGATAGTTTTGCTATGGTTGTTGTCTTCCCTGAGCCATTGACCCCGACTACAAGGATCACTGTAGGTGTGTTTTTGTAATTTAAGCTCGGCGGCGAGATAAGCCGCATCCGTAATTGCTGCTTCAGTGCAAAAGAAAGCTCATCCGACCGCGTCAAACCTTCAACACGGGTGAGGCGCTTGAGTTCATCCAATATGAAAGATGCCGTTTCGATTCCCATATCCGCCTGGATAAGTACCGCTTCTAATTCGTCCCAAGTATCAGTTGTGATCTCTGAAACGCCAAAAATGGTTGAGAGCTGCCCAAATGCAACTTTGCTTGTTCTGGAAAGTCCTTTTTTCCAACGTGAGAAAACGCTCATGGGCGGCGATTATATCAGGAATTCTATGTTATACTTTTTTGGCTGAATCAACCATATAAATAGATTTGATTTGATACTAAAAAGGAAAAAGAATGCCTGGAGAACCACTTCACATTACAGACGAATTGTTCGAAAAAGTTGTCATGCAGTCAGAGGTCCCTGTAATCGTGGATTTCTGGGCGCCATGGTGCAATCCTTGCAAGATGATCGCTCCAACCCTTGATAAACTTGCAAAAGAGATGGAAGGCAAGTTATTGGTCGCCAAAATAAACACTGACGACCATGCACAATGGATGCAGAAGTTCGGCATTCAAGGGATTCCCACGCTTTTGTTTGTTTTCAACGGCAAAGTAGTCCACCGACAAGTTGGGGCACTGCCTGAACGCATGTTACGAGACGTGGTAAGTCAGTTCATGGAAGTAGCAGGACAAAAGGCCTGATATTGACGCGGAGTTGGGATGAGAAAGGGATTCCTCCTTGCAGTTGCCTTGGTAACGTTGTTGAGTGCATGCCTTCCAGCGTTCCCTGGGTCACAAAATGGAACCGCTCCAGTGTCCGATGAGGATTTGCGACTTACAGCTGCAGTGCTCTCAGGACAAACCCTTGCAGCATTGCCAACGCAATCCCCTGTTCCAACCGAAACTCCCGCTATTCTAAGCCTCGAACCGACAGCGACCCAACCGACTCCGACCGAAACTGTAAATCCGGTTTTATTGACGCTCACTGCCACACTGATTGCAGGAACATTGGCGCCAGGCTTTTCGTCCACTGATACTACAGGCTCGCAAACTCCTGTTTCACAAACCGATGTTCCCTCGATACAAGGGACTCCCCTTTCTGGAGGAACCACAGGCACACAGGCACCTTTCCTGCCTTATGGAACGATCCAACTATTCAATAAAGCGGATGCGGATGCCTACATTTCATTACGATGTGTTACCAAAGAAGGATACGTTACACTTCTTGAATACCCTGTAAAGAAGAATTTTTCAGTTGAAGCTCCAGCTGGGAGTTACACCTATGTCGCCTGGGTGGGCGGTAGGCAATTCGATGGAAGCTTCAAAATGGATAAGGGCGGCTTTGTTACAATCACGTTTTACAAGAATAGAATCAATATAAAAAAGGATTAAGGTTCTATTCATTAGAAAAAAATATGGAGAGATAGTAAAAATGACAAAAAAGATCATCCCGACATTGGTGCTCCTGGCTGTGCTTCTTAGCGCTTGTGGTGGACAGCCCGCCGAACCAACTCTTTCAGCGGAGCAAGTCCAAGGGACTGCCATTTCTGCCGCCTTAACCATGGTGGCAATGACTCAGGCTGCAATCCCCACAAATACCCCG
>CAZYLM010000043.1:12101-16534 GCA_964648645.1 uncultured Anaerolinea sp.
TATTCTTTTTTTCGATGGATTCTAGCGCCTAACGTTTTCAGTTTCTGGTCAACATTCTCGTATCCTCTTTCAATCTGGATAATATTCCTGATCTTTGAAGTTCCATTTGCTGTGAGTGCGGCCAGTAAAAGTGCCATTCCCGCACGGATATCAGGGCTTTCAAGATTCTCGCCGAATAAGGGTGTCGGCCCTTGTATAAGACAGCGATATGGGTCACAGAGAATTATTCGTGCACCCATTCCAACCAATTTATCAGTGAAATACATCCGCCCTGAAAACATCCAATCATGAAAGAGAACTGAGCCGGTTGCTTGAGTCGCAACTGTTATTGCGATACTCGTCAAATCAGTTGGGAAGGCCGGCCAGACATTTGTTTTGATTTCCGGCACAGCCCCATCAAGATCGGATACAATTTTTAATTCCTGATTTGATGGCACGAGAATATTTTCACCTTCGATAATCCAATGGACACCAAGGCGACGAAAGACTTGCGAAACCATTTCAAGGTGTTTCACGCCAGCATTTAGGATCTTTACAGACCCACGGGTTACTGCGGCCGCACCGATATAGCTGACAACCTCAAGGAGATCCGGGCCTATTGTAAACTCGCCGCCATGCAGGCTTGATACCCCTGTGATCGTGAGCGCATTCGAACCAATCCCCTCGATCTTCGCGCCAAGGGTATTTAGAAAATTGCACAATTCCTGAACATGGGGTTCGGATGCTGCGTTGCGAATACGAGTGACGCCCTTGGCAAGTACAGCTGCCATGACAGCATTTTCGGTGGCAGTAACGCTGGCTTCATCGAGAAGAATATCCGCACCTTGCAGGCTCACACCCTTAATATCGAAAACGCGATCATAAGAAATATCTGCACCAAGTGCACGGAGGGCTATGATATGTGTATCAAGTCGGCGCCTGCCGATCACATCCCCCCCAGGAGGTGGAAGTTTCAATTCACCTGCGCGCGCCAGAACCGGACCCGCAATCAGAATCGAGGCTCTGATACGACGACACAATTCTGGGTCCAGGTGCGAGGCAACTAATTCCTTTGTCGTAATTCGCCACGAATGAGAGTTTAATTCATCCACAACAGCGCCAAGGCTTTCGATCAACCTGCGCATGGCCAGTACATCTCGAATCTGCGGGACATTATGCAGGGTAACAGGCTCTTCAGTCAAAAGACAGGCCGCTAACAAAGGCAGAGCAGCGTTTTTGTTTCCCGAAGGTGCTATTTCGCCGTGCAAAGGTATGCCGCCTTCGATTACGAATTCTTCCATTTAGACATCTCCTGTTCTTTCAAAATTGTAATGGGGTTTTGGATAATTCGCCAATTACATTGCAGTCCGCTTACACAAGCAGAGCCTTGCACGCCCCTAAAAATTTGGAATTATAATGATTTCATGTCATTGGATTTAATTGTCCCTCTGTTGGTCGGCTGGCTTGCTGGCTGGATTATCAATTATTTAGCAGACGTGCTGCCTGCAACAAGGAGTCTCAGCAAGCCCGTTTGCCTCTCTTGCGGCGAGGTTTTTCCAATGGGCAAGTATCTTTTATTTCAGCCCTGCCTTAATGGGCATCCGCGGTCCTACCGACCCTGGCTGCTCCAGATAACAATGTTGGTTTTGAGTGTATACACGTACTATAATCCGCCGATAAGGATCGGCTATTGGTTAGGCTTGGCACTGTTTGTATATTTTGGATTGGTCATAACCATTGACATGGAACACAAGCTCATCCTTCACCCGACAAGTATCGCCGGCTCAATGATCGCCCTGACGCTTGGAATGATTTCACATGGCTTGAAAGAAACACTGTGGGGAGGGCTGACTGGGCTCCTTGTAATGCTTGGGTTTTATTTTTTTGGTGTTGTTTTTTCAAAGTTCAGGGCGGGGCGAATGCGCGCCCAAGGGTTAGAAGCTGATGATGAGGAGGCACTTGGGCAGGGCGATGTCATACTTGTGACGATCCTGGGGTTTCTTGTAGGAGGGCCAACGCTTACTTTGGTGATGATCTTCTTAAGCATACTCCTGGGCGGATTGGTCAGTTTATTGTTAATAATCGGATTGATGGTATCTCGCCGTTATGACGAGAATGCGTTGATGATGTTCATTCCTTTCGGTCCATATTTTGTCATTGGTGCCGGGCTGATCGTTTATTTTCCCAATGCCATCAAGTCGATCCTGCCTGGTTAGAGTCTCAACCATGATCCTGCCAAAACAAACGATTCGTTCAATTCTCAGCCAGCCGCGTCGCGCCCAAGCTCTTGTGGAATTCATGCTTGTGCTGCCTGTCCTCGTCATCCTTTTATACGGGATCATCGAACTCTCGCGTCTGATCTTCATCGTCGCTTCGGTTGCAAATGCATCTCGACAGGCAGCCCGGTACGGCGCGGGGAGCGGTGAACCGAATCTCGGAGTAACCTACTATCAGGATTGCGATGGCATTCGTGAAGTTGCGAACCGCTCCGCCATCTTGACCGAGTTTGACGACATCAATATCACCTACGATCGTGGTGTGACCTCAGATGGCGAACAAATTCCCATCCTCGATATCGACCCCAGCCCAGATATTGATACTTGTCCAATCGAAGACGATGTCATTCGCAATGGTGACCGGATCATTGTCCAGGTATCTGCATCGTATGAGCCGATCCTGACGCTGAACAGCATCCAGCCGCTTCACATTGTCTCTTCCAATGCACGCACATTCTTGATTTCTGTGCCAATCTTTGGCTCTGCCTTCCCAACTGGATTTGCTGCCGAAACTGCCACGCCCTCGAAGGTACCCACCAGAACGCTGCTGGTCAATGCGACAGCTACAGAACCACCAACGCCCGTCCCGACCTTCAATCTGACTTATGAAGCCATCCGGACCAGATACCCGCGCACAGCGACAAACACACCCCTGCCCACATTGACATTCACTCCGTCCATCACCCCCACCCCGAGTAGGATTCCAACCTCAACGTCAACAGCAATAAATTGCACCGGCGATTTTGCCGTCTCTCACGGACCGCTCGAATTCAATGAAAACGTCATGGCGATGAAAATATTCAATAACACAGGTTATAACCTCGACACGGCTTCTGTTTATGTGGCGTGGAATCACGATACTGGCGGAGCTCCTTCGCTGCGGCTCAAACAGGTAAAGCTGGCAAACCGGGTATGGGATGGTGATCTGTTCACAACAAGCACTTTCATCCCCGCGTATTACCCAACCATACCTGCGGGAGAGTCGACTATTGATTTCATATTCGATCAAATTTACAATTTCCGGGATGCAACGGAGCGCATCATTATCACGATCGGGAATCCCGGCTGCGTAAATTACCCTGTCGATTCGAGCAAGTAATCATGCGAAAAGTGAAACCCACTGAGAAAGGTCAAAGCCTTGTTGAAATGGCGGTCAGTCTGCCTGTGATCCTGCTCATCCTGCTTGCATCGTTCGATTTCGGCATGGCATTATTCGCCTACTCCATCGTAAGGGACGCTGCACAGGAAGGGGCCCTCTATGCATCCTTCAACCCCGGAAATAAGGCAGAAATCGAGAACCGTGCGCGATACATCCTGCCGCGGGGAGAGGAGGCGGATGAAGTTTTCTCCTCACCGGTCGACCTCAGAGACCCTGAAAATGTGATCGTGGATATCACAGTCAAGGGAAAAGCCTGTCAGGGTGTTACGAAAGGGGTTGCGAACTATGTCCAGGTGAAGGTGACATATCTTTACCCAATCCTGATGCCTTTCACAGGCAATATTATCGGTTCAGATACTATAAGTTTAAGAGCTACAGCCTCGAATGTAATCCTTCAGCCTCCATGCAAATGATAAACCTAAAACCTAATTCAAAAATAAGAAGGCAAGAAACCGGTCAGGCCATGATCGTGATCGTCTTCGCCATCATCGGTATCATCGGCACGGCTGCGTTAGCGATTGATGGCACCAATGCCTTTATCGACAGCCGCCGGGCCGAGACTGCCGCTTCTGCTGCTGCTTTGACGGGTGCATTAACTAGGATCGAGGGTGGGAACTGGCGCGCAGCAGCCCTGGCTGCAGCTGCCGCAAACGGATACGACAACAATGGGGTCACCAATATCGTCGAGTTGAACACGCCTCCCCTCGACGGACCTTATGCAGGAAATTCGGAATATATTGAGGTAATCCTCACTTCTCATTTGAGGACATATTTTGGGGTTGTCATCGGCATCCCCACCATCACGAGCGTGGCGCACGTCATCTCACAATCAAAACCCTCCGAATTAGGGAATATGTTCCCAGGGTATGCGCTGGTAAGTCTCGCACCAGAATCCCAGTGTGAGCACCACAGGGCGTTCTCGATCCACAGCGAAGCCACCATCAACTTATATGGCGGCGGGATTTTCGTCAACTCAGATAACAAGGATTGCGCATTGATGTCCTACGGGAGCGGCAGCA
>CAZYLM010000044.1:0-16453 GCA_964648645.1 uncultured Anaerolinea sp.
GTGAGGGCAAGCAATATGGCAAGAATGGTAAGTTTCTTCATGGGTTCCTTGGTAAAGCGGGTTTAATGCCCGCAAAGTCTATCGTTTACCGGCCCGGCTAAAAGCCGAACCGGCGTGATCTATTCCTCTTTCAATGTCATCAGGAACGCGATCAAATCCTGGATCTGTTCCTCAGTCAGAATATCGCCAAAGTTTTGAATCATCTGTCCTTCCGGGTAACCCGGTACAACAAAGGCATTTGGTTCGATGATGGACTGGTGTAGGTACTCCTCGGCAGTCATTCCAGGGATGCGTTCCCCGGCGCGATCGGCAATTCCATAAAAGGACGGACCAATGATGCGTTCATTCTTGACGAGTGAATGACAGATGCGGCAGCCCGCGTTCACGCCTGAGGCGGTTTCGTAATAGATCTGCTCGCCCGCAATCGGATCCGGGATATGCATGTCGCGGAAGTTTATGGTCAGCACCTGGAGCGGTTCGAGCGTGATCGTATCATCGAACAAGGTCTGCTCGAGGGCGGCATCCTTTCTGTCATACATCTTGATGGTGATGTGGTGTTTGCCGGGTGCGAGGTGTAACTGCTCGAAGATGCGTGCGCCCTGGTTGATATGGTTATCGGTTGCCGTATAGGTTTCGTCAAATAGCAGGGTGCCATCCGCTTCCAGCGTGAGCCGGATCGGCTGGGAAAGGTCAGGGTCAATGGTGGGGGGAGGCGAAGCATCATGAATGGCGTATCCGCTGTGGTGGGTCATCTGGATGATCAGCGAAGCAGCTTCTTTTTCGTAAAACGTGACGGGCCGACTGCTTAACCATATCTGGAACAATGTGACGACAGCCATCACCCCAAGCAGGGGCAGGATGAAGTGGAGCTGCCCTGCGTTTAGTTTTAGCTTGAATGTATCCGCCTCAGACTTGACCTGTGATTTGAGTGCGCGTCCAAAATCTGTGGGCGCCGCCCAGGCAGTATGGATAAGCGGAATGAACTCCGGTTTGAGTTTGGGCAGGCGCTCACCGTTGATACGCTCATTGAGCCATGTGTTCCCTTCACGGTTGGCGCAGTCTTCGGGTGGACACCCAATGAACTGCACATCGCTTGCGCCTGCTTCAAGAGCCTGGGATGCCAGCTTCGGGTTTGCCATCGCAATACAGGTCAAGGGGACGATGTGAACATCCGGATCGTTGAAATGCGCACCAACCCCATGCATGGCATGACGTTCGCAGGTGAAAACGACTTTTACTTTCTTTTCTTCACCTGCCCTGGAAAGCGTGGTTTTCCACATCGGGTCGAGCGGGATGTCGCCGAAGGTCAACGCATTATCAGGGCAGGACCCGATACAAACACCGCAAGAAACACACAGGTTTGGGTCGATATCCGCCTGGAATTTCGGGCGTGCACCGTCGGTGCGGGGGATCATTTTGATGGCAAGGTAGGGGCAATCCCGTTCGCAAAGTGTGCATCCGTCGCAGTTTGCGAGGTCCACCTTGATGGGTTTGAGTTCCTTGGCGCGGGGCATCAGCCAGGGCAGGGCGGTGGCAATACCGAGGATGAAAAGCAGGGTGCTCCAGAATAAGGCCTGCGGTCCACGCAGAAAAGTAGGAAGATAGAATAAATAGAATAGATCGATTGGAGTTTGGGAGGTGAGTTGCGCGTCATTGAGGGCAGGCAACATACCGACCGGAAAGAGTGCAGATGCCAGAAGCAGCACAAAGAGGGAGATTCCCATCCAATATCGGGGGGGCATCCATTTAGCGCGGCTCATGCGTTTGAGATGAAGCCAGAGGAAATATGCCGTCAACGCGGAGAGACCGAGGTGCAGAGCGACCACGATCAACATGAAGACCCAGCCTGTGCCGGCTGCCTCTCCAACAAGATAGTCGACGATGAAGGTCTGCCCGGCTTTAAAACCGCCAAGTATATTAAAGAGACTTTCATTCAGGAGGGCGGCGCGTTCATCCCAGATCAGCCAGTAGCCGGTAATGCCGATGAACCAGACCACAAGTGCCATACCCACACCGGTGACCCACGCCAGCCAGCGCGGACCGCGGAATCGGTCCTGGAAAAATGTGCGCCATCCATGCAGAAGGGCAAATATGACCGCCGCATCCGATGCATAGCGGTGCAAGGCGCGGATGATACGGCTGATCAAATTGGCTTCCATATTCGCGACGGCTTTATATGAAAATGTGAACCCGAATGGGTAGAACAAGGTCAGGTAAATACCGGTCAACAGGATGACAACGAGCAGAAAGATGGTGATCGTCCCTGTGTGATACAGGGGATTGAAGCGCGGGTCATTAATCAGCCAATTAATAGGCGCCTCAAACTTCAGGGAGAGACGCTCAAAGAAGCCGATCAACCTCCGGCTTGGAGAATCGAGGCGGGTTTTCCAATCCACGCTGGGGTTGCGTTCGGAAAGGGAATCCGTCAATTGTTTTTTGATGGGGGGATTGGTCATGTTTTCTGAAAAAAGGGATAAATTCGCTTCGAGATACGGATAAAAATAACAGGCGGTATTAAGGGGAATTGCGAATACATGAAAAAGGTGACAGTCACCTTCAGGCTGTGACTGTCACCTTTTGTACGATTACCAGACCCGGAAGCCGGGGGAGGTGAGGGAGATGTTCTTGATCAAGTCGAAGAGCACGGGACCGTAAACAAGCACGATCAGGGCAAAGGTGCCATAGATCCAGGGGGCCCAGCGATCAAGCCAGGCAGGTCCAAGCGCAGGATCCTGCATTGGTTCGGCGACGGGAACTTCCACTTCAACTTCGACACGTTCTTTGTTCGTGGCTGTCTTGAGCATGACCAGGAGGTAGATCGCGCCGCTGACAAAGAGGATTGCGCCACCCAGTCCGACTTGGAAGAGGCGGCTGTTCCATTCCGCGGGAACGTAGGGAGCCAGATTGAGTGGAACGCGGCGGGGAGCACCGAGCAGACCAAGCACATGCATGGAGTTGGAGAAGACGATCATGCCGATGAACCATGTCCAGGCTTGAATGGTTGCCCATTTCGGCTGCCAAAGCTTGCGTCCGGTGAGGTAGGGAACCAGCCAGTATGAGATGCCGATGAAGCTCAAGGTTACGGCAGTTGCCACGGTCAGGTGGAAGTGCCCGGGTACGAAGGCGGTGTTGTGGAGAACAAGGTTGATGTTATAGGAGGCATTCGCCAGCCCGCCGATACCACCGAAGAAGAACAGGATGCCGGCAAGGAGTTGTGAAGCCACGGAGGGGTCGCTCCAGTTCAATTTGCCAATCCAGCCAAGAGCGCCTGTACCGCCGTTCTTGCGTGCGCCGTGCTCAAGGGAAGCAACGACCGTAAAGGCGGTCATCATCGAGGGGAAGAACACACCGAAGGTCAGCATGGCATGGATGAACTTCCAGGCAGGGGGTACGCCGGGATCCACATATTGGTGGTGGAAGCCGAGGGGCGTGGAGAGCACGAGGAAGATCCAGAAGGCGAGGCGGGCGAGCGAGTCGCTGAACATCTTGCCGTTGCCAGCCTGTTTGGGGAGCATGGCATACCAGGAGATGTATACAGGCAGGAGCCAGAAGTAGACCAGCGGGTGACCCGTGAACCAGAAGTAGGTGCGGGCGAGCTGCGGGTCCACGCCTTTCAGAAGTCCCAGCGACCAGGGCAGCAGCATGGTGAGGATTTCAACTGCAACGCCAAGGGTGCAGATCTGCCAAAGGACGAAAGTAACCAGAGAGGCAAAAGCAATGAACGGGGTGCGTTCACTGGCATTTTCCTTGCGCCAGTCAAAGTAGGTTATGAGCAACCCCCAGCCTTCGACCCAGCTTCCGACCACCACAAGGGTCAAACCAATGTAGAAGAACGGATTGGCTTTGAGCGGCGGATAGAAGGTGAAGAGCACGGTGGCCTGGTTGAGCAGAACGGGCACTGCAGCAGCCACAACGCCCACGACCATGAGCCAGAAGCCGACTTTGTTCAACACGATGTTCTTGAGCGGGCGCTTAAGACCGAAGATCACGTTGAAGGTCAGGAAGCCCATGATGAAGAAGGTCGTCCAGACCAGGGCATTCAACACGCCGTGGACGGTGAGCCCCTGATAGTAGGACTTGATGAGGGGCTTGAGGTAAACATAGACATCCCAGCCTGCGTGTTCAAACGCCTGCAAAGGACCGAATAGACTGCCGATCGCGAGCGCCAGGATGGCAACCAGGATGTGCGAACCGATGAATTTCTTTTCGGCAGCAGATACTTGATATTGTTTCATGATTTCTCTCCTTGCGTTACGGCGTAACGATGATCGCGCCGTACATCACGCCGTGACCACTGCCGCAGTATTCGGTGCAAATGAAGTTGTAGGTGCCGGGTTTGTCGAATTTGACGGTCAGCTTGGAGACCTGTCCCGGGAGCACCATGAAGTTGGCATTGGTATCCTGGATCTTGAAACCGTGCTGCACATCGGATGAGGTTACGTAGAAGGACACGCTCGAACCAGCGGGCACCGTCATTTCCTTGGGGAGGTATTCCCAGTTCGGAACTGCATGTGCCAGAACATACGCATCGTATTTGCCGGGAGCAACCTCGCGCAGGCCGGGGTTCGACCAGGGGCTATTCGGGTCGGTCGCTACGGTGTTCGGGTCGACGCGCTGTTCCGGGGCGGGGACTTGGATTCCCATGCCAAATGCTGCCACACTGACGGCGGTGGCGAACAAGACCAACAGAACGAAACTGAAGATCATCCAGTTGCGCTCATAGGAATCGATATGCATTTTTTGCGCGCTCATAGTGTGCCTCCACGTCCGACGAGGATCATATAGATCGTCGCCCAGATTGCGATGAGTGTGATGACAAAGATCGTCAGGACCGCGATAGTGCCGGTCGGGCGAAACTCATCGTCTTCTTTATCTTTCTTCGCCATGTTACATTCTCCTTTTGAAAAATGAATTTAGGATGACTGCCGCTTTGGGCGGCTCCGCATATTGCGGACTGGAAATGGAACTCGGTTTGCTGTTGCAGGTCCACCTCCTTATTGCCTGAGCATGTACTTCAGATCATCGGCGATCTCATCCGAGGTCACGCCGTATGGAAATACCAACTTCAAATAACCTTCACGATCCAGGACGAGCAGGGTGGCGGTATGGTCGATCAAATAACCGGTTGCTGCGCTGCCTTCCTTTATCTCGTAAAAAATACCGTATAACGATGTAACTTCATCGATTTGTTCCTTGGCGCCGGTGATTCCGATCATGGACGGATGGAACTGCTTGACATATTTTGCGAGTTTGTCGGGCGTATCGCGGTTCGGGTCAACCGAGACCATGATGGTCTGGACCTCATCGGCCTTGGAGTCGAGTTTGCGCAATGCCTGCCCGACATTTGCCAGGGTTCCGGGGCAGATATCCGGGCAGAAGGTGTACCCAAAATAGAGCAGGACCAGTTTGCCATGAAAATCGCTCAAAGATACATCACCGTCTGCGCCGGTCAGGGTGAAATCGAACGAAGGTTCCGGCGACTGGATGACCGTCCCATGGAAAGTGTGCGGTCGGAAGAAATAGATCCCAGCGGCAAGACCAAGGACGACAACGCTTACAGAAAGGAGGATTTTTATTTTCATTTTATTTTCTAAGGTGCGTAGCACAGGAACAAGTGCGCGGCTTCATATGCCAGTTTTGCCGAGCCTTTACTATTCGCCACTTCATCCGCCAGGACGCCAAGGTGGCGCAGGATCCGGTCGGCATCGGAGACTTCGGTGGTGTAGCGGTATTCCGCGCGGATGACGCCCCATCCGTCAACCAGAACGAATCCAGGATCAAAAGCAAAGTTGCCGTCACCCTTGTCTTCGTAATAGGTTTCGAACCCTGCGCCGACGATCGTTTTCAGAAGGTCCTTGTTGTTCGTGGTGACGAACTTCCAATGGGCAAAGTCAGCGCCGAGCGATTCGCCATAGGCTTTCAAGACTGCGGGTGTATCACGGTCTGGGTCGATCGAGACGGTGACGAAGGAAACGGGAATGCCGTTCAATTTCACCTCACCGAGTCGGGACTGGATCTCCTTGATGGTTTCGTTCGAGTTGGAGCATGATGCTGGACAGTTGGTATAGGTGAAAGAGTAAATTGTGAACTGTCCGCGTGTTGCTTCGCTGGTCAAGGTCTGGTTATCCTGGTCGATGAAACTATAAGCAGGTGCCAGCCTCATGCGTGGAAGGACCTGGATGGGCTGGAAGATCTTGAACGCTAATAAAGAAAGGACCAGTAAAGAGGCGAGGGCGTAAACGCCATTAAAGAAAGCTTTGCTCATGCGGTAACGTTGTCGACGGTGAGATTGGGTTGTGGAACGGCGGCAAGATCAAGCGGGATCGAGGCCGAAGCTGCCAGGGAGGATTCAATGAGTTTCCCATCCTCGACCAATTGCTGGAAGGTGGTGCATTTCATCTCAGTACGAAGCAGGTCATTCAGCCTTTTCCATTGGCAGCTGACGGGGCACTTTTTTTCGAATGGACAGTCTCCCTCCTTGAGGATGCAGTCTGAAAGTACAAGGCTGCCTTCGAAGCGCTCAACGATCTGGAGGAGGTTGATCTTACTGGGGTGGTATGCAAGGCTGATCCCGCCATCTCGCCCCGGCTGGGTCTTTATGAATCCACCGCTTGCCAACTCAGCCACGATGCGTGGAAGCAGGGCAGGGGGAATGAGCATTTCGCGCCCGATCTCAGAGGTGGTTAAACGCGTACCCTCCGGGTGTTTGGCTAGTGCCAGCACCACGCGAACGGCATAGTCGGTTTGGCGGTTTACTTTGAGCATGGAACCTGCAATTCAAATTTGACTTCGGGAGTCAATGTTTACAAGAATTGTAAGGATTTCCCCCGTTCTTTTGACGTGTTCTTTGTCATTTTGTGGGATGACAAATGTCTATTTTTTATTTGCAGGTTGTGAATTATTTTTGACGAAAATTATCTATTTAGTCGTCAAGATTTCAATGCCAGCCTTCACTCATTCCCGATCGCATACAGAATGCCCTCACTGGTTGCTACATACAACCTTTCTGAAATCAAAGCGGCGCCAGAAACACCCGTACTGCCTTCGAGGGTCAGCATCCATTTTGGATCCTTTACACCCTTATTCACTGCTGCGCACTCTGCTTGATTCGCTTTCGTACCACAAATATAAAAGACGAAATCTTTGTCCATGCCGCCGATGATGCTCGGGCGATAAGGAAATTGGACGCGGTTGAGCATGCCGCCTTTTTTGTCGAGCCAGAGCAGGGTGCTGTCTTCAGTGCCCTCGCCAGTGTAGTGGAGCCACATACCACCATCTGGAAAGACCCCAGCCATGCCGGGAAAACCGAAAAACGCTGTGCGCGACCATTCCATGTAACTGCGCGGTTCGGCGTTCTCATTCAAATATTCCCAACCGGTCATCTTGTTTTCGAATCTTGCATAGAGCAGCCCGCTTTGCCCCACGAGATATTGCTCGGTATCGGGCAGGGATTCGAATTTCAACACTTCGCCCGTTGCGGTGTCCACAATTGTATTGCGCAGGAAAATAAAATTCTCATCCGGGCTTAGGATCGGCGAGAAGGTGACCCGGCGCGAAAACGCGGTCGTATCCCAAAGCAAAACTCCATCCGAAGAAACGGCACGGACGTTCCCTATCACCACGTAATATGCCACGTTGTTCTTCCCGATTACCGGTCCAGATGTCGCCTCGAAACTTTCCGGCACATCGAGATGCCAGCGCAGTTCGCCCTCGGGCGTGAATGACGTCAGACCACCGAGCATATCAGTGACATAGACGTTTCCTACCGCATCCAAGCCGGGCGTGCCCACACCTTCAGCAGGGATGGATGATTTCCACTTTGATGCCCCATCCGGGTTGATTGCGTGAAGCGTGCCATTTTTCGAAAGGACATACACGCTTCCATCTCCGGCGACGGCGGGTCCGCCGACAAAGCCTTGGTCATCGCTGAAGGTCCATACCACCCTCGGAGCCTCCACTCCGGGAGCATCCACATACAACGTGGCAGAAGGCGACCCGTATTGACTTGACCATAGATGCGCGCCAGGTGAGAGAGTGGGGGGGGTGCTGGTTTGTGTAAGTCGTTGCGCTTGATTGAAAAGCAATAAAACCGCTGCAATTACGAATAAGGCAAACGAACCAAATGCAAGGGGAGCTTTCTTTGCCCATTGCCTGGTTGAAGAAAATTTTTCTTCCAAATACCACCGGAGGCGAAGGGAAAGGTCCAGGAATCGCGGCGAAGGCGACCCCGAGATGGCGACGCGCCGCAAACCTTCACCCAATAAATTGAAACCCAGCACAGTAATGAAGACGAACGTCCCTGAGGCGAATAACTTCCATGGGCTGACGTAAATATCCTCGTTCACACCCGAGAGTAGTTGACCGAGTTCCGGCATCCCACGCAGGCGGGTGGCTGTCGTATCGCTGATCCATACCCAAACTTCGCCGCCAACGTAATAGCCTAGGAATCCCAGCCCGGCAGTGAGCAAGATGGTGGAACTGATCTCGAGTGCAAGCAGCATCCATACATAAGGAAGCACAAGCCGCATGATATGTTTGAAGACAATGACCCAATTACTTTGTCCCAATGCACGGCTGGCTTCAATAAATGCCTGTTCGCGCGCCACGCGCGTCTGCTCGCGGACGAGTCTTGCTGAATCCGCCCAGCCTGTAATGGATAGTCCGAGAACGAAACCCCATGGCTGCCAAAAATCGCCAGTAAGCGCTACAACTGCCAGAGCCACCAGTAATGTTGGGATGGAAAGCGCTGCACTGATGAGCCCGTTTAGAATTGCGCCGAACGAATTCTTGTTCCACCCTGCCAGCAAACCGAGGACTGTCCCGATTACGAGACGAAGGATGGCAACATATCCAGTCAGGATCAATGTGGGGCGTAATGCCCACAAAACCTGACTTAATACGTCGCGCCCCCAACCGTCTGTGCCGAGGGGGTAATCAGGATAGGTGAAGGGCGGAAATGGAGCAGAGACAAATTTGCCATCCACTTGCATGACGCGAGTCTCTTCAAGCGGATTACGGAGCGCCAAGTAAGGTCCGGCAAATGCCAAAGCGAGTGAAAAACCCACGATGAGCAGCCCCATGATCAATGGAAGGTTGAGGCTGGTTTTAGTTCGCATCTGCGCCTCCCTGTGGATGAGTCTGCAAGCGCGGGTCTGATAAATAGGTTAGGATCCCTGCCAGGGTGTTCGAGATGATCAACACAGCACCCAGGACGGTGACCACGGTTGCCACTGTCGGCGCATGAAGGTATGAGGAAGGCAGGATGCCGCTGGCGATGGTGACCGTCTGCGGCGGTTGGATGGAAAGCGCCAACTGCCTGCCAAGACCGGGCCAACCGAAAAGCCACTCAACGAGGATCAATTCACCGACCATCAAACTGACAGATGAGGCAATGGACTGCAGCATTGGCACATAAATATTTCGCAGGGCGGTTTTTATCTTGACCAGCCGCCAGGAGTGACCCAACCCACGGGCGACGGTGACATAAGTCTTATTGAACTCATCGCTCAATAACGATGCCGACATTTGTGCGATCTGCAAGGTGGGGCGGAATGAAAGGGCGATGACGGGAAAGACAAGATGTGAATCCCAACCGAACCCGCCGAGCGGGAAGGGCAAGTCGCCTTTGCTTGAGGGGGTCAGGAATAAATAAAGGACAGAGATGGTGATCAATACTGCGCCGACGTAAAACCCCGGCATTGCCAGACTCATAGTGGAGAGAGGAAGCAACCAGCGGCTCACGCGAGGCGGCTCGGTCTTTGCGGCTTGCATCCCAAGGAATGACCCCAGCAACAGGCTGACAGTGAACGCGATTCCCAACAACCCAAAGCTGGCATTGGCGGCGGTCTTTACCAGGTCTATGACAGTAAGCCCGGCCGAGGTGGGGGATTCCGCCGGGTTACCGCTCAATAAGCCTTGAATGTATTCTTTATAAAATGGAAAAACAGGAAGGATCTCTTCCTGCCTGGCAAAAATGGGGTTGTTCTCGAGTTGGGCGTATCGCCCGTAGTGGGCGTAAGCAAATGAGATGAAATTGACCCCAAGGATGAGCAGGAACATGCCAGCCATGCGCCGCAGGATGAAGGCAACCATAACGCAGATAATAACATAGCAATCCTGAGTCGAAAGCGACGCCTTGACGCCATCGCCTGCCATTTGAAACGGCTTCAGGAGACGTTGGAGACCTGTAAGCGGATGATATAATCCTTCCAATTCAACTCAGAGGTAATCATGATCGATCCCGTAATACTTAGTTTCAAATTGTTCAACCTGCAAGTGACGCTTACTTGGTATGGTTTGATCGTCATGTCTAGCGTGCTTATCGGCGGCTGGCTGGCGGAAAAAGAAGTGCGCCGCCGCGGCGAGAATGGCGAAGTCCTGATCGATGCGATGGTCTGGGCGGTCATCGCCGGAATTTTCGGTGCACGCTTGTGGTATGTGGTCAACGCCACCATCGGCGGTAACCGCTCTTATATCGAAGAACCCATATCCATCATCCGCCCGCCGATCGCAGGCTTGCATATATTTGGCGGTCTGCTGTTTGGCGCCATCGTGTTGATCGCCTACTTAAGAAATAATGGGTATGACGTCTGGTTGTTTCTGGATTCCATTGCTCCTGTTGTTTTGGTGGGTCAGGCAATCGGGCGTCTTGGTAATTTCATCAACCAGGAGCTTTACGGTCCTCCCACCAATTTGCCGTGGGGTATCTCCATAGCTGCGGACCATCGTCTATTTGAATACGCCGATCTTTCGAAATATCCCGTCGAGACCACCCGTTTTCATCCGACCTTTGCCTATGAGATGACCCTGAACGTTTTGGCTTACCTTTTCATTCTTTGGTATTCGCGCAAAAATGAAGAGGAACTCAAGCCTGGCGCAGTTTTTAGCATGTGGCTGATCTTCGCCGGGTTTAACCGGGTCTTTATCGAATTCTTCCGTCCCGATCAACCTAAACTTGGCGAAAGCTTCATCACCACCTCCATGTTGATCGCCTTTCTGATGGGTGTGGTGGGCGTAGTTCTCTTCCTGGCGCGGAATGGGAGGTTGCAACTCGCCTTCGCTGAAAATTGGGAGGATCAATACCAGATCAAGAAAGTGGAGAAGAAACCCTCCGCTTCTCCCCGGAAATTGGCCGGTGGGCCTGAAGCCTCCGAAAACGAGTCTGCCACGGAAGCGTCTACTGTAAAACGCAAAACATCTGCGCGATCAAAAACCCCAGTGAAAAAGCCTGCCCCGAAGCAAACAACGACCTCGAAACCGAAGGCGAAGAAATAACCAGCCTGTTGTAAAGTCGGGAAATTTTGCCCCCGAATCATGAATCAAAAGAGCCATGCGATTTCGCATGGCTCTTTTGATTCATCGTTCCACTTCCAATCGTTTGACGTGGACCATTTCTTCGCGGGTGTCGAAGTGGAATCTCTCGAAAATATCCTTGTATATTTCCACGATCCCCTCGCGAGTGAAACCCATCTTCTCATACGAGTAGCTGTGGTCGCTGCTGAAGGTCAACGTCTCTTTGACAGCCTGATCGATGATGATGGGAAGCCCGGGTTTATCGGGGTAACCGAACTGCTCGTAGAACCCGCGAATGACAGCTTCGGGGCGTTGGACCAAATCTTCGTAGTTGACTATCAGGTTGCGTGGAGAAGAATGCGTGTCAATATAGTGTAGCGGATACCGATACCAGTGTTGAGTTAATTCGATGATCTCGTCGATATAGTGATATCCCTGGCTCGGACCCGTGAACTGCCCACGGGCGTAGTTGATCCATGATACCGTGGAAGGCAGCATATCCAGCGGGTTGCGGGCAAGGTAAAGGATGCGCGCATCTGGGAAGAACTCCGCCAGCGTTTCGAGTTTGGCGCTGAAAGCCGGGTTCTTCGCCACGAAATGCTTCCCCTTGTTCGCGTACAGATGTCGCTGCAGCATTGAGCGATAGAACGTCATGATGCGTTTTTTGTGTTCAACGCTGAGCGCTTGGTCGAAGTGGATGTAATCGGGGAACTCGTCCATGAATGGGAAGAGGAAAGTGACGAAATACCCGTCCCAAATGTGCATGTGGATGTTCTCGTCCTCTTCTGGCTGGAAGAACGAGATCGGGTGGATCTTGAGCTTGCCGAGCGTAGCATGGTCGAAGGCAAACAGGGCACGGTGCAGAATTCCACCAAGATATTTTTCATCGAGTCGTGCAACAAATTGAGTTATCTTCTTCTGGGTAACGGAGGGGGTCAGGTAGATATCCCATGTGGTCAGACTTGTGAAGGTCTCGCTATCGCGGGAGAGCAGTCTATGAAGAAAGGTCGAGCCGCTGCGGAAGTTGCCCAAAATAAAAAGCGGTTTTTCGATGGGGTGGTTTTTATAAGCGGGGAAAAGAAGATCGTCGAGCCAAAAGAAGAACCAGTGCATCGCCTGCCCAAGCGGCCAGACGATGTAAAACAGGAGCAGGAAGGTCAGTCTTTTTTTTGTGAGGCGGGCGGGGGTGTTTTTCGATGCAAAGAAAGAGCGGTAGAAAGTTCGCCAAAAAAGCCGGAAGTTTAATCTCATTCAGCGCGGGATCCTTGAGAATGGTTAAGGGACGTGTCCCATCAGATAATTCTATCAGTAATCGAACATTTGGGATGGGTGGATTTGATTCGACTCAAGATACCGAGCGAATCGTATCCTTGTTGATGTAAAATCTCCCCGACAAAAACCATTCTTTGGAGGTACCTATGAGCGACGACCTGTTGACCTACCCCCTTGTGCAAGAATATCTTGCATCTCTTGTCCCATCACGTGAAGCGGAATTTATGGAGATGGAGGCGTACGCCGAGAAGCATGATTTTCCCATCATCGGACCTGCTTGCGGATATTACTGCTATCAACTGGCACGGATGATAAAAGCTAAATCTGTATTTGAACTGGGGTCCGGGTACGGGTACTCCACGGCCTGGTTTGCGAAGGCAGTCAAAGAGACTTGCGCTGAGCAGGGGCGAAGCGATAGCGGAGGAGTGGTGCATCACACCGTCTGGGATGAAAAACTTTCTGAAAGTGCACGCAGTCACCTCGTCCGGTTGGGAAGCGCAGACTGGGTGCAATTCCATGTTTCAGAGGCGGTCGAGGCATTGAAGCAAAGTGAAGGTCCATTCGACATCATCTTCAACGATATAGATAAAGAAGCGTACCCCGCCTCTTTGCCGGTTATCAAAGAGAAGTTGCGTACTGGAGGCTTGCTCATCATCGATAACATGTTGTGGCATGGGCGAATCTTCGACCCGGACGACAGATCACCAGCCACACTGGGCGTGCACGAATTTACAAGACAGATCACCACTGACCCCGATTGGGTCGTCTCCCTTGCGCCGATGCGCGATGGGATGATAGTGGCATATAAAAAATAATGAGGAATCATGACCAATTTCAACATCACCCCGAACCGACGTAAATTTTCCACGGATATTAAATGGAACCTGTATGACAAAGATGTCTTGCCCATGTGGGTGGCGGACATGGATTTCCCCACCCCAAAACCGATCCTGGATGCGTTGAGGAGGCAAGTGGAGCATGGGGTATACGGCTATGAATGGGCTGGCAAAAACTTGCCGGAAGTGGTTGCGGACCGAATGGAGCGGCTGTACCATTGGAAAGTCCAACCGGAAGCAGTTCTGGCTGTGACCGGGATCGTCAGCGGATACAGCGTGGCGGTGCGTGCATTCGAAGCTTCGAAAAAGGGCGTGGCGATCCAAACGCCGGTGTATAACGAGTTCCACGAAGTGAAGAATAATATCGGCATTCCCCAGATCGATATTCCGTTCGTGAAGAACGTGAAGGGGAACATCATGACCTACGAGATCGATTGGGACCTGTTCGAGAAGCGGGTGAAGAAGGCGGGTATCTTTCTGTTGTGCAATCCGCACAACCCGCTGGGTATCATTTTCTCGCGCAAAGAACTGACCCACATGGCGGAAATTTGCATCAAGCATAATGTTCTTATTGTTTCAGATGAAATTCATTCAGAACTTTTATTGGATGGCAATAAATTTACCCCGATGGCAAAACTCTCGCGTGAGATCGAGCAGCATGTCATTACCCTTGTTGCGCCGTCGAAGACCTTCAATATCGCCGGTCTATTCTGCGGATTTGCCATCATTCCAAATAAAGAACTGCGTGAACGCTACAACACCGAGTTGAATCATCTGCGTCTGCATGTTGCCAGCCCGGGTTTACATGCTTCGAAGGCAGCTTTTTCAGGGAAGTGTGATGGCTGGCTTGCGGAGCTTAATCGTTACCTGACCGGCAATCGTGATTTCCTCGTAGATTACGTTACAAAGAACATGCCCGGTGTTCGGACTACCATTCCCTCTGCCACCTACCTGGGCTGGCTGGACTTCACCCAAACCGGAATCGACGGTTCACCGTTCGAGTTCTTCAAAGAGAAGGCAAAAGTTGCTTTGAGCGAAGGCAAGATGTTTGGCAAGGAAGGCGCAGGACATGTGCGCATCAACTTTGGCACAGCGAGATCTACTTTGAAAGAAGGGTTGGATAAGATGAAAAGAGCGATGGAGGAATTCTAAAGACATTTGGACCTATGAATCAGATGTGGGAAAAAGTGCAAGGCTATTCCTGGCAAGGTTCAAGGTCGTATCGGGCATATTGCCTTGATTTAAATTTGATGGAAACATTGGAATATTGCAGATAACAAAAAGACGGATGGGAGTTTACCCATCCGTCAAGACGAACTTTACCGGGGAAGAAGGCGAGAGTGCAGCCTTCCTATCGTTAGGAGAACGTCTGGTGCTAAAGCCTCGCTTGCACTTCGACCAGGTTATGGCGTATCGCCCTTCCCTTCGAAATTTGTTTTAGGTGGTGCTTCTATCGCAACCTCCTTTCTCATTCTTGCCACCATAGTACATCAAATGAAAAGGGTTTACATTAAAAATACCTTGTACTTTTGAAATCCGTTGTTCAGTCAAATCGTTTTCGTGTAACCCAATGAATAACCTCTTTATGAATCGGATATAAAGGTAATAACCAGGCAAGATACCAAACCCCTGCGAATTTCGTCATCAGCCGTTGCGCCTGCCTGAGAACCCTCCTGTCATATCCGAGCGGCAGCATGAGCAATTCCTCCAGTTCAGGTTTGAGTTCTTTACCGGTCAATTTTTTATAAAGCCGGAATTCATACTGCCAGGCATCCAATTCTCCATACACAGACATCCCCACAAGGATCCCTTGTTGAAGATGGCGCACCTCATGCACGAACAAGGTCACAGCTCTCGGGTTTTCAAGCGCGGACTCCATCGTGTAGTGGAGTTTGTTCAAGTAAAAGGATTTTCCCACGGTCCAAAACGCTCCCACACTCTTCCGCGCCCGCTTCATCCCAACCCGGACCCTTTTCTCCCTCACAAAGCGGACCGCCTCCGCACCCTCTTCGGACGAACCAGCAACCTTCTCGAAATATCGTTCCAGCCATTCCGATTGGTTCATGGCTATTTCAATGCTGAGTCCATGAGATCGCGCAGGAACTCGACGAGAGGTCCCATGCCTGTTTCCGGCATGTTCACGTCATCGATCTCGGCGACCATCTTTTGCCCGCCGCTTTGGATCGCCACATTGTAGATAAAGCAATCCGCACAGACCATGGGGGCTTTGGGCGCGGTGAAAGAAAAATCAGCAACCAGGTTTTTTAACCCATCGAGATTTTCGGCGCTCAACTCGCTATTGACGCTTTTGCCATTCATTTCATCCACAACTGTATATTTCCCATCAGATGAGATCCGGATGGAACGTTGCAGACCCATGATGCCTCCGCTCTGAACCATGGTGACCACCCACTCATCCGCGAGTGGAGGCGGGGTATATGTCACACCCGTTTCTTTTGCGCAGGATGTCAGGATGAGCAGGCTGGTCAATAACCCAAGCAATTTTTTCTTGAACATGGATACTCCTTTGTTGAATGGAGCAAGGATAGCAAGAAATGGACGACGTTGCAATCCTTTGGGTTCCCCGTTCTTATCGATTTGGGGGATATTTGATCCTTCAGTCTCAGATTCATGATAGTTCCTGACAGGCGGATGCGATAGAATCTGCATTGTTGAGGTGATATGAGAAAAGTAGCCATTCTTGGAATTGGGCAGACAAAAGTGGATGAACATTGGGACAAGTCCCTGAGGGAGGTCGGGGGTGAGGCGGCATTCCTTGCCATGCAAGATGCTGGCGTGGACAAAGTGGATGCCCTTTTTGTTGGAAACATGCTCTCATCCATGGTCAGCGGGCAAAACCAGCTAGGAACCTTCTTTGGCGATTGGGTCGGGCTTTGGAAACAGGAAGCAGTGAAAATCGAAGCGGCATGCGGTTCCGGCGCGGCAGCCTTTCGATCGGCGTTGATGGCAGTTGCCTCCGGTGATGTTGATTCTGCCCTGGTGGTCGGTGTGGAAAAAATGACAGATAAGGCTGGCAGAGACGTCACAGCGGC
>CAZYLM010000045.1:0-16341 GCA_964648645.1 uncultured Anaerolinea sp.
GCTGTTTCGGATACGAGTTTGACGAAGGGATGGTCCGGGTCTGTCCGCGCCGCGGGCTCTCCGCCGAGGAAATTAATTTGTACGTCGCTGAAGCCTTCGGCATCCAGGTGAGCTCGAAGTTTTTGAAGGATGTCTTTTGGTTTCTGGTTAGGCACGAGGCGGAAGTCCACTTTGGCAGAGGCGAAAGCAGGTTGGACGGTTTTTGAGCCGGGTCCCTGGTACCCGCTGGTAAGGCCGCATATGGTACAGGTAGGCACGAAGACTTCTTCGAGTTTCAAGTCCATGCCGCCAGTCAGACCTTTGATAAAAGTCTTCGCGCCGAAGCGTTTTTTATATTCATCTGCCATGTCGGGCAGTTTGTCCATGAATTCTTTATCGCGGTCGGTGGGTTGGACGCAGTCATCGTAGAAGCCGGGGATGCGAATGCGCTCATCCTCGCCTTTGAGCGTGTTCAACGCCCAGACCAGTCTCCAGGCAGCGTTGGGGAGGATGCTCCCGCCAAGCCCGGAATGAACGTCGGTTCCGAGCGATGTGACCGAGAGTTCAACGTAACAAATGCCGCGCAAGCCGAGATATTGCTGGGGGCGTTCACGATGGTCCACGCCGCCGAATTCCCAGATGCAGGCATCCGCTTTGAGCAGGTCGAGGTTTTGGGCGATGAAGTCATGCAGGTGGACGCTGGAGGTTTCCTCTTCGCCTTCGACGATGAACTTGATATTGCAAGGCAGTTCGCCCTCTTCGGTGAGGAAGGCATCGATGGCGTGCAGGCGGGAGGTGAGATGACCTTTGTCGTCGCTCACTCCACGGCCGTACATCTTCCCATCGCGAATCTCGGGCTCGAAGGGTGGGCTGTCCCATAATTCGAGTGGTTCAGGCGGCTGAACGTCGTAGTGGTTGTAGATCAGTATCGTCTTATTGCTTTTACCCTTCCGTTCACCGAAAACGACTGGGGCACCGTCTGTTGCCATGACCGTGGATTTAAACCCGCGCTTCTCAAGCATTTCTTTTACGATCTGGGCGCATTCTTTCAATCCCAGGTTTTGGGCGCTGATGCTTGGCTGGGATGCATAGCGTTTGAGCTCGTCGAGGCTTTTGTTCAGGTTTTTGTCGATATACGTATCTATTTTTTCATACTCGCTCATGGTTTACTCCTTTTTGCTTAAAATCGTCCGGCCTGCACCCAAATATCTTGCTTCAGGTGCCTGCTAACCATACAGGCTGGCTACCCAATCGATCGAATAGGCCCCAGCGAAGGCAAAAATCATCATCTTAATAGTCACGCCCACCCAGCAGGCGAGCAGGAATTTCCAGACTGGGATCTTTGCGATTCCCGCTGCTATCCCTGCCACATCGAAGAATGGATTGGGGATCGCTGAGAGGGCGAGGATCAACCATGCACCGTATTTTTGCACCCAGGGCAGGAGGCGGTTATAGGTTTGAGTGTTTTCAACGGTCGCCTGGCCACTGTAGCCTGCAAGGTAGCCGGTCAACTCGCCCAAAGCGCCGCCGATCCCCGCTGCCAACCCAACACCAAGAGGGCTGATCACCGCACCCATGGCAAAGATGATCGCTACGCCGGGGGCCGGCAGGATCACAGTCGCATTGGCGATCAAGGCAATCAGAAACGCACCAAAATAACCGAGCTCGGCAAAATCCTGTACATGGTCGCGAATACTGTAGATATATATCGTGATACCGACCACAACCAGAATTGCCAGGATGCGCATGACCGCGGTTGTTAGAAATGCGCCATGCTTTGGTGTGGACAGCTTCTCTGTAGCTTGATCGGGCTTGGGTGGGGTTGGAGGCGCCTGTTCTTTATCCATTAACTTTCTTCAATAGTTAGGCTGATGATCTTCACAGCTGGGGCGTTGACGTTCATCGGGTCGCGCTCCGGAATGGACATTAGAACATCTTCACCTTCGATCACCTGACCAAAAACCGTATGGCGGTTGTCGAGATGCGGTGTGGGCAGGTGGGTGATGAAGAATTGGGAGCCGTTCGTACCGGGTCCGGCATTTGCCATCGAAAGGATTCCACGTTTGCTGTGTTTCAAGCTGGGGTGGAATTCATCCTGAAATTTATAACCAGGTCCGCCGCGCCCTGTCCCGGTCGGGTCGCCGCCCTGCGCCATGAAGTTGGCGATGACACGATGGAAAATGACGCCGTCGTAGTAGCCTTCGCGCGCAAGGAAGACGAAGTTGTTCACCGTGACAGGTGTTTTGTCCGCGAAGAGTTCGATCACCATCGTACCGTTGTCCGTTTCCATGCGGGCGCGGTAATTCTTCTTCGGGTCGATCTGCATCTCGGGGGGCTTGCTCCATTGCTTTGCCATTTGTTTCTCCTTTTTATTTGAGTAAAGTTTCGATCCTGGCTGTAACCATGTCCAGCGCAGCAGTATTGTATCCGCCTTCAGGAATGATGACATCTGCGTACCGTTTGGATGGTTCGACGAATTCAAGGTGCGCCGGGCGGACGGTTTCCAAATATTGTTCGATCACTGATTCGGTCGACCGTCCGCGTTCAGTGATGTCCCGTTTCAAGCGCCGGATGAAGCGGATATCTGCATCCGTGTCCACAAAGATCCGGACGTCGAATAATTTCCGCAATTCCGGTTCGACGTAAAGCAAAATCCCCTCGACGAGGATCACATTCCGCGGCTCGACTGTGAACGTTTCGGCTTTACGGGTATCGGTCGAAAAATCGTAAATGGGAACCTGGATCGATTTAAAATCCCTGAGCGCAATGACATGTTGGATGAGCAGTTCGGTCTCAAGTGCATTGGGATGGTCGAAGTTCACATCGGAATGTTGCGACGCCTTCATTACCCGCAAATCCTTGTAGTACGAATCGTGTTGAAGATAAGCAATTCTCCCTGTTCCAACCCTGCGAAGAATCTCCTGCGCGACTGTGGATTTCCCAGAACCTGACCCGCCTGCGATTCCGATCACCAATGGGATTTTCTGCATCATAACCGGGATTATACCCGTTGGAGTGAAAACGAAACGGCTCCGGTTGAGGCCGGGGCCGTTTGCCATCCATCGATCTTTTACCTAGCCAAAAATCTGCTCTTCAATGCATTCCAGAGCGGGCACCGGTCGTAAACTCCAAGGAATGCCAAAATCGCGCCAGCTCCCAACAGCAGCCAATTCCCATTGGAAAACCCGACCCACGCCAGAAAACTGCCCGCACCAAGGCGGAGTATCCTGTCGAACACCGTCATTGTCACGCGGATTTCTTTTCCAGATGCGAGCGCATCAAAGACCGAGCGGTAGCTTGATTCGTTCTGCGCACCTGTAACGCGGGCGACCTCTTCTCCGCCTCGAAAGGCAAGGATAGTCGGGATTCCGTAAACGTTGAAGCGCTGGAGAAGCTCTTTCGAATCGTCTGCGTTGATGGTGAGAAACTCGACTTTGCCTGCAAATTCATCACCGAGTTGGTGCAGGATGGGTTTTGTCATCCTACAAGGGACACACCATGGTGCCCAGAAATCAACGACAACCGGATTCCCTGCGCCAAGTCTTGATTCAAATTCTTGATTATTCATGATAGAGAATCAAGACGGGTGGAATGTCCACCCGTCTCTCTAAGTTCGTTTTAGCTTTTGTATGTGCTGAATTTGAAGGGAGCATAGAGCGGGCAGAACGCCACGATGGCCGTCAGAGTGAAGACTCCAGCCAGCACGACCAGGACGATGCCGAAAGTTCCAGTGACGATCCCGCCGAAGTAGAGGTATGCGAACAATGCGGAAATTACGAGGCGGATAATACGATCGGTGTTGGACATATTGCGTTTCATTGGATAATTCTCCTTGTGTTTTATTTGATGCCCCCAGTATAGGAGAATCCCCCGCCCCTGTCTGTGACAATGTCACATAAGAGATTGCGATTCCAGCGCTTCAAAATCCAGGACCTCAACGATGCCCCTACCCGAGCGAATGCTTCCTTCGGCGATGAAATCTTCCAGCAATCGACTGATCACCTCGCGAGAGCTTCCCAATTCCGAAGCGATCTCCTGATGGGTGATGCGGATCGGGTTCTGGAATTTTGCTCGCCTCAGTAATAAACCGGCGATGCGTCGGTCCATGCGTTGAAATACAACTTCGTCTACAACTTCCATCATGGCGGAAAGCCGCTGTGAAAGAAGGTCGAAGACAAAATCGCGCCATAGGTCATATTTCCGCACCCAATCACGAAATGAGGCGGCTGGGATCATCACTGCTTCTGCATCTTGTTCGACTGTGGCAATGGCGGGGAAAGTCCGCTGGCTAAGTATGGCGTTCGCAGTCAGGATACAGGAAGAACCGTTTCCAAAGCGGTACAGTGTGATCTCGCGCCCGGTCTCACCGATTTTATAAACCCGTACTACACCGGAGATCAACAAGGCAATCGCTTCGATCCGGTCACCTTCGAGGAAGACATCGCGTCCGGCGGGTATTTTCGCAAGAAATGCAGACTGTTGGAATTCTTTTTTGAATCCACGGTCTGCGTTTTGCAAAAAGAGCAGGACACCGGCGACGCGGTCAAATTGTTTTGCTTCTAGCATCAATCAAATATATAAGCCAGCCCGACAGTGCCTGGGCCGGCGTGCGTACCGACCACCGGGCTGACTTCTGTAAAGAGGCTTTCAATGGGTAACAATTCAGCGGAAGCGTGGTCAAGGAGGGCTTTGGCATCGGCAGGCGCGTTTGCATGGAGTGTGGCAATGCGGATATTGGATTTACCCTTCACTTGTTCTGCCACCAATTCAAGCACCCGGTCGTGAGCCTTGCTCTTGGTGCGGATTCGGTCTACACCTTCAACTTTACCCTCCTTGAGGGCAAGGATTGGCTTGAGGTTCAATGCAGATCCGATGAAGCGCTGCGCTCCGCCAATGCGTCCGCCGCGGTGCAGAAATTCGAGTGTGTCCACGGCAAAGTAAACGCCCGTTCGTTCGTGCGCGTTGGATGCCAACGCGGCACATTCCGTGAGGCTTGCTCCTGCTTCCATTGCCCGCGCTGCCGCCAGTGCCTGGAAACCCAGCGCCATGGCTGTCGACTGGCTGTCTATGAGGGTGACCTTGTCCCCGGCGGAGCCCATCATGTCCTTGGCTTGGATCGCAGATTGAAGTGTGCCTGAAAGTTTCGAAGAAATAAAAATTCCCAGAACAGAAAGACCTTTATCGATAATACCCTGGAAAACTTCCTGCATTGTGGCGGGGGAGACCTGGGATGTGGATGGCATAACCTTGGCGGTTTTCAATCTGGCATAGAATTCATCGGGTTGAATATCCACCCCGTCGCGGTACGTTTTATTCTCCCAGATCAGAACCTGGGGCGTGATCGTGATCCCATGCTTTTGCGCAAGATCCGATGGAATGTAGGAAGTGCTATCGGTGACAACGGCGAATTTGGACACGGCTTCCTCCGAAGGGTATGTTTTTCACGATTTTACACCGAATGCCAATTCCCATCTAAGAAAAGAACCGATTCTCCCTCATGGTATAATGACTTAGCAGTTTTGCCTGGACCCATCCCCGACACATAGGAGCCGATTTTGGCCTTCAACCCAATCAACTGGCTGTTAGGCCTTTTTTCCCTGGATATCGCCATTGATCTTGGCACCGCAAATACGCTTGTGCATGTCCGTGGGAAGGGTATCGTCATCAACGAACCGTCCTGGGTGACTGTAGACAAGAAATTGCGCCAGCCGCTCGCGATCGGGCTGGAAGCCAAGGAGATGGTCGGTCGCACACCTGCAAATGTCATGGTGGTGCGGCCCATCCGTGATGGGGTGATTGCGGAGTTTGATGTCACGCGCGTTATGCTCGAATATTTCATTGGCAAGGTCCACGAACAGAGTGTGGTCCCGTTGCCGCGCCCCCGGGTCATCATCGGTCTGCCTACCGGCGTGACCGAAGTGGAGAAGCGGGCTGTGTACGATGCAGTCATGGCATCAGGCGCTCGATTGGCCATGTTAATCGAAGAACCCATCGCAGCAGCGATCGGAGCCGGGCTTCCCATCGGTGAAGTACGTGGCTCAATGGTGGTGGATATTGGCGGTGGGACGACCGAAGTGGCTGTCATGTCCACTGGGGGTGTAGTGGCATCCCGCTCCCTGCGTGTGGCGGGCGACGAAATGGATCAGGACATCCTTCAGTATCTGCGTAACAAGTACAACCTCCTTGTAGGCGCTGGTATTGCTGAACAGATCAAATGGCAGATCGGGTCGGCATATCCACTGCAGCCGGAAAAGACGATGGAGGTCCGCGGCCGGAATCTTGTAACAGGCCTTCCTGAGACCATAGAAGTATCATCAGTTGAAATCCGTGAGGCATTGTCCGGTTCGGTTCAAGTCATTATCGATACGGTTCGCGATGCGCTCGATGAAATCCCGCCGGAGATCGTTTCAGACTTGATGGATATCGGCATCTGCCTTTCGGGCGGTGGCGCCCTTTTGCAGGGGCTTGCCGAACGCCTCACCGATGAATTAAAACTGCGGGTTTGGGTGGCGGAAGACCCACTGACCTGCGTCGCGCGCGGCGCTGCGCTCATCTTCGAAGATTTGGAAAATCTTTCGCGTTACTTGATCGGGCTCGAACGTGGAAGTACACGCCACGTTTAACCGCATTCTTGGCAATTAACCCCCAGTCTAAAAACAATCAATTATGGTATTCTTATCGGCGATGAATTTCGTGTCTCGCCTGTTGTTCCAGTTGGCTGAAGGGTTGGAATGAACTCCCGCTCCCTTCAGACGACGATCATATTCCTGGTGGTTGGGGGCATAATAGTGCTCGCCTTTGGCGGCGCTCTTGGAACTGCTTCTCGCAGTTTGACCGCGGCGCTGATCGACATCCAAACCTGGATAACAAGCAGGTTTGTCGGTTTTCAGGATTTTGTCACAGCGCCGCGTGACATCGTGACTTTACGTCAGCGCAATGCCGAACTGGAGGCGCAGGTTTCGCAACTACAAGCCCAGTTGATTGAATTGCAGCAGCGTGTGAACGAAACAGAGATCCTTGCGGCGCTGGTCGATTTTTCACGTACCAACCCTGAAAGTACATACAAAGCCGCCTCAGTCATCGGGCGAGATCCGAGTCCATTTCTGCATTACATCATTATCAACCGGGGTTCCAATGACGACATCCGGCGGGGTATGCCGGTGGTAACGAATCAAGGTCTTGTCGGGCGTGTCGATGCGGTCATCGCTGATGCTGCGCGTGTGCAATTGATCACCGACCCGGCATCCTCGATCAATGTGTATTTGCAGAACGCCGACACCAATGCCGTTCTATATGGGTCTGTAACCGGGGATGTTTCGCTTGACCTTATCTCTCAAAATGTGACCGTCGACCCGGGGGATCTTATTCTAACCTCGGGTTTGGGGGGAGGGTATCCCGCGGATCTTATCATTGGGCAGGTTGTGACGGTTCGTGCCTTGGAATTTGAGTTGTTCCAACAGGCGACGGTTCAACCCGCTGTCGATTTTTCTCGCCTTGAGATTGTCCTGGTCATCACCAACTTCCGCCCGGTGGATATTGCCCCACTCGAACCCGTGACGACACCCATCCCCTAATCGAAACCCATGCGAAACCTGGTCGCCTTTCCACTCCTGGCTTTGGCTGTGATTGTTCAATCTTCAGTGGTCAGTCAGGTCCGATTGCTCTCCGGTTATGCCGATTTACCTTTGGTCATTCTGGCAGCCTGGGCGCTGCAGGAGCGAGTTGATTCGGCATGGCACTGGGGCGCAGTCGCATGTTTGTTCGCCGGATTTGTTTCCGGGCTGCCGCTTCCTGTTATGATTATGGGATATTTCAGTGTCCTTCTCCTGGCTCGAATCCTTCAGCGGCGGGTTTGGCAGGCGCCCCTATTGGCGATGTTCAGCGTCGTATTCCTTGGTACCTTGTCCTTTCATCTCCTCTCATTTGGTGTCTTGAGATTTCTTGGCACCTCCTTTTCTTTTGGCGATGTGATAGGGTTGATCACCCTGCCCAGTCTGTTATTGAATATGTTAATTTCCATTCCCATCTACACTTTTATGCGTGACCTGGCTCAGTGGGTCTATGCTGCAGAGGCACAAACATGAGTTCAGGCACTGAATCGCGACCTCTTCGCTTTGAGGCGTGGCGCTTGGGACTCATTTATTTTGTGGTTGCCTTCACCCTGGTAGGTTTTATCGCGCGTCTGGTCAACGTACAACTTTTTAATGGCAGCCTGTACCGTACGCGCGCCGTAGACAATTACACATTTGAGGTCAGCATCCCTGCTCCGCGCGGTATCATCTACGACCGGAACGGTTATATTCTTGCTAGAAACATCGCTTCGTATAATATTGTGATCACCCCCGCAGGCCTGCCTGAAGACGACTCGGATATTCAACGTATTTATCGGGAAGTATCGGACCTGATCGGTGTGCCGGTCGGTAATTTTGTTTCGGAGGATACACCAACGGAAGGGTTGATCCTGGGTGTCCCTGGCGGTTTGATGACAGAGGATTCGTTGGAGGAGGCAAAATTGTTTGCCGCCTGCGTGCCAGGTCCAAGTATTGGCCAGCTTGTAGCTCTGCAGGATACCCTTGCGCCATACAGCCCTGTAAAAATCCAATGTAATGTATCTGAAGAGACCGCTCGCATTGTTGAGGAGAAAAAAGCGGATTGGCCGGGCGTCAGTGTAGAGATTGAGCCGATTCGTGATTATCCGACCGGCTCCTTAACTTCGCATCTTATCGGTTTTTTAGGTCCAATCCCTGCATCGCTGGAAGAAGAGTTGCGCGCCAAAGGGTTCGTCCCAAATCGTGACAAGATCGGTTACGCCGGTGTCGAAACGTCCCTGCAGGATATTCTTGCTGGGCGTAACGGATTGCGAGTCGTGCAGGTGGATGTTGCCGGTCAGGAAATCCGGAACCTCGAACCGCCCATAGCTCCCGAGCCCGGTTATAACGTGTATCTCACGATTGACACACGTTTGCAGGCTGCAGCGGAGGCAACATTGCTGGAGGAAATCGAATATTGGAATACGTATTTTGGGCGTGTTCGCATCTCCAGCGGTGTGATCATTGCGATGAATCCCAAGACTGGCGAGATCCTTGCGATGGTATCCTACCCAACCTACGAAAATAATCGGCTAAGTCGATTCATCCCTGCTTATTACTACGAACAGTTGAGCCAGGACCCCCGTAAACCTTTGCTCAACAATGCCATTTCTGCGGAATATCCACCCGGATCCACGTTCAAACTCTCCACTGCAACCGGCGCTTTCAACGAAGGAGTGGTTGGTTTGGATGATATTGTTCTGGCACCAGGGCAGTTATTATTGTGCGAACGATTTAACCCAACCGATCAGTGTACCGACAGAAATACCCGCCCGTTCGTGGACCATATCTTTGACCAGCGTCCGGAAGGCTTTGGCCCGCTGACTTTTCTTCAATGTATCGCTTATTCCAGTAATGTGTGCTTTTATAAACTTGGCGGTGGCTTTGAGGATGAGATCCCCCAAGGGCTGGGAATCGAGCGCTTGCAGCAATATGCCCGGGCTTTGGGGTATGACCGGGCTTCAGGAATACAACTTCCCGGTGAACAGGATGGGCTGATTCCCGACCCGCAGTGGAAGCGCATCAATACCGGCGAGAACTGGTCGACGGGCGATACCTACATAGCCAGTGTAGGGCAGGGCTATGTATTGGCGACACCTTTGCAAGTATTGATGTCGGGTATGACAGTGGCAAATAGCGGCAAGGTCATGCAGCCGACGGTTGTCCGGCAGGTCACTGATGGGGATGGAAATGTTGTGCCGATGTGGTTCAATCCCCAGGATTTCACTGTCACTGAATTCGAAACCTCCGGTAGTTATCAAATATCACCTTTCACGCCAAATATGAAATGGGATATCACGGTTGAGCCTCTTATTCAGGAATACTCATGCGAAGGCCCGTATTGTACGTTGACGGATAACTTCAAGACAGTCAAGCCTGAGACTATGCAAGCTGTTCGTGCAGGAACAAGGCTGGCAGTCACGGATCCCGCATTCGGTACCTTACATGACCTTTTTGTTGATTTTCCGATTGCGGTGGCTGGCAAGACAGGAACTGCTGAGTATTGCGATGATGTAGCCCGTAAGGCGGAGCGCTGTCAATTTGGGGCATGGCCAACACACTCATGGACGGTTGCCTATGCTCCCTTCGATGACCCTGAAATTGCAGTGATCGCTTTTGCCTATAATGGCGGGGAAGGAGCCAGTGTTGCTGGCCCCATGGTCGCAAGGGTTATCAAATCCTATTTTGAGATCAAAGCCCTGGATATTGCACAAGGCGTACAAGGTGCGCCTGTGCCGTAATGAGTGGTTATTCATCAGGTATAATTCCGCAACGAACCTGAATGAACACCTTTATGGATTCGACCACATCAATCGTCCAGATCAAAGGAATCCGCGACGGGCTGCTCGCGACGTTTGCTGACGCCTCCTGGGAAGAGCAGCGCAGTGCGCTCATGGAACAGATTACTGAACGTTCCGCTTTTTTTCAGGGGGCACGCCTTGCCATGGATGTCGGGACGCAGGTTTTGAAAGTAAATGACCTTGTCGAATTGCGTGATTGGCTTTCAGAGAGGAATATCACACTGTGGGCGGTGGTCAGCGAATCGCCGACTACAGAGAGCACCTCTCAATTGCTTGGGCTTGCCACGCGCATTTCCAAGCCTCGTCCCGAAGAGGCGCGGCATGTACTGGAGACCATCCCGGAAGATACTGCTTTGTTTGTGGCAAAGACCGTTCGCTCCGGCACACGGATCGAGTACCCTGGTCATGTCGTCGTTTTTGGCGATGTCAACCCTGGGGCTGAGATCATTGCCGATGGGAACGTCATCGTTTGGGGACGGGTCAGAGGCGTGATACATGCAGGGGCAAAAGGCGATCGTGAGGCGCTCATCTGCGCACTTGATCTTTCCGCCAATCAGATCCGCATTGCAGGCGAATCATCTGCAACGTTGAAACCGCAAAAAGACCCAAGACCCGAAATTGCCAGCATCAATAAAGAAGGCAAACTACAGGCGGAACTCTGGCATCCCGGCGAAAACATACCTAGGAAATGATATGACCGCAAAAGTATTTACTGTTACCTCCGGCAAAGGCGGGGTGGGGAAGACCACCGCGGTCGCCAACCTTGCCACAGCACTCGCTATGGACGGCAAGCGGGTCGTTTGCATCGATGGCGATATTGGATTGCGAAACCTTGATGTGGTAATGGGTCTCGAGAACCGGATCGTCTACGATATTGTGGATGTCATCGAAGGACGTTGCAAGCTCAAGCAGGCGATGATCCGCGATAAACATTATCCGGAGATGTATCTGATCCCGGCAGCGCAAACACGGGACAAAAACGCCGTCTCGCCATCGGACATGGTGCGGATTTGTAACGATCTAAAACCGGAGACGGATTTCATAGTCATCGATTCGCCCGCCGGCATTGAACGTGGCTTTAGAAACGCCATTGCGGCCGCAGACAGTGTCCTTGTGGTGACCAACCCAGAGGTCAGTGCCGTGCGTGATGCTGACCGGGTGGTGGGTATTCTTGAGGCGGAAGAAAAAGGCAATCCCTCCCTCATCATCAACCGGCTTAACCCGGCACTTGTCAAGAATAACGATATGCTTTCCGCGGAGGATGTCCTTGACCTGTTGGGGATTCGGTTGATAGGGATCGTACCCGAAGATGAAACCGTCATCATCGGTTCGAACCGGGGAACGCCAATCGTTACAGATGGAAAAAGCCGTGCAGGCACGGCATTTCGAAATATTGCCAAACGCCTTCAGGGTGAGGATGTCCCTTTTATGGACCTTGCTCCTCAAAGCGGTTTGTGGAATGCCATTCAGCGCCTGGCGGGGAGGAAGTAAGATGGATTTCTTTACTCGCAAACGGAGCGCGACAAGTGCAAAGGAACGCCTGCAATTGGTACTCGTGCATGACCGGACCGATCTCACACCAGGTCAATTGGAATCCTTGAAGGATGATCTTTTGAAGGCGATTTCTCAATACATTGAAATCGACCCTGACGCTGTACGTATCGAATTGGAGAAAGAGGGGCGTTCGCAGAGATTGGTCGCGGATATTCCCTTGAAAAGTTCGTCCCGGCATCGTACAGGCTGATCGGGGTGAGGCATGGATGCGTCTGCAGTGATGCAGCACCCATGTTGAGTGATGGAACGCAGTTTATCCTGGAGAAATTTCGATTTCCTGTTGCTGGGTGCGGTGGTGTTGGCGTCCGCGTTCGGCACAGTAATGATCCGTTCGGCGGTGGCAGGGAATGAAGTCCTCCAACCGTTGATTTCGCGTCAGGTTTATTTTGCCATCCTGGGGGTGGCTTTGATCTTTTTCCTTGCCTCCATTGATTACCGTTACTGGATCTCCCTTTATCGTCCGATCCACCTCGTAATCCTCGGTTTTCTACTTACCCTCACCGGTTTTGGGCAAACGGCATTCGGTGCGCAAAGATGGTTTCAGGTCGGCGTATTGTTCCTGCAACCGACCGAGTTTGCTAAGATCGTTGCGCTGATCGTCCTTGCCAGGTATTTCGAATCCACCCGAGACCAGCCCCGTGACCTGAAATGGGCTTTTGGCGCTGTCTTGCGGGCGATTTGGATCATCGGATTGATCCTTCTTCAACCAAACCTAAGCAATGTAATGGTCCTGTCTGTTATTCTTGCGGTCATGTTGTGGGTCAATGGCATCCAGATCAAGCACGTTGTGACTGCTGCTGTTGCAGGGTTTATCCTATTAGCCAGTGTCATCATCCTTTCGGTATTGGGAGTTAAGATCCCGGGTTTGCAGGCATATCAACAGGAAAGGATCGTGAACTTTGTGGTGCCGAATCCGAACGATACCTTCGGAAATCGCTATAATGTGCAGCAGGCTCTGATTGCAGTTGGGGCAGGCGGGATGCTCGGACAGGGATACGGCTATGGTTCGCAGACCCAGTTGCGCTTCCTGAAAGTGCGCCATACCGATTTCATTTTTGCGGCGACCTCGGAAGAATTTGGCATGGTCGGTGGTTTGTTGATCATTCTCACATTGGGTGTGGTGGTCTGGCGTTGTATTCGCGCAGCGCAAAAAGCGCGCGATGTATCCGGTGCAATGCTTGCGATCGGCGTTGCGACATTGATATTTTTTCAGGGGGCGGTCAATATTGGCATGAACCTCAACCTTTTGCCGGTATCGGGCTTGCCGCTTCCTTTCGTCAGTTACGGTGGTTCAGGTCTGACTGCTTTGATGTTGGGGATCGGTCTGGTCCAGTCGGTTGTCATGCGCCAGAAAGACCTGGAATTCTAAATTAAGTAGGAGTGAAATTTTGTCCATTCAACCAGCACGCACTCGCTTTGCGCCTTCGCCAACCGGGCATTTGCACCTCGGTGGTGCGCGTACGGCTTTGTATGCCTACCTGTTAGCCAAAAAGACCGGCGGACAGTTTATTTTGCGCATCGAAGACACTGACATGAAACGTACTGTTCCCGGTGCTGAGCAGGAGATCATGGACGGTTTACGCTGGCTCGGCTTGAGTTACGATGAAGGTCCCGATGTCGGCGGACCTTATGGACCTTATCGCCAGACGGAACGCCGTGAGCTGTATCAAACTCACGCAAAGACCCTTGTGGATAAAGGGCATGCCTATCCCTGTTTCTGCACTCCAGAACGGCTTGAAAGAGTGCGCCAGGAGCAATCGAAGCGAAAGGAAAATCCGCGTTATGATGGCACCTGCCGCAATATCGATCCGGGTGAAGCTGCGAAACGTGTTGCCAACGGTGAACCGTATACCATTCGCTTTAAGGTACCGCACGAAGGTGTGACTGTTGCACATGACCATTTGCGCGGCGACATTACCATAGAGAATAAACAGCTTAACGATCAGGTCATTCTCAAAACGGATGGTTTGCCAACCTATCACCTTGCTGCGATGGCGGATGATCATGATATGAAGATTACTCACGTCATGCGCGGTTCAGAGTGGCTGGGGACGTTTCCGCTGCATGTCAACATCGTTCGCGCTTTTGGATGGGATGAACCGGCTTGGATCCATCTTTCCGTTTTCCTCAAACCGAGTGGCAAGGGCAAAATGTCCAAGCGTGAAGCTGCAGATGCCATGAAGGATGGTTATTCGATCTTCGTCAAGGATATGCAAGACCTTGGTTTTACCCCCGAAGGTGTTTTGAATTGGTGCGGGCTGATGGGATGGGGTGTTGCTGAAGATGACGTAATGACCACGGCTCAAATGGTGGATCGTTTCACCATCGACTCGTTGACGCCTTCTCCGGCCGCGATCAACTTCCAACGCCTCGATCACTTCAATGCGACTCATATCCGCCTCCTGACGACCGAGGACCTGGCAACACGCCTCAAGCCTTATTTCACCCGTGCGGGGCTTGCCGTTAAAGAAGATGTGTTGCTGAAAATGATCCCCCTTATTCGTGAGCGCCTCACCACCCTGGACGATTGCATCTCCTTCGGCGCATTCTTCTTCAAGGACGAAGTTTCGCCCACCCCTGAAGACCTGATTGCTAAAGGACTGGACGCGAAGCAATCTACAGAAGTTGCCAGGAAGGCCTATCAGATTCTGGCAGCACAACCAGACATAACTCACGAAAGATGCGAGCCGCCCTTGAGGGCTTATGTAGAAGAGAGTGGACTCAACGCCAATCAGGTCTTTGGGATCCTGCGCGTCGCGGTGACCGGTCAGAAGATCAGCCCGCCACTCTTCGAAAGTATGGAGATCATCGGGCGCGAAACTTGTCTGAAACGAATTCAAGATGCACTTTCAATATTAGAAAAGATGTAAATAAAAAGGCGGAGCACCTGCTCCGCCTTTTTTACTGCTGCTCCTCTTCCACATCTGTCCGGTAGATGACCTGGTATGCGGGCGTGTTCATGCCCCCGATACTGACCTCAATGAGTTTCCCGTCGATTTGTGCTTCCTCAGGGATCATATCCATGGCTTCCTTGGTGATTAAGATCTCGTCCGCATTGCCGATATCTTCCCCCATTTTACAGGCACGGTTGACGGCATCTCCATACATATCTTCCTCGTTGAGGATGAGGATCTTTCCATAATCGATACCGATCGTAACGTGAATGTCCATATCCTCCTGCGTGAGCAGGTTGGAGGCGGCAATCGCATGTTGTATTGTAATTGCGGTACGGGCTGCCGAAGAGGGCTCGGGAAAGACGGCAAAGCAATTATCCGCTTCAAATTTTATAATACGCCCGCCATGGCTGGTGATGATCGGCTCCACGGTCAACTGCATGCGGCGGATCATGGACAGATAATGCACGATGCCATACTTGCGGGTTAACAGAGAAAAGCCGGACATATCCAAAACAAAAGCGGTACTTTCACTGCCGTATTTTTGCCAGATCTCGTTCTCCAACCCTTTGCGCTTGACCGGGTCGGATTCTTGAGAGAAGCTGAGCAGGGTATCCTGGAGGAATGGGTCTTTTTGCTCGATATGCATACGTCTATTATAACGAAAAGGCTTGCAAAATTACTTGCGCCTCCATGACCCTTTTTTGCCTGCTTATTTGATCGATAGGTTGCCTTGGGATATTTTCATCTGGCTATATTCTTCTGCCAGTATTTCCCTTAGTTCATCCATGGTTTGGAATGGAATGGCGCCCGCAGCTTGCAATTTCTCCATGGGTGTAAATGCAGCGTACCCAAATACACGCATGCCAGCTTGTATTCCGGCCGTGGCACCCGGAATACTGTCTTCAACAACGATACATCGATCAGGCGGAATGTTGAAGGCGCTAGCAGCCGCCAGGTAGACATCGGGGGCGGGCTTGGGGTTTGGTACTTCCAATCCGCTGAAAATGGCTCCTTTGAAGAAAGGAGTAAGCCTGCCAAGTTTAAGCCTCAGATTAAGCTCATCACGGCTCCCATTTGAAGCGACACAGGCTGGCACGGGCAGGCTTTCAAGAAGTTTGTGAATTCCTGACACAGGTTGCATCTTTTTTTCGGTCAGACCAGTCATGCGTTCATTGAAAAGATCGAGGAAATTATCTGGTGGATTCCAATTTAATTCGGAAGCAGCAATATCGAGTCGATCCAGCAGCGTCAAACCGGAAAATTCATGGCGGAATTTGTTTTCGTCAACATTGAAGCCGTGTTCTCGGAGGAGTTGGATAAACGCCTCATTTGCAAGTGGTTCGGTATCCACCAAAACACCATCGCAATCAAAGATAACTAGGTCATAAGTGAATTGATTCATAGAAGCGGGATTATACACAAAATAAGAGCGCCGTATAGCCTACGGCGCTCTTACCTAAATATCTCCCGGCTCATCCGCCATGCGGACGATGCGCGGGGTGAACTTGCCGATCACATCCA
>CAZYLM010000046.1:0-16281 GCA_964648645.1 uncultured Anaerolinea sp.
CCGTCCCATTTTTCATGATGACAATAAGGGATGTCGAGCGCCGGGCGAAGATATTCAATGGGATACAACATATCGTACGCCATTTGAGGATGCTGCTTCATCAGTTTCCATTCATCCTCGGTCAGTTTGGATGGCTTTAACAGGATCGCATCTGGAACACCCAGTTTTCCCATGTCGTGCAGCAATGCCCCGCGTTGGATATGTATAAGGTTCTCACCCTGAATGCCGAAATGCTCGGCGAGTTTCAAGGTCATCTGTGTGACACGTCGGGTATGCCCTTCGGTCTCTTTATCCCTCAAATCCATTGCACGGGACCAACCCTCGATCGTTTCATCATACGCAGAAAGAAGTTGTTGGTGGGCAGCTTCAAGATTCTGCCTCTCATCCACCAATTTGCGATAACGGTTCAGGCGGGATATCCCCAAGAGTCGCGCGCGAAGTTCAAAGCGGTCTGGCGGTTTGGTGATAAAGTCGTCTGCCCCGGCTTCCAACCCGGCCAGCAGGGATTGGCGGTCGTCCAACGCGGTGAGGAACAAGATCGGGACTTCAGCGATCTCAGGGTTACCGCGGATACGCCTGCAAACTTCGAATCCGTCCATGCCGGGCATCATCACATCCAAAAGAATGATATCCGGGTGGCGGGCACCTGCAAAATCGATGGCTTGGAATCCGTTCTCCGCCAGGATCAACTCATAACCGTCTGTCTCAAGGACAGCCGCCAAAACTTCCCTCCCTGCAGCGTCATCATCTACGATCATGACAGTGCCTCTATGGTCTTTCATATCTTCCTCCGCCAACCTTTCACGATCACGTACCCTTTACAACGGGGATGGTCAGCCGAACAACAACCCCGGGTTTATCTTCACGGTTCATCATACGGCTGCCGCCGCCAGCCCCCCACACAATGGCATTCACTGTTGAGAGCCCCAGCCCCATTCCTGGCGCTTCACCAGTGAAATCCTTCTCACCCTGAAAATACGGCAGCCAGGCTGTCGTCAATTGTTTTGGCGAAAGGCGGATCCCATCGTCGCTGATTTGCAGGATGATCTCTTGAGGTTTTTTTACCAATACATCGACGATCACTTCCGGCATCCCGGTTGGGTGGAACTTCCTGCAATTACTGAAGATCTCCCATAACAGCACCTCCATCGATTGCTGCGGCAGGGCGAGCCTGAGGTACCCCAAACTCCCATCCATTTTAACGGTCAGGTTGGTTATGCCGGTATCCGCAGCCGTCCTTTCTGCCAGTTCCTTGAAGTACCCCAGCGAAAAACCTTCTGCTCCGCTAACACCAGTATAGATGTTTGTATATTTCAGGATCCTATCCAGTGTATCAGATAAACGCTTCGCCCCCATTAAAGCTGTATCCGAAAGACGGGCAATCTCCTCGGGCGCCAGTTTCGTTGCATGCCTTGAAAGCAGGTCGAGGCTGGAAACGATGTGAGCGACCGGAGTACGGACCTTGTGCGAGATGGCTTCGCCGAATCCGCGGGTGTTACGCCTATTCAGGATATCAGCGGTCACATCGCGGAGGCGGACGATGCGCGAACTCGTCTCTCCACCTGGAACCTCAAAGATGGCAGTCTCCAACCAGAATTCATGGGAATTTACTGTTTCGGGGCGGACGAGATAACGGATGCGCGGCTCATTCATCGAGGAAGGAGACGGCCACCCCTCCCAGGCATCATCTGGCTGAGGCTGATATTGTCGCCTGGCGACCTCCATGAACGAGCACCCCGGTGCAATGGGTGTATCAAGGTCCAATCCAAGATAAAAGCGCGCACGGGGGTTGGCATAGGTGATCTCGTCCCCGTTGCGAATCAATAGATATCCATCACGCGACTGGTCGCTGATCCAGGAGAACATCTTATTCCGTTCATACAACAAGCGGTATTTATTGAGGCGTGTGATCGACCGGACCCGGGCGCGCAATTCCGCCCGGTCGAACGGCTTGGATATGAAATCATCCGCACCTGCATCCAAACTTGCAATGCGGATATCCCGGTCACTCAGCGCGGTCAACATGACAATCGGGATCTTTGCCAATTCACTTTTCCGGCGCAGCGTCTGGCAGACTTCGATACCGTCCATCTCCGGCAGCATGATGTCCAGAAGGATCAGGTCCGGTTTTAGTTCCGCGGCTTTCTTTACAGCCTCTGTCCCCGTAGAAGCAAATTTCAATTCGTACCCCTGTTCATGCAGGATGGATTCCACAACCTGCTGCCCGGCAGGTTCGTCATCTACGATCAAAATAACAGGATTCATAAGTTTATTCCCAACTACCCGTTGTGAGGCACCCTATCTGGGTCGTTCAAAATATGCCTCACACTAAAATTTTCTGTCTCTGCACTGGGCCGGGTGCGTCAGTTCTCCAAGGATATTTTGAGACAAAGGGATTGCGAATAAGGGAAAACCCTTATCCGCGGGTGGATTCCATTATTGTAAGCACCTAGGAATCCCTATCCACAAGCCGGTATTTGACGGCAAGCCGCACCAGACCAGCCAGATTGCGCACATGCAATTTCTCCATGAGATTGGCGCGATGCTTTTCGACCGTCTTCTCGCTGATCGAAAGCAGCTCGGCAATTTCAAGGCTGGTGTGTTCCTCGGCGATCAACTGCATGATCTCTTTTTCTCGCGGAGAGAGGGCTGCCAACGGGTCAGGTTCACCGGCAGCGCGCGGTTTGAAGGCGTTTTCCATGACGATCTCGGAAATGGGGCTGCTCAAGAATTTTTTTCCATTCGCCACATCGTGCACGGCCTGCACCAGTTCATCGCTGGCGGAAGATTTCAAGACATAACCATTGACCCCACTCTGCAGCGCTTGATAGACCAGCGCTTCATCGGCATACATCGAAAGCAACAGGATGCCGACGCGGCTCTTCCGGCTGCGGAGCTGTTCGGCCGCCTGAATACCGTTCAACCGCGGCATCATGATATCCATGATCAGGATATCGGGATTTAACTGCTCGGTCATGTCAACAGCTTCCTGTCCGTTGGAAGCTTCGCCCAATATGGCCATGTCCCCAACTTTCTCAAGAAGCGCCCGGATGCCTGCCCGTACTACAAGATGGTCTTCTGCGATCAATATATGGATCATGATGCCTCGCCTTTGCGAATTGTGCCGGGTTTTAGCTGCAGCGTCACAGAAAGGATGGTCCCGCCGTTCTTGCCAGAGCGGATGTTCAACTCTCCGCCCACCAACGCCACACGTTCCTTCATACCGATAATGCCAATCCCGTTGACCGGGGAGCTGGCGTCCTGCAAGCCGCGTCCATCATCCTGAACGATCAGGTTGATTCGGTCGTCTTCGAGGCTGACCTCCACCCAGGCATGTTCGGCTTCGGCGTGCTTGGCGATATTCGTCAGCGCCTCCTGCAGGACCCGGTAAAGGATGATCCCATAGACATCCGGCAACACGGATACCCCTTCATCGACTTCGATCGTGATCGGGATATGGCTGTTGCTGGAGAATTTCGAGCAGTGTACTTCGATCGCCTTTTTCAATCCAAAAGCATTGAGCAGGGGCGGGCGCAGTTCATGGGCAAGCCTGCGGACCTTGACCGCCACTTCATAGGCCTCACTATGGATCTTCTCAAGCCGTTCGAACAGGGCTACAGGTGGAATGGTGAGATCATTCTGCAGGTCACGGATATCCATCAGCTGTGCCGTGAGCAGTTGACCGAGTTCATCGTGAAGTTCGCGCGAGATGCGTGTGCGTTCATCCTCCAGGCTGGTAACCATGCGCTGCGCCATCTCCCGCAGGCGTTCGCGTTGTTCGAGGAGGGCACGATACCGGTTCAAGCGGGTAATGGTGCGCACGCGCGCGATAAGTTCCTGCCTATCGAATGGCTTGGAAATGAAATCATCTGCGCCAGCTTCGATGCCTTCGAGCCGGGAGGCGGCATCGTCCAGAGCGGTGAGCAGGATAATTGGAACCTCTGCCAGACCGGGTGTGGCACGCAGGCGTCGGCAAACTTCGAACCCGTCCATACCGGGCATCATCACATCCAAAAGGATCAGGTCCGGTCGCCTGGCGTCCGCTTTTTCCAATGCCTGCAAGCCATCTTCTGCCACTTCCAGCGAGTAAGTTTTCCCTGTAAGCATGGCTTCCAATGTCTCCCGGCTTGCGACATTGTCATCCACGATCAGAATCACGCTATTCATTCGACGCTATTCCTTTCCCTTTCAAGGCTTCTTCGATAACCGCCAGCAGTTCCTTGAGGTTGACCGGCTTGCTAAGATAACCGTTCATTCCCGCCTCAAGACAGCGCTCCCGATCGCCGGACATGGCAAGGGCGGTGAGTGCAATGATGGGCACACTCAACCCCAATTGTTTACGGATGCGGCGGGTTGTTTCGATGCCGTCCAGTTCAGGCATCATCACATCCATCAGGATAAGATCGGGGGTCTCTTCTCTGATGCGGGTGATGCCTTCGATGCCATCCCGGGCGGTGATGACCCTGTAACCGTAACGGATAAGATAATCCCGAATCAGCATGGTGACCGCCTCGGTATCCTCCACCAAAAGGATCACGGGGCTGTTGGAGGCTCGCTGGTCCACGGGGTTTTCAATATGCGGCATTTCAAGTTCCTGTTTGGGGGTGAGTGGATCGACATTTCCCTTTTCGACCCACGGAATGGTCAACGTAAATCGGCTGCCTATTTTGGGTTTGCTGGTGATTGAGATGCTGCCGCCATGCAAACGTGCCATCTGGCTGACCAGCACCAACCCCAGGCCGGTTCCCTGCGAGCCGCGCGCCAGTCCGGCATCCAATTGCACAAAGGGTTGGAAGAGGTGGCGGATATCCTTTTCGTCGATGCCGATACCGGTATCCCACACTGTGAAGTATAGCATCTGGTCCATTTCATCTCCGCTGATCTTCATCCCGACCTCACCGCCTTCGGGTGTGAACTTGACCGCGTTGCTGAGCAGGTTGACCAACATTTGCTTGATGCGGCGCTCATCTCCCCAAACCAACTTGATTCCAGGGTCGATCTCGAAACGAACCTTCAAGCTCTTCTTCTGCGCCAATTCCTGGATCATGCGCAGGCTGGCCTGCGCCATCGATTGAATGTCGAATTTCACCGTGTCCAACTGGATGCGCCCGGCACTGATCTTGGCAAGGTCGAGGATGTCGTTGATCAATTCCAACAGGTGCTGCGCACTCTCCATCACTGTCTGGAGGTATTTCTGTTGTTTCTCGTTGATGGGGCCGGAGACTCCCTCAAGCATGCTTTCAGAGATCCCAAGAACGGCGTTGAGCGGGGTGCGCAGTTCATGGCTCATATTGGCAAGGAATTCGTCCTTAAGCCTCAAGGCACGTTCCAGTTCCGCATTGGCGAGGCGCAGGGTTTCCTCGGCGCGTTTGCGGGTGGAAATGTCACGTATGACGCTCTGGATGAACTTCGGATTCCCCCTCTCATCCCGGACAAGAGACAGGTTGATATCGGTTTCTACAAATGTGCCGTTCTTGTGAATTAGTGTACGCTCGTACACAGGCAGGCGTTCACCGGCCTTCAAGCGGGCCAGCTGGCGGTTGGCATCATCCAGCTCGTTATTTACGATGAACTCCGTGGCATACCTTCCCGTCAACTCTTCGCTGGAATACCCCATGATCTCAACCGTGCGCGGATTAGCCCCCAGTATTTTGCCTTCCAGGTCGATCAACAGGATGACATCATTGGCATTCTCGAATAAGGCGCGGTAATTTTCTTCCCTTTCACGCAGGGCTTGGTCAGCCTTCTTGCGTTCGGTATTATCGAACAGGGTGGATCGGCTGGAAACAAAATTCCCATTTCTGTCTTTGATGGCTGTGGCATTGACCACGGCCGGAAAAACGGAACCGTCCTTTCGGATCAATTCGAATTCAAGATCCTTAAGCACGCCGCTCTGCTTGAACTCCGAAAATGTGCTCCCGAATATAGCTTTTGATTCGTCTGTAATAAACTCTTGCAGAGAATGTCCGATCACTTCGTCGCGTTCATACCCAAGCCAATTCAACCCGGTTTGGTTTATGTTGATAAACCTGCCTTCCGCATCAAGCGAGTGGTACCCGGCTGGGGCGTTATCGTACAGGTCCTGGACTTCGGCGGTCCGCAGCCGGACACGTTCTTCCAACTCGGAAAACAGCTTTGCATTCGACAACGCTGCCGAGACGTGAAAAGCAAGCGCCTCTGTAAAGCGCAGATGATCCTGGGTGTGTGCGTTCAATCTCATGCTCATCACCTGGAGAACACCTGAAACGACGCCATTCTCTTTAAGGGGAACAAGGATGGCGGAACGGGTACGGTCTTCATCCTCGGTCACGTCATTGTATAACTCCCCGTTTTCATCGAAGTACACAACCTTGTTGGCTTCTTGAATGAATACGTCAAAATCAGGCAGGAGCAGCGATTCGCCTGAGCGGATGACCTTGCTCTGGGTGCCATGCCCGGGGGGCTCCAGTGGAATGGGTGGAAAGCCCGATACATCTTGGGACCCTTCACTCGATTGCAGATGTTCACACCGGATCAGGTTCGTTTCAGGATCGTAGGAAGAGATTACCAAAAAATCGCACGGAACGACTCTGGAGAGATAACGATGGACGATGGGATATATGAACGCGGGGTTGAGGGTTTCACTCAAGGCACGACCAGCCTCCACCAACATGGCGAGATCATCAGAGCGCTTTCGCAGACTATCCTCTACGAATCTGCGACCCATCGATGTCTGCAAGCGTTCCACCAGGGTTTTGATCAGATCACGCTCTTCCTTAAGGAACGGTCCTTCAAATTCCTCTGGCAGTTGCTTAAGATACGAAACCTCGATGGCGCCGCTTCGCCCGTCAGGCAGCTGGAAGCTTTCCTTTTGCATCCATTCAGTTTCGGCAAAGCCCGTACTGGTATATTCGTCCGCCCCCACAATAATGCGAGCGGCAGTGAGTTCAGGATACTGCCATGCGGGCGGCAAAGCGTTGACCAGGGATTGCATGATCTCCGGTTCGGAAAGGTCCGGGTTTTGGAACAGGCGTGAGGCATGATGCAGAGCCGTCAATTCCTTGACACGCTCCCCCAGGTTGTGGATCAGTTGCTGGCGTTCGAATTCTGCCTGTTTGAGGTTGTCGATGTCGGTATGAATGCCCAACATGCGCACGGGCTTGCCTGCGGAGTCATATTCCACTACCTTGCCAGTGGAAAGGATCCATTTCCACTTTCCATCCTTCGTCCTCTGGCGGAACTCCGCCTTGTATTCGGGGATGCGCCCGTTGATGTAATCCATGTACACATCGGTCGCTACCGGGGTATCGTCTGGGTGAAGGCGATCCATCCATGCCTGGTTTGTTTCAACGAAGGTCTCAGGGTCATACCCCAACATTTCAGCATATTCCCGGTTGACAATGGTCTTCCCGGTCTGAATATCCAAGTCGAACAGCCCCTGCCTCGAGGCAGCAAGCGTTAAGCGCAAGCGCTCTTCGCTTTCATGCAGAGCCGACTCAGCTCTGACCCGCTCGGTGATATCGCTTGCAATCCCGACGATGCGAATCACCCTGCCTTCCTTATCGAAGACCGAGTTTGCCCGGTCATGGATCCAGCGAATCTCTCCATCGGGTCGGCGAATACGATACTCCGCATCGGTTTTGAAACCGCCATCCTCCAATTCACGGCAATTGATGACGATGTGCCTGTCCTCGGGCACGACCAGGTCGAGAAAATTGTTGGGCAAGAGTTCCACGTCTTCCATGCTCATGCCCATGACCTTTTTAAATGCAGGGTTGGCATATAAACTTTTTCTGGTCACAGGTTCGGAGACCCAGAAAATATCGGACACGGTTTCAGCCAGTTCGGTAAAGCGTTCGTTTGCCTCGATAATTTGATCTTCCAGACGCCTGCGGTTGGTGATGTCGCGCACCACCGCCAACACTTCGTTTTCACCGCTGGGCGCCATGCGGGCTTCATAATCATGAGCGCCGCTGCCGGGTAATGAAAGCCGGTATTCGAAGGTCTGCACGCTTTGGGTCTCGAGAGTTTCAGCGATCTTTCGGTCGATCAATTCCGCGAACTCAGGGGGCGAAATATCCCGGTTGCGCAACCCAATGATGGTCGGTTTGTCCTGCGCGTACAACTCACCGGCCTCAGCCTTGTAGTCAAGGAAGACTCCATTGCGATCGAGACGGAACATCAGGTCGGGGATGGCGTTCAATATGGCATGGGAACGTTCACGGCTTTCCTGCAGCGACTCTTGTAAACGCGCATAGCTAATAAAATTCCCCACCTCGGCTGCGAGGGTCTCCAAATCCTGGACGACATGCCTGGGAATCTGCGGGAGGGTGTGCGACGATAAGTTCAGGCACCCGATCACCTGATCTTGTGAGCGGAACGGCAGTGCCAGAATGGATTTCAACCCTTCCTTCTCGATGTAAGGCATTGAAACCGATTCATCCTCGACCGAAGACAGGATCGGCTGCCCCATGCGGACCATGGCAACGTTGGGGCTGTCTGCCGGAATATGTTCCACCAACCGGACAAATTCCTCCCCGATACCACGGTATTGGAGCATATCCAACCCGCCTGTAACGGGGTCGATCATATAGATCCCGCCGCTATCCAACCCTGAGAGTTCGAGGGCAGTCTCCAGACATACCTGAAGCCCATCGCTGACTGTATTCACCCGGCTGATTGCAAGAGCCAGGTCTCGCTGGGTATGAAGGAGCCGCTCATTCCGCTTGCGGTCGGTGACATCCTCGAAGGTCGTATACACCTGATAGGGTTTTTCCTCCCCATCTTTAAAGCGCGGCACGGCATTGATATTGATCCAACGGTATGAGTTCTCGGCAACGTTATAGACTCCCATGATCGTATTACGAACCATCCTACCGGTTCGCAGCGCCTCCATTGCCGGGTGGTTTTCACCGGGGAAGTCCGAACCGTCCTCATGAATTGCATGCCAGCGCGGGTCGACGGAGGTGCGACCTTGCATCTGGTCGATGCTTAGCCCAAGGATCTCTTGAGCCGCCGGGTTGGCAAGAATGATCTGCCCACTGGCATCCTGAAACACCACACCCTGTACCATTGTTTGAAATAAAAGATGATAACGTTCATCCCTCTCAAGCCGTTCCCCCTCCAATCGCTTGTGCTCAGTGATATCCAAAGAAATGACCATCACCCTGAAGATTTGGTCATCCATATCACGAATGGGCTGGGTGCTGACCCGCCTCCACTCGGTTTTATCGTTCACGATCCATTCTTGCTCGGTTGTAAATCCCTTTCCACTCTCAAGAACAGCCTCAACGATCGACAAGATCTGCTCCCAGTTCTGCCGGGGAATCAATTCCTGTATCAACCTGCCCATGATCTCTTGCACGGTCATGCCGAGGCGGTCCGCTCCAAATTCGTTGATGTAGTGGATGCCTCCTTTGGGGTCGAGCACCAATATCGAGGCTTCCTGATCTTCAACCAGGCGGCGGTACTTCTCTTCGCTTTCATGCAATTCGCGATTGGTCTGGTGGAAGCTGAAGACATTACCGATCTCCACAGTGATCGTCTCAAGAGCAGCACGTGCCTCCTGATGGATATGGGCTCGTGTATGAGAAGCGATGTTTAGGCACCCCAATATCCTTCCTTGATGGTGGATGGGAAGGATTGCCCCTGAAAGCAAGCCCTCGTCTCGATGGTATTTTTTTCTGCCCAATTCCTCCGTCGACAAATAAAGGTTTTTGCCAGATAGCACCATTAGTGCACTTGGTGATTTGACGGGAAAAAGGCTCACCTGTGAAATAAAATCGGCACCCAGCCCCGTATGATGGATGAGCCGTAGATACTGCCTGGTTTCGTCGAAAAAATAGATGCCGCCGCAATCCATACCCGAAACCCGCAAGGCTGCCTGCAAACAACGTTCTCTCATTTCCTGTTCCGTCAGGTCAGCACTTATCACGTAAGCCAGGTCGCGTTGAGCCGAAGTTAGGATCTCTGCCTGCCTGCGATCGGTCATATCGCGAATAGCGGCGAGGACCAGGATCTCATCGCCATGTTTCTGATGGCTCAGGCTGATCTCGGCAAAAAATTCACTGCCATCCTTGCGGAGCGCACGGATCTCCCTGTTCACACCCGCTACCATATGGCGGGGATCCCTGACAAATCCCTGCCTGACCGCCACGTGGCCTTCACGAAGATTTATAGGGATGAGCTGTTCAACCTGCATACCTAACAACTCAGACTTAGAGTAACCAAAGACGGTTTCCGCCTGCCGGTTGGCAAAGATAATGCCGCCCCCGGCATCGATGGTAAGCATGGCATCGGGGGCCGCCTCCAATATATCCCGGAGAGAGGTTTCATTACCCCACGCGCTGCCTTCGGCGTGTTTCAGCCCCGCAATATCAATTAACCTGCCTTCCAGTTCTGCGATCCGTTCGTTCGCAGCCTGCAATTCCTGGACCAGATCGGATTTCAATTTGCTTTTCATGTATTACTCCATAAAAGATGGGCTGGAAAGCGCCGGGCAGCGCTCAGGAGCGACCCAATAATCCTTTTATGATATTTTCCAATTCGGTTAATTTGACCGGTTTGCTGACGTATTCATTGGCGCCTGCGGCAACGCATCGTTCGCGGTCTCCCGGCATGGAGAGTGCAGTGAGTGCAATGATGGGGATGGAAGCCACAGCATCAACCGGGTTGTGCCGAATTCGTCTTATCGTTTCCAGACCATCCATGCCCGGCATTTGAATATCCACCAGCAGAAGCTTTGGTTGGACACTTTCCAACTTATCGAGTAATTCGTATCCGCTTCTGACGGGTATCGGTCTGAACTTCCTAGAAGCGAGATACTCCACCACCAATTCAAGAACAGTGTCGTTATCATCGGCGAGAAGAATGGTCGGAAAACCGGATTCAGCCGGGGCGGAGTCTGAAGCGGGATGCATATCTGGAGCAGACTCGGGCTTGGAGTGGTTCAGAGCGTCCTTATTCGTGGAAGTCCAAGGAAGGGTTACGATGAAGCGGCTTCCCAACCCAAAGGTGCTCTCGAAATCGACAGTGCCGTTATGCAGTTCCACGAGGCGTCTTACCAGGGAAAGTCCCAACCCCGTCCCGGCGTATTGGCGCGCAAGGCTGCTGTCGATCTGGATAAAGGGCTTGAAAAGTTTTTCCTTGTCTTCAGGTTTGATGCCAATGCCCTTGTCCCATACCACGAACTGCACTTTTCCTTCGCTTTTAAGCAGGGTCACATCCAACCCCAACTCGCCGCCCTCAGGGGTGAATTTGATGGCGTTGCTGAGGAGGTTCACAAGCACTTGCTTGAAGCGGCGTGGGTCGACATCCACAACAACTGACTCAGCAGGCACGTTGGAGTGTACCCGCTGGCGTTTTTTATTTGCCATGCCTTTGGTCAACTGCAAGCTTGCCTGGCAGATTTCGGAAAGGGGCACGGGTACCACCTGAATTTCCAATTGAGCGGCTTCGATCTTCGAAAGGTCAAGTATGTCGTTGATCAAGTCTAAAAGGTGACGCCCGCTCTCTTCAATGGATTTGATGGCACGCGTTTGTTTTTCGTTGCAGGGACCATATGTTCCCAACTGCATGGTCTCCGAGAGGCCGAGAATACCCGTGAGCGGGGTGCGTAACTCGTGGCTCATACTGGCAAGGAATTCGTCCTTGAGACGGGCAGCATTTTCAAGAGATTGGTTAACAACGCTTAGTTCGTCGCGGCTTTGACGCAGGGCTTCCTCCATTGCCCGGCGTCCGGTGTTGTCGAAGACAGTTGTACGGGTCATGATGAAGTTCTTTTCCTCATCATAGATCGCTGAGGCGCTGATCAAGACCGGGATGGTGCTGCCATCCTTGCAGATCATATCGACCTCGACATCGCGGACCGAACCTGTTTTGATGAACTGCGGGAATTCCGACTGGAAGTGCGCGATACTCGCCGCGGTCATAAACCGGGAGATCGGCCTGCCAAGAAATTCTTCACGGGTATAACCGAGCCAGTCCAAATGGGTCTGATTAACGCGGACGATGGTCCCATCACTATCAACCGAGTGGTACCCAATGGGCGCGTTTTCGTACAAGTCCTGCACTTCCATCGTTCTCTGCCGGACGCGCTCTTCGAGCGACCGGTTCAATTCCACGAGTTCATTCTGGGCTTTCTTTAGTTCGGTGATCTCGATCCCCATGCATTGGATCTCAGACGGTTGGTTATTCTCATCCGTCAATGCTACAAATTCCCAAAGTGAAGTTCGGATGCCGCCATCCTTTGCAGGTTTATCCAACTCCACGTTAAAGACCTGCCCGGGATGGGTGAGGCATTTTTCGACGACCTCTCGCACGCGCGCATGATGGTGCTCGCAAATGGCTTCCATTGGGGTGGAGTTGCGTAGGTCCTTGTGCTTGTGAAGCCAGCTGAATTCCTGTACGTATTTATTGTTCCAATAGGTGAACTTTCCCAACACGTCCGTCCGCAGCAGAAAGTGGGTTTGCGAATCGACCAGCGAACGGAGTCTCTTTTCGCTGGCACGCAAGGCGATCTCTGCAATTTTCCGTTCTGTGATGTCGTAGAACAAACCCTGCAGAATGACTTGTCCCGAGGCAGAGTCAGGCAAAACCTCCGCCTCGTCATGGACCCACAGCTCCTGCCCATCGCGCGCGCAGATGCGATACTCTAATTTGATCCGTTGATGGGTTCTCGCACCCATCTTTACAGCCTGCTCCACAAGCGGGAAGTCTTCCGGATGTATGAGACGATCCCACAACCCGGGATCGGAAATGAATTCCGCAGGGGTGTAGCCTAGAATCTTTTCAAGCTGCGGGCTCAAATAATGACAGGGGCCATCGACCTCATCCAAATACACGACCACCGGCGATTGCTCCACAAGGGTTTGGAATTTGTTTTCCAGTTCACGCATTGCCAGTTCGGATTGCTTCCGTTCGGTCACATCGGTAGAGATGCCGTACCAGGAAATCGTTCCATCTTCGTTCCGGACAGGCATGGAGTAACCTTCGATCCAAATCATTCCCTTGGTTGGGTGGTTATACAGATATTCATTCCGCCAGGGTTGCATGGTCTCCGCTGAGACCTGCACTGCCTCAACCAACGAGTGCAGGTTATCAGGCGGAATGCGCCGGACCATCGCCTCAATATCGTTCTCGACCGCATCAAGCGGCAGGCCGTAAATTTCTTCGAACGCCTTAGTGGCAAAGGGTACACATAGCGTACCGTCGGCTTTTTGATGGAAGGTGCAAATTGCACCAGGAACGGCAGCCACCAACTTGTCGAAACGGACCTGTTCCGTCTTTAGCTCATCTTCCACCTGTTTCTGGTGGGTGATATCGCGCACCATTATTGAAGCGGTCTTTACCGAGCCATCCTGCGCCCGGACCGGATTGAAGCGGGCAGAGAACCACAATCTACCCACTGGGGTGTCGATAAAATATTCGACATTTTCAGAAGGACCGCCCTTCAAGATCCGGCCCATAACTTCATAAAATGGGCGGCTTTGCTCTTCGCTGAAAAAATCGGAAAGCGTTTTGCCGATGACCTCTGAGCGAGGTCGGATCAACATTCCCTCATTGGCGGTCCATACATTGATGTACGTCCCGCGTTCGTCAACTTCGAACACGATCTCATCCAACGAAGTGACCAACGCCTGCATCTGACGTTCACCCTCGCGCAGGGTTCTGTACGTCTCCTTTTGGTCGCTGACATCTGCAAAGGAGATCTGCATGACGGCCGCTCTCCCATCCTCACTTTCAGCGACCATGTACACCTTCGCCAGCGTCGTGATAACACGTCCGTCAGAGCAACGCAATTCGCGCTCTGCTGAGATGTAATTCCCCTTCAACGCCTCGCTGACCAGGCTTTTCTCTTTGTAACGTGCCAGCGAAGACTTCGTATAAAAATCATCGATCGGCTTCCCAACCACATCCGCTTTATTGAAACCAAGCACAGATAAAAAGGTCTGGTTGCAATCGATAATGACCGAGCGTTGACCGTTGATCTCCGCTACAAGATTCATGATCGGTGAGTTTTCAAAAAGGCTCTGGTAGCGCTTCTCGGCATAGCTGGCGGTCTTCTCTGCATGTTTGCGTTCGGTAATGTCCATTCCCACCGATTGGAATTCCAAAAGGGCGCCGTCCATATCAAAGACGGGAATATCGATCCATTGGTAGTCCCGGGTTTGCCCATCCTCCACTGTTACGGGGTGCTCATATGCCACCAGCCGTGGATTCTCAGCCAATTCCTGGTAATAGGCGGTTGTGCTATCGCGCGTCTCGTCGGGTAGGAATTCCAGCCACTTCTTGCCGCGCGGGTCACCCGAAATTCCAAAGATCGATTTGTACTTATCGTTCGCGTAGGTCAGGGTCGTATCGGGCAGCCATCTGCACAGACTTATCCCCAGGGTCTCCACCAGGGCACGGTAATGGGCTTCATTATGCTGAAGCTCGGCAATGCGGCGTTGCGCCGCCTTCAGTTCATTTTCCAGTTCGGTTTTTGTCATTTTTGTGCTCATGGATACCCTCGATTTAAGACAGCGTACCTCTGAATATATTTTCACATATTGTCCATGTCTGGAGAATGGGTGGATTCCCTACCCTCGCGCTACATGAAACAGCCTCAGGGTCGGCGGGCTTTTCCCATCGAAAAAACCGGGGTTTACTCAAACATAAATCCGGGATAGTGCTTCTGGGGAATCAAAGGCTTGACTGAAATAATGCCGCTAACCGAAAGGCAAACGGCATGAAATTCCTCCTCACAACAAAACTCACCAGCAAGATCCTGTTCCCCACATTCGTGAGCGCCCTCCTTGTTGTGAACCAATCCTTTCCACAGCTTCAGGGAATCCTCCCCCTGTCCGAACCTCAAACCTTGTCTTCCGGACTTGAAACGCTTCTAACCCCGGCGGAAGTTGCCCAGCCCTCACAGGCTTTGGATTTCACCGAAACCGTTGCCTACCAACCTGAAAATCAAACCGCGTCTTTATACCCATTCGCCAACCCCGCAGGTTGTTCCACTGTCCAACCCGACCTAGATCCCCAACAAATGCTTGCCAACGTGCAGAACGCCATCGGCAGTGAATACAACCTGGCAGAACGCCGCCAGCTTTACATCTGGAATGGCGAACAAAACAGCATGCTAAACGTTACAGATGATCCATTCGTTTACGAGTTCGTCTTCAATGAATTCCAGCATCCGCTCACCTACCGCGGAGACAAGGTCGCCACCATCTTCATGACCCAGGGCTTCATCGTTTGGTTCCGCGAATACAGCGACAGCTTCCGCCTGACCGCCATCCCCATGACAGATGGCGTGCTCCAATCTCCGTGGGCTTCCTACGTCACCTCCTACTGGCAGGAAAACGGATTACCGAACGATGAGAAAGTCTACCCCGTAATGAAGAAACTTCCCTGCCACTGGGTGATCGACGCCGGTTACGTTACCAGTGAAACCGTCACCAGCATGTTCAACCTGGACTGGCACATGCCAGACTACCTCTTCGCGGGCCGTGAATACTTAGCCGGAACCTGCAAGGAAGCCTATCAGGTCTCGCAGGAAAAAGTCGGTTTTTGGGATGCCACCTCCATGTGTGGACCGCTCGCCTGGACCATCATGCACGATGTCAACGCTTTCCCTTATCGAATCGGCAGTTGGTCACAGAATGCTGCCGCCTTTACCCGCGTTAACCCGCGCTGGGACGGCCAACCCTGGGGTTACTTCGACCCTGAAACCTTCACCCTGTATCACATCATGGACCCAATGGCTGGTTATGACTTCGCAACCAAAGGCAATCTCTACACGGGCGACATTGTTTACACTTTCGCAACTCTGTATGTGACCGAAGGCTACTTCGACCATATCTTCATCGTCGCCGGTATTGATGAAAACAACACCCGACTTGCAGTCTCGAACATGGTCAGAAACTATCCTTACGAAGATTGCTCCATTGAAGAAGTCGAACTCTATACCCCCGGCGACCGTGAAAACGGCGCGATGAACCACGAATGGAATGGAAACGGTTTCGGTAAAACGGGCACAACCGGCTTCGACATCTTCCGCTGGAACTGGATCACCTTCCATAATGATGGGCAGCCTCTGCAATACACTGTCCGTTGGGGCGAAACGCTCGAAACCATCGCCTTCGATTGGAAAATATCACCTGAGAGTCTTTCGTCAGCCAACCAGTTAACAGCCAACACCCAGCTCACCCCCGGACAAGTCATCACACTGCCCGCGCCCACTCAACCATAAAAACCTTTCCTGGGCTTCCTGGGCATCCCCCGATGAACATAGACAGCCGCCTTTCGGCGGCTGTC
>CAZYLM010000047.1:0-16027 GCA_964648645.1 uncultured Anaerolinea sp.
GCCTGCTGGGCAATACCATTGATGATCTCCAGCCGCCGCGAACGGAACCGCCGCGCATTCTCGTCTTCTTCGATCAACATCACACCAAAGATATCGTTCTTGATGGTCAAAGGGACGGCAACAAGCAGGCGGTCAGAATTGAGTACTTCCGCTTCATTCAACGCCCCGGGTTGAATCTCCAACCAGTCCTTCGGCCCCGCCTCAGCCTTGAGCGGATGCGTAACCAGCACATTCTGCTCCAATGCCCAAACAACGAATGGAAACTCGGCAAGAGACAGGCTCTTTTCTGTCAACATGGCTTCATCCTCTTCGGAAAAACCATATTCCTGGGATGCTTGCAGAGATTGAAACTCCATATCCAGCCGATACAAGACCACACGCTTCACCCCCACCAAGATCGGCATGATACGGATGATGGAACTAAGGATCTCATCCAGATCGTTCAAACTCACAACCGCCTGCGCCACCTGTAACAATGCGGCAGACGCATATGCTTGCTCCTGGGCAGAGTCGAACAGACGCGTATTCTCGATGGCAACCGCTGCGTAATTTGCAAACGTACTGGCAATGGCGCGCGCTTCATGCCCATACCGCCCGGAAGTATGATGGGCAAGGGTCAGTATTCCCAGCGGACGCTCTCCCACCCTCAATGGCGCAACGATCGATGAATAATTAGCGTCATAACCAGCTGTCAACCCAGCGGGACCGATCGGGTCGCCTGGTTTACGAATGATCGGAGTATCAGACTCCAATGCCTCGGCCATAATATATGTCGTTTCGGGATGCGCGATGCAAGTACTTTCAAGCTTATTCGCATCCACCCCATGAACAGCAGAAAGACACAATGAGCCGTCCTGTAATAACCAAATCGCAGAGGTATCCACAGGCAGGTTGCGGTCAAGTTCGACGAGGATCATCTCGAGAACCTCGTCTAACCCGGCATTGCTGGAGACAAGCCCCGCAACTTCGCGCAGGCTGTCCGCCACCTGACGCCGCCATTGCTCGGAGCGGTATAAATCCGCATTGCGGATCGCTGCGGCAACCGTATCGGCGACAGCTTCGAACATGACACGGTCATCCTCGGTGAAAGCATTTACCCGATCCGATTGTATATCGAGCAAACCCACCACCCGCTCGTTGAAGATAAGGGGAACACACAATTCGGACTTGGTGTTCCTAGGCGGCAAGGGAGAGTGAATGTAGCGTTTGTCCTTCGAGACATCATTCGCAAGCAAGGTCTGGCCATTCTGTGCCACCCAAGGCATGATGCCTTTTTCACTATCGAGCGGAATCGTAAACCCTTCGAGCTTCTTGCTCCTTTTACCGCTGCCCGCTTCATACATGATCAAACGCCGGTTGGGGTGGACGGTAAAAAGAGACACGTGAGGATAACCGAATTTTTCGTGGATCAATATCGCCGCATCCCGCATCAGGTGGGCGAGGTCAAGCGTGGAAGTAACGCTTTTACTTACCTCTGAGACCAATGTCAGTTGGTTGGCGCGGCGGCGCAGGTCACTGTACAGTTTTGCCCCATCGACTGCACGGGCAATATTATCCGCCAGGGCGCGCAATATCAGAAGGTCGATCGGGTGGAAGGCGCTGGGCTGGTCGCTTTGCACATCCAATGCGCCAAGAACGTGGTCTTCGATCTTGAGCGGAATGACAACCTCGGATTTGGTTTCGGGCAGGCTGTCTATAAACCTGAACCGTTTATCAGCCTGAACGTTGTCACAGACGATCTCAGACCCGGTCTGTGCAGCCTCTCCGATTAGTCCCTGTCCGACCTCGACTTCAAGAGCGATCGATGCTTTTTTCTTCCCTTTACGAGGAGCGACCGCGCTGGCACGGAACCTCAACGCTGTGTCATTCGGTTTTAGTGTAAAGATGGCGACGTAATAAAAATTGAACGTTTTTTGGATTAAGCCCGTTACTTGGGAAGCAAGTTCATCCATATCAAGGACATTGGCAATCTTCGCGCTCACCTCGCGCACAAGGTTCAATTGGCGCAAGCGGAACTGTTCCACTTCAGCACGGTGGGCAGCAAAGAGGTTGACAGAAATAATCTGCCCCAAGCCTTGTAGCAGACTCAATTCATCAGCTGTGAATTCAGGTCCTTTGGGACGGTCGATCTGAAGCGCTCCTAGCATAATCCCCTGATCCGCAAGCGGGATGCAGGCAAAGGTCGGGCGAGAGGCGCCAGGTTTCGTCCGCCCATTCTTTTTGACAAGCTTTCCGGATTTGATCGCGCGCTTCATCCCCTCCAGGTTTGGATAAGCTGGAAACGTGGGGTTATTTTCCCAATCTGGAAGGCGAAAGATCTTTTCCTTGAGCCAAACAGTGGCCTCCCCCGTAAACAAGCGATTTGCCAGGGCGACAATACGGTCGCGTTGTGCAGCAAGCGAGTCCTGACTCCTCAGTTGTTCACCCAGGCTGGCAAGTTGAAGCCAGTCTTTCGAGGAACGGGTGGCGGCGCACAAGGCGTCACTCCCTTCGCTTGGTCATGGTTAATAGGTTGCCCGCCCGTGTGGATTCATACTTTACGGTATCCATTAACTTGCGCATGAGATAAACGCCCAACCCGCCGATCTGCCTTTCTGATAAGTCTGATTTGAGATCCGGCTCTCTTACTGATTTTGGATTGAAGGATTTCCCTGTGTCACGCATCGTGATGACGATCTCTCCGCCTTTCATATCACAGGTCACAAAGAGAGAGGCATCGGATTCGCCCCCATAGGCGTGCTCGATAATATTTGAAGCAGCCTCATCGGCGGCGAGTTGAAGGGAATAAATGGTCTTCTCGGGGAATCCTCCGTTGCGGGCCACATCCCCAACCATCTCGCGGATCTCATCGAGGAACTCAAACCGGGCTGGAAAAATATTTGCTGGCATATTATTAATAAATGATATGCCGCCTCCGACCCCTGAGAGACGGCATCCCTGGCCCCGGGATCCCCCTTCTTAGAAACTACCTACAGCGCTAACCGAGTCGTCGAATGTCTTGAACAGTTCCGTGAAACCCGCTAATTCGAGAGCTTCACGAATACGATCGGGAACGCGAACCAGCACCACTTCACCGCGGTTGTATCGCTTACAGTTACGCTGGGCGGCAAGCAAGGCACGGAACCCCGCACTGGACATATATTCCAACTCGCTCATGTCGATCGCGAGTTTGAAGCGTCCATTGTCGGTGGCTTTTTCCAAAGCCTTTGCAAACTGGGGAGCCGTGGCGCTGTCAACCCTCCCTTTGACCGCGATCAAATCACAATGCTTGAATTCCTGGGTGGTTATTTCCATAGTTCTCCTCCGGGCAAGGATATTTGGTTGTTGAACGGCAAAATTATAACACGTCCTGTCGACGAAACCGCGCGACACCCCTCAAAGAATGATTACGTTTTTTCTTAATCGATTTCGAAGAGCTGTTACTGCCAATAAATTCACCTGCACAGGTCGTACAGTACCATGGTTATCCTCCCCGAAACAATCAAATGGTTTACAATAATGCCAGATGAGAGGAGACCCACAATGGTTGGAGAACCGATTCTGGTCATGCTCGTTGAAGACAATGCGGACCATGCTGAACTCGTGATCCGAACATTAGAGAGCCATCACATCCCCAACAAGATAATGCACATATCGGACGGTGAATCCGCTCTGGATTATCTCCTCAGGCGTAATACCTACAGCGATCCCCAAACCAGTCCGCGCCCTCACATGATCCTCCTCGATCTGCGCCTGCCGCGAGTGGACGGGCTGGAGGTTCTACGGGTGATCAAACAGGAAGGGAATGATCTGAAAAACATACCCGTGATCATCCTCACTACTTCCGATGCGGAAAAAGACCTGCTCCACGCCTATGAATATTATGTCAACAGTTATCTCGTGAAACCGGTCGGGTTCGAAGATTTCAGCAACCTAATGAACGACCTGGGTGCATATTGGCTGGGCTGGAACAGACAGATATCCGGTTAAATTTGCATGTTTGAAGACATCACCCATATCCTGCTCGTCGAAGACGAAGACCCGCATGCAGAGCTCATTCAGCGTGCCTTCGAGGATCAGGGATTCGAGTTCAAGATACACCGCGTCCGTTCGCTGGGTGAGGCGCGGGCTTACATGAGCAGGTACGAGCCCAAATTGATCATCGCCGATTGGAGACTCCCAGATGGGGAAAGTCTGGAACTTCTCCCCAATCACCGTGACCCACTTGCCACACCGATAATATTGATGACTAGTTACGGCAACGAACGTATCGCCGTCGAAGCGCTCAAGTCCGGCGCTTTGGATTACGTTGTGAAATCTCCCGAATCCATGCTGGATATGCCGCATGCCGCAAGAAAAGCACTCGACCAGTGGAAAGTACGGGCGGACCGTATCCGGATCCAAAAAGCGCTAACTGAGAGTGAAGCGCATTTCCGCCTGCTTGCCGAGAATGCGAGTGATATGATCACCCGCCTCACCTTAGAAGGCGAATTGTTTTACGTCTCTCCTGCGTGCAAAATCATTCTTGGATATCTGCCGGAGGAACTTCTGGGAGTAAGGATATTTGACCTGATCCATGAAGATGATAAGGCGAACATTCAGAAATTATTCAAGGATCAACCCGGAGACGATACATATACAGTCGCATTCCGTGCCAGCCATAAAAATGGCACATTCATATGGCTCGAGACATCCGCCCGCGTAATCTTCGACCCAAATACAAAAAAGATGATCGAAGTCCAATCGGCTTCACGCGACATCACTGAAAGGAAGCGTGCCGAAGAAGCCCTGCAACAGGCAAATAGACAACTGAGCGAAGCCTATGAAAGGACCATTGAAGGCTGGGTCCGCGCCCTAGACTTGCGCGACCGGGAAACCGAAGGACATACGCAAAGAGTCACAGAAATTACGCTCAAGGTCGCAAGGCTGCTCGGATATTCTGCCGAAGAGCTTTCTCAAATTAGGCGCGGCGCCCTGCTCCACGATATGGGTAAGATAGCCATCCCGGATGAGATCCTGCAAAAACCAGGTCCACTCAACGATGCGGAGTGGGAGAAAATGCGCAAGCATCCTGGATACGCATATGAAATGCTCTCCCGCATCGAGTACCTTCGCCCCGCCCTGGATATCCCTTACTATCATCATGAGCGCTGGAACGGAACAGGATATCCTCATGGGCTTACCGGGCACGATATACCGCTCTCTGCGCGGCTCTTTGCAATTGTCGATGTCTGGGATGCACTTCGGAGTGACAGACCCTACCGCAAACAACTACCACGCGAGCAGGTGATCGAATACTTGCACGAAAATTCTGGCCGGCTTTTTGACCCCGAGCTGGTAAAAGTTTTCCTTCAGTTCGTCGAAACCGAACAGTTGTAATTTGACACCCATCCACTTCATCGGGTATGCTTGCACTGTCCGGGCAGGCCCGGCGCGGCGAAGCCTTTCGAACCCCGCCAGGATCGAAAGATAGCAACGGTAAGGAAGAGCCTTCGGGTGCCGCCGGTCTCCTGCCCGGATATTTTTATCCGCTCTGGTCGGACGTAACACATCGAAAGGGTGGTTATAATCTTCCCATGAATTCCAAACGCACAATCGCCCTTGTTGCAGCACTCGCCCTGGGGATTGCCCTCGGGCTCCTTTATGGCTGGGTCATAGAACCGGTAGAATTCACCGATGTCACTCCCGACCTGCTTCGCGAAGATTACCGAACGGATTACGTTTTGATGGCGGCGGAAGCCTACCAAAATGATTTCAATTCAGAAGCAGCCGCGAAGCGGCTTGCTGTTCTCGGGAGTGCTGCACCGTCCTCTTATGTCCTTTCAGCGATTGATTACGCCAACTCCAATTCATTCACAGCGGAAGAACTGGACAGGCTGGAAACACTTCTAACCGCAATGCAGACTTATCAGCCCGGCACGGATCAGACCCCATGAATCGGAATACGATCCTGCAATTCATCCTTGCGCTTCTTGTCGGGTTTGGGGCGGGTCTGGCTTACTCATGGCTTCTCTCCCCCGTAACCTACGTGGACGCAACTCCCTCTCTCCTCCGCTCGGATTTCAAAGATCAATACCGGGTGGTGATCGCCGCATCATATGCCGCCAATCACGACCTGACTCGTGCCCGCGCCCGATTGAATACGCTTGGAGACGCAGACCCTGTTGCTGAACTCAGCGCCCAGGCACAGCGGATGTTGGCTGCTGGAGAATCATTCGAAGAAGTCCGCCCGCTCGCCCAACTTGCGACCGATCTCCAACAAGGATTCGCCAGCGAACCTTTCACACCCACGCCACTGCCAACTTTCAACACACCCTCGATTCAGGTAAACACACCAACAGAAACTGCCGAACCAGTGAGTGGTGAAGTACCCACTCTCACACCGCCTCCAACAGTTTTTTTCGAACAAACCCCGTTAACTCCGTCCTCGCTGGAAAGTGTCACCCCGCGACCAACTTTCACGCCTACATCCAGTCCCGGCACACCTTTCGCACTTGTAGGACAGGAAACTATCTGTGACCCAGGTGCATCTGGCATGATGCAATTCATCCTACTGGATGCCGCTCGTAATCAGGTCCCCGGCGTTGAAATCATCGTCACTTGGAATCAGGGAGAAGACCGCTTCTTTACCGGTTTCAAGCCGGAACTTGGAAACGGGTTTGCGGATTTCACCATGGAGGCAGGTGGGGTTTACAACATCCGCATTGTCACTGGCGGCGCTTTCATTGCAGATATCAGCCCACCGACCTGCACCGATCCCAACGGGGCAGGATACATGGGCGGGGTTTTGCTCACCTTCCAGCAGCCTTGATCCTTACAAAATTCACTGGATATCTCGGATGCCACATGCGGAAGTTCATTTTGTGAATGGTCCAACTGTCCTAGTCCGGAAGTTCTGTTTGTGCAACCAATCTCAGTCCAAATCGTTATATTCCTCAGATTATTTCAAGGAGTAACGAATGAACTCGACCCATGGAATCCAAAAACCAGGTCTTATCACTGCCATCGCTTTGATGACGCTCACGAGCGGCATCGTCAACCTTTTTTGGGGGTTTGTCGCATCTGCAACTGCACTTGGTACGATTGTAGGTGTAGTTTGCCTGCCGATCACCATCCTGCCAACCATATTGGGGATATTTGAGATCATTTACGCGGCAAAACTCTTAAGCGCCCAGCCCCAGCCCGTCCAGCCTTCGACATCAATTGCGGTGTTTGAGATCCTGACCCTCCTGATGTTGAACATGTACTCGATGATCGTCGGCATCCTCGTCCTTGTTTTCTACAACGACCTGGCGGTGAAGGGTTACTTCTCCCTCATCAATGCAGCGCCGGTACAAATAACTCCGCCCAGTACAGCACTACCACCGGTCATTGCCGAGCCTGAGCCTGCTTCCCTCCCCGAACCTGCGAAGGAAGAGATCACGCCCGAAGAACCACCCCAACCCGAAAAACCCAAACGCGCTAAAAGAGCCACCAGCAAATAAGTAGCCCCATGGACATTAACAAAAAAGCAACAACCTGTATCAGGTTGTTGCTTTTTGTCGAAGCTAATATTCTTACGGCTCGGAAATCGTGAATTTATCCACCTCGATCTTGACCGGCACCGCCCTCAGTGATGAGATCGCGAAACCGACATTACCGGTACGCAAGCCGTAATCACGGTCGATATATGGGCTGCCTTTCTGTTCCTCTCCGTTGATGAAGAAGGAGATCTGGTCTCCCTTGCATTCCATGGCATAAACGTTCGAATCCTTGCCCTGATGGATGTCGTTCGAACCGCCATTGGTCAGGCGATTGAAACCGTTGCCCGCCGCAAACAAGAACCATAGACCGTCGCTCTGGACTGCCCATTCGTACCAGCCATCTTCACCGAAGCGGCATACAAGACTGACCTGCTGGCTGTTCACGCCGCGATTGTTCACCGAAACCTCGACGCGTACATCTTCGTATTCAAAACCTTCGTTAAGATAATACGCATAGAGGAAGGGGTCGGGAATCTCGAAGATCATCAGGCCGTCATCGAAGTTGATGGATATATTCGCCGGGTCGGATTTTCCGCCGTTATCTTCAATCACTTCATAATACCACTGCGGGTCGGCATTGAATTCTTCAGTATAGAATCCCCCACCGGTCTGGATTGGTTGGGCTTCCTGGGTCGGCTGCTCTTGCTGTTGCTGCGGAGTGGGTTGTTCTTGCTGCTGCTGTTGCTGAGGCTGGGTCGGAATGGGAGGCAAGGTCGGCTGGGTCTCAGGACCACTCGAGAACAAGCCGCATGCCAGGCTGACCAACATCACGATGCTGGCGAGGAACAAAAATGGGCGAAGTGTTTTCATGCATCTCTCCTTGTGCGAATGATATTTTGATATTTTAGCACAATACTTTTCACGTTTTTTCATGACCGTTTGGATATCCCGGAAAATCCCCAGCCGGTCAACGAACCTTTGAAAAGAATTAATGCTACAATGATTCTATGAACGTGATCGACTTGAGACCATCCCCCATTGCTGGGACTTGGTATCCGGGCAATCCCGCCACCCTCGCTGAAAGCATAGATAAGCTTCTCGAAAGTGCAGGGAAGCCCGATCTCAATGGGCAACCCATCGCCGTGATCGCGCCTCATGCAGGTCACCGTTACTCCGGTGCGGTCGCTGCGCATGCATTCGCTGCCTTGCGCGGATATACCCCCGACCTTGTAGTGGTCATATCGCCTTTCCATAATTTCGACCCACGCCCCTTACTTACCACCAAGCACCGCGCTTACGCAACTCCGCTGGGCAACATTCCAGTGGACGAGATTGCGCTGGAAGAATTAAAGTCTCGCCTCAAAACTCCAATCAGTCCCATTGCAAAGGACCCGGAACACTCGCTCGAGATCGAACTGCCCTTCCTACAACGGGTTTTCAAACACGAGTTCAAACTCCTGCCCATTATGATCCGGGCACAGGAACCCACGATTGCGAGGGAGCTTGGCGAAGCCCTGACTGAAGTACTCAAGGATAAAAATGCCATCCTCGTTGCCTCCACCGATCTCTCCCACTTTCACGATCAGAAAACCGCAAACACCCTGGATCGCGAGATGTTAAGAAGATTCGAAGCCTTCTCGCCTGAAGCCATTTTTGAAGCAGAACAAAGTGGAAAAGGTTTTGCCTGCGGGCATGCCGCTGTCGCCGCAGTGGAATGGGCAGCGAAGGGTCTTGGCGCTGACCGGGTTAAGACCTTGAATTACGCCACATCGGGGGATGTCACTGGAGATTTTTCCTCTGTCGTTGGTTACGGGTCGGTAGTCATAACAAAATAAAACCATATGAGAGTTCTTCCAAGCGTTTCACTGCCTTTATAATCCTTGCATGTTCGCGCGACTCGCTGTCAACATTCCTGCAATCTCCGGCGTATTCGATTACGTTATCCCTGATGATCTTGCGCAAAATATCCAACTTGGGTGCCTTGTCACTGCGCCTTTCGGAAATCAAATCGTGCAGGGTATCGTCCTTGAGTTGGCAGAATCCTCCCCCATATCGAACCCTAAAGCAATCCTTGATCTGCTGGATCCTGCTCCGCTTCTCACTCCGCCGATGCTGAATCTTGCCATGCGACTGGCAGACTCGACCCTGAATCCGATCTCCGCCATCGTAGGCATGATGATTCCCACCGGGTTGGGTCAGCAGGCAGATGTTCTTTACGCATTACGCAGCACGCATTTCGAAGACTCATCGTCCAAGATAACAACACGCCTCCTCGGCCTGCTCCAAGAACGTGGTTCCCTGCGCGGGCGGCAAATCGATACGCACTTCGCCAAAGTCGATTGGCGTAAAACTGCGAGCATGCTCGTCAAGAAAGGCGTGCTGACTTCCAGGAACATCCTTCCAGCGCCGCGGGTGAGACCAAAACATATCCGTGTTGCCCAACTCGCTGTCGCACCTGAAGAGGCACAAGCGGAGATGCAAAGCCTGGGATCCACCAACCAAACCCAGGTGCGGCGCGAAGCGGCGCTTCGATTCCTCATCGAACAACCAGCGGTCATCAATCTTTCATGGGTTTATGCCCAAACCGGATGTAACCTCTCAGATTTACAAGAACTCGAAGAGCGCGGCTTGATCCGCCTGTTTGAGAACGAAATCTTCCGCGACCCGTTGGAGAGGATCGAGAAGCAAGAACCCGGCAACGAGTTATCGCTTACCCCAGAGCAAAACTCTGCGCTGCAGGCAATTCTTTCGTCGTTTCGATTTGAGCCTTCAGCTTTTCTTTTATACGGCGTGACAGGCTCTGGCAAAACCGAAATTTATCTCCGCGCCGCGCAGGAAATCATCAAAAGCGGAAAACAAGCCTTGATCCTTGTGCCAGAGATCGCTCTCACCCCGCAAGCCGTACGGCGATTTGTCTCGCGCTTTCCAGGTCAGGTGGGTTTGGTCCACTCGAAGCTCTCTGAAGGCGAGCGTTACGACACGTGGCGCCGCGCCCGCGATGGCAAGTTGAACGTTGTCATCGGCGCGAGGTCTGCATTATTTACGCCATTGCCAAACATCGGTCTCATCGTCGTGGATGAATGCCATGACAGCTCATATCACCAAAGCGAACCGCCTTATTACAACGCGGTCACTGCTGCTCAGGAATATGCAAAGCTCTGCGGCGCGGTTTGCGTGCTGGGTTCAGCCACCCCCACAGTGGAACAGCGTTTTATCGCCGAACAAGACCATATCCAAAAACTACACCTGCCCAATCGCGTCACAGACTCGGTCCTGCCGCCAGTCCAAATAGTGGACATGCGGGTAGAATTGAAGAATGGCAATCGTGGAATTTTTTCAAAGACTTTCAACGAATCTCTGGCTGAAGTGCTCGAACGCAGGGAACAGGCGATCGTTTATCTCAACCGACGCGGAACATCAACCTATATTTTCTGCCGTGATTGCGGCACGACATTGAAATGTCCCAACTGCGAAACTCCGCTCATCCTGCACACTGACCTTGCTGCAAAAAAAGAAATACTTGCAAGCCAATCACCGAATACCAAACGCCAAGCTCTTCTTTGCCACCGTTGTGGATACACCCGCCTGATGCCAAAGACCTGCCCAACCTGTGGGAGTGACCAAATCCGCGAGTATGGATTGGGCAGTGAACGCGTAGAAGCAGAGATCAAATCCATGTTTCCGCAGGCAAGGACTTTGCGCTGGGATTGGGACACGACCCGTCAAAAGGATGCGCACGAGATCATCCTGACCCATTTTTCCAACCACCAAGCCGATATTTTGGTGGGAACGCAGATGCTTGCCAAAGGACTGGACCTGCCTCTGGTGACCTTGGTGGGAATCGTCCTGGCAGATGTAGGCTTGAACCTTCCAGACCCGTTTGCCAGTGAACGTGTCTTCCAAACGTTGACACAAGTCGCAGGCCGGGCAGGGCGCTCCTCGCGTGGTGGTAAGGTTATCATGCAAACCTTCACTCCGGAGCATTATGCGCTTCAATTTGCGGCTGGTCATGATGTGGACGGGTTTTATAACCGTGAGTTGGAATATCGCCGTTCGTTAGGGTATCCTCCATTCACCAGGTTGGCCCGCCTGGAATATCGTAGTATTGATACTCTCAAAGCGGAAGAAGAGGCCGGGAAGCTGGCAGGCAGGCTTAAGGTCAGGCTGGAGGCGGGTGGGTTTCATCAAACGGAATTGATCGGGCCTGTCCCTTGTTTTTTTGCCAAGGAAAATGGCGAGTACCGCTGGCAGATCGTCTTGCGTGGACCTGACCCGGCAGCGGTGCTCAAAGATCTGCGCTTAAACGATTGGCGGGTTGAAGTCGAACCATTGGATTTGCTATAATCACCCCATGTGGCGGTACCCAAGTTGCCGCTATTACAAAAGGAGAATGAGTTATGCAAAGTTTTTCACGTGGCTGGTCCTTCCTGAAACAAGCCTGGAGCATGGCATTCAAGGATAAGGATTTATTGAAACCTTCCGTTTATGCTTTGATCGTTGGCGGGATCGTCACCATTATTGGGATCATCCCGATCGCGATCGCAGCTTTTATTTTGGGCGATACCAGTTTTGCCAATATCGTCCTTGGCGTGATGGGTGCGATCCTGATGTTTGTGCAATTCGTGGTGACATACATCTTCTCCGGGATGACAGTCTATCTGATCTATGGCTACCTGACGAAGGGCGATGGACGAATGGACCATGCCTGGGCGATCGTAAAGCGTGACTTCTTCGACATCCTGACCCTGGCGGCAGCATCTACTGCCGTGGGCGTACTCCGCAACATGGCACAGCGCAACAGGCGGGGTGGCATGGCAGCGAGTTTCGCCCGTCAGGCAACTGGTCTACTGGAAACCTTGTGGACAGAAGCTGCGGCGCTTGTCCTGCCGGCGATGGTCATTGACGACTTGAACCTCAAGGATGGTCTTCAACGCGTTTGGAAGATTACCAAAGAAAATTTGCTACTGGTCGGGATCAGCACCGTGGGCGTCCGCTTCGTGACCGGGTTGATCGGGTTCGTCTTCTTCATCATCGGCTTGATCATTGCTCTCGCGGTTGGCGGCGGTCTGGCGTTCGTTTCCGGTGGAAGCACAGCCCTGACGGTCATTGGGGTCGTGATCGGCGGGTTGATCTTTTTTACCTTCATCATGATCTCCAGCATTTTCAGTTCATATACCAACACGGCTTACCACACATGCCTGTATATTTGGGCGAAAGAAGTTGAGAAAGCGACAGTGGAAGGCAGGGCTCCGGCACAGGTCCAGGCTCCAGCCCCGCTGGCGGCAGTGCTCGCATAATATGAAAAAAGTCCTCACGGAGTCGAACCCGTGAGGACTTTTTGATAAAATCAAACTCATGAAACCACAACCACGCCGACAAGAAGCCATCACCTGGGAGGAGGTGGACAAGTTGATCGATCACCTGGTCCCCCAATTCCGCCGGGAATTTACAGCCATGGTGATGATCACACGGGGGGGTATCATCCCGGGCGGCATGCTTGCAGATGCGCTGGATATCACTCATATCCTCACTGCTGCTGTGGATTTCCCCGCCCAGACGCAGAACGAGAAAGCATCCAAGTTCATGGCCTGGCCTGAGTTCATTCAATTTCCTGCAGAGGATAAATTGTTCGGCCGCCCCACTCTGATCGTGGATGATGTCTGGGGGTCGGGTCGCACCATCACCGCCGTCAAGAACCGCGTTTCAGCAGCGGGCGGATTCCCCGAAACCTGCGTCCTGCATTTCAATCCCTATCGTAATTTGTTCGGCAGTGTTCGGCCTGATTATTATGCCGCCGTCACCGATGCCTTTATCACCTATCCATGGGAGATCAACCGGGGTCCTGATCAGGTCTTGCTTGGAGAAGTGTGACTTTTAATGAAAACGATCGATTCTGATCTGAAAGAAAAAATTGAAGCCTTAAGGGGCAATCAATATTTCGACGATCTCGATGCAGCAATGCTCAGGGATATTGCCGGGCACACCCGCCTCGGCGAATATCAACGCGGTGATGTTTTATTTTGGGAAGGCGATCCATGTGAAGGCCTGTTCATCCTTTATCAGGGCAGTGCAAAGATCTTCCGCCTTTCTCCACAGGGGAGGCAATACATAGTCCGGGTCCTGCAGGAGGGTGACACGTTTGCAGAGGTCCCTGCTTTCGATATGGGTCCCAATCCCGTCAATGTGGAAGCGTTGGAAACCTGCCGAGTCTGGATCATCGATAAGGGCAAGCTTCAGGAATTGTTGAAACAGCACCCTTCCTTTGCTCAAAAAGTACTGGAAAACTTCGGTAAAATGTTGCGCGGCATGGTGCGTATGGTCAGCGAAATGGCGTTCTATCAGGTTACGCATCGTCTTGCGCGGCTGATCGATGTGGAGCTGGGCAAGGACAAGTCCATTCATTGGACCCAGGAACAACTGGCCGCTCGGCTGGGAACCGTACGTGAGGTGGTTGCACGCTCATTGAAAGAAATGGAACGCAGCGGGGCGATCAAAATGGAAGACCGCCAGATCCACATCGTTGACCGTGAGATCTTCGAGCAGTGGATTCAACCGAACTGACACGCCAAGTTCGTTAGTTACATCTCCTGGAAGCCTGAAACCTGAATATATAGCTCGTCATCCACTGCCGCTTGGATACGGTCGATCGCAACTTCCACGGGGAAGCCGAGCAAAGGCTCATATGTAACAGTAATCGCGTCAGCCTGGTCCATTTCCTCCTCAACTGCAGTAAAGAGCCTATCCAGGGTGGAGTAGGGCAGGTACAGATCGTAGTTCGGGCTCGAAGCGTCAACCGCAGTTCCATCGGACCTCGTCATTGAGACCATCTCCCCATTGATCACTTCGATCGTCAAGGGCATGTCTTCCATAAAAGCGCAAAAACAACCCAGTGAAAGCGTATAACGATAATGATCGATCTGGGCATCCTGCCAGGTTTGGCGGTTCTTCCCAAGTTCTGAAGAAGGCATCGCCGAGCAAGCTGTAAACAAGGCCGAAAATAACAACAGGAATGATTTTTTCATTTCTTCTCCTCGCAAAGTTAACGCCCGCCAAGATGGGATTGTTCCCAAAATAAAAACTCCCCGCCATTACTGACGGGGAGAACGGGTTTGTTGGGTTTACTTTGTCTCGTAGAAAGACCCGGTTGCCAAAAGAGATGGGTCATTCACCGACTGGGCAGCCAGCATTTGGGCGCGGCGAGCCGTATCGATGGATTTGGAGAGCACTTCAAGCGCATATTCGGGGTTGTGGAAACCGGTCGAGTTCTCTGCTGAGATGAAGTCCCACATGAATTGTGCTTCACGGTGCAGTTTTTTAGCTTCGTCAAGGAGAGCCGGGTCGGCATTGCCAGCCGCGACAGCAGCTTTGATGGCATTCATTGCATCTATGATGGCATCTTCAGCCGTGATCTTCGTATCGGCAACCTGCTTCTGAATATCGTTCACGCGCCCAATAACATATTCGGTATCGGTGTGGCATTGTCCACAGGATTCCTCGGGGTTGAGCAATGGGCTGTGAACGTCGTGTGAAGAGTATTTGCTGGCGCCCTCGCGAACGTAGGGCATATGGCAATCTGCACAGGCGACACCCGCTTCATAGTGTGTACTGCCAGCTGTAAAGAGCTCATACTCGGGGTGCTGCGCCTTGAGCATGGGGCTGTCGGTTTCGGGGTATGCCCAGTCTTTGAAGCCGGCTTCTTCATAATAAGCGATGATCTCTTCGACTTTGGTTCCGTTATCCCATGGGAATGTCAAATACTTGCCATCGCCTTTGAAATAATATTCCACATGGCAGTTGGCACAGACCAGTGAGCGCATCTCCTGACGGGAATAGGTTTCCCAATCCTTGCCCTGACGTTCAAGCGCTTCTTTCAGGGCGGGGTTGGTCACGATCAGCCGCATCGTCCCGGCATCATGGCAGTTTGCACAGCCGATCGAGTTGTTGATCTCCGGTGTCAGTTCATCGAAGAATTTCGCATCATAAGCCTCCATCCCCATCTCCTCCCATAAACCGGGGTTATCCGACGATTTGCAGGAGTAGCAAGTGGCGTGGGTGGTCTTCTTTTCATCCTCATGGCTGAGATTCAAACGCTTCGTCGCACGTACATCATCCAAAGCATTGGCATGACCGCGATCATCGTTGTAGTCCTTGCTGAAAGGATATCCGCCGAACAGGATTACTTGACGTGGGTCGCGCTCGAGCCACGAGAACCGCGAGGAACCGCCATAGGTCGTATCAACATTATTAGTTTTGGTTTTCATCAAAGAGTCGTACTGGTTGGGATAGTTGATTCCCCACTTGGCAGAGTCAGGTTCCATCGCTGAGATCTCCACCAATGGCTGCACAGCGCGTACTTCGGCAGGCTGGTTCTGGATGTAGACCATCACGCCGATCAACACCGCGGCGAGCACGACTACCAATCCAGCAAGAATGAGGGTCGTATAATTTTTCATTTTGCATTCTCCTTACTTCGTCGGATAAAGGACAGAATCTTGATACGGAGCGCCGGTTGCGCCGCGCTCCCCATGAGCAACACTGCGATGGCAATCCCAGCAATAGCGATCCAGGGGCTGCGCACCTGCCAG
>CAZYLM010000048.1:0-15998 GCA_964648645.1 uncultured Anaerolinea sp.
ATGCACCGTGCGGGAATGAATCCTCCCCCGCATGAAGCAAGGTTTGAATTTCGTTTCGTCCCAATTTTGCCATGCCGCACATCCTTGTCCTTGAATGACGTCCCATCCACGAAACGTTTTGATTCTACAACACAATCCGGGCAGGTAGAATGGCAAAAAGCAAAAAGGGACCCAGCCGCAAGTGCTGAGTCCCTTCAGTTGGATCCAATTACGGATCAGAACGACGCGACTGCCTTGCCGGTGTCGTTGAATTCGTCGATGTACATGTCGAACCCGGTGGTCTCATAGACTGTGCGCGTCTGTTCGGACATGTTCGCCAGTTTTAGGTACGGCGATTTGTAGGAACCATCCGCGACCCCTTTTTTAACATCCGCCTCGCTCATGGTCGATTCTGTATGAATGGAATTCAAGTCCTTGAAGATCTGGTTGAGGGCGCGGAACCCGGCACTGCTGACATACGGGCAATGCGCCAGGTCCACAAGGATGTAACGCGCGCCACCCTTGATCAACTCGTTCGCTTGTGCCTGAAAGTTCGGGTAGCTGGCTGAGTCGATATTGCCGTCAACATGCATGACCGTCACTGGCACGCGGCCGTTTTCGGTGGACACTTTGATTTCCATATTTGCAGTCTCCTTCAAGCAGGGGATGTTTGATGCAGTCAATTATACAATACAGAGGGGAATTATCCCAATGGGAGTCGTAAAAGGTTCGGGAAATTTATCACAGGCGCATCATTCCTGCGACGACGATGTATACCGAACCATTGATCAACCCATGCGCGAGGATGGCGGGGGTGATGGTCCGCGAGCGCAAGGTCAAGAGTCCGAACAGGATGGCAGCCAAAGGGATGAAGACCCAAAACGTCAACGGGTATTGACTGGCGAAATAGACGTGAGCAGAAGTGAATACGGCGGATTGAAGGATGAGGATCCACCTTTCCTTCCATTTGGCTTGGCGCAGCATACCCCATAAAAAACCGCGGAAGAGGGGTTCTTCGTTGAGCGGGGCGAATCCGAGATGATACAGCAGGTTGATGCTTGCCGAGGTTAAGATCGCCGGTGAAAACATCCCTTTGCCGGTTAGCGTTGACTGAAAGGAATCATAATTCACGAGGATCGACATCATAACGCCTGCGGCGGCTCCCAACAGCGCCCAACGGGCAAGGTGTGGAATTCCCTGAGGTTTGAATCCGCTTTTCCAGAGGGAGGCCAGCAAAACGATGGATGTGCCAAGGATGATCAGGCTGGGAATACCCGGAAAGGTCATCGGTGATTCCACGCCCCAATAGTTCAACGTCATGGTTTGGATCGGTCTCAGCAGGATGAACAATGTCAGCGCTGAAGCATCCAGGTGGAAATCGGCGAGGCGGTCCCGCTCCCACCAGATGAGGAAGGCGGTGATCAGGTACGTCCCAACCTCGTAGACGGCTCCGCCGCTCTGGTTTTCGATGGGCAGCAGGTAGATGATGGCGATGGTATATGGGATGCGCAGGAAAAGCAGCAGGGCGAGGATACCCCAAGTCACCGGGCTGCGGTATTGCCCGGACGCTGCAAGTGTAATTTGCGTGTGGAGGTCAGCCGGTTCTATACCGCCCTCTGAAATTCATATCGCTGGATGATGGCTTCGAGAACGCGGATCTGATCCTCGGTCACCTCGGAGAATTCAAAGCCGAGGATCTCATATCCATCCTCACCGGCGGTTGAACGCGCTGCGCGGGCTTTTATAATGAAAGGCAGGTCCACGACGATGGGAAGGTCTTTTGGGAAATCGATGGCAAGCACGACCCGTGAATTCTCTGCAAGGGGAAAGTTCCCAACGACCTTGGCCCCGCCCAGGGTCATATCCTCAAGATAACCGAGCAGGGTTCGGGGGTTCAGCACATAAACCGGTGTGAACGCCATCAGTTTTTTACGTGGTTCTTTTCGTTTATCGAACATGTCCGGCTCCTATGACGATGTACGGAATTTTGTTTTCGAGCACGATACGGCGATCGCAAAGATAACAAAACATGGCATTGAAGGTCAATCCGGGCGGATCTGATGAAAAGACTATAGCACAAATCTCTGCATATTTTCCAGCCTGATTTCTGTAAACAGCCGTCAAAGATTGATGGGTGTTTTCGGGTGAACGCCCTCCGATATTTTGTGATAAATCGAACAAGCGTAACTTTTCACAGCACCGGAAGGTTAAGTAAATTGGTTCAATTGATTTATCAGGCGTTATAATCGAGCCAATTTATTGTCTGAAACACCTCTGCAAGCCATCTTCCAAACAAAAGGATTTGCATGTGACCTCGACCATCTTCTTTGCAACGGATATTCACGGTTCGGACATTTGCTGGAGCAAGTTCCTTAATGCGGGGAAGTTCTACGGCGCCGATCAATTGATCCTCGGCGGCGACATGACGGGCAAGGCGGTTGTCCCGTTCATTCATCAGGGCGGACCGAATTACCGCGTCACACTTCTGGAACAGGTTTTTGAGATCACAGATGAAGACGGACTGACGGACATGAAGAAGAAGGTCCGCAGCCGTGGCTATTACCCATACATGACCAACCCGGATGAGATCGGTGAACTGGAAAAAGACCCGGCGAAGGTCAGCGCCATCTTCTTGCAGGAAGTGCTTAAGGTCGTCCAGCAATGGATGGAACTTGCCGAGAAAAAACTGGCTGGCACAGGCATGAAGATCTATTGCTGCCCGGGCAATGACGATATGGACGAAGTGGATGATATTATCCGCGAGAGCCGCACGGTTGTGCTTGCCGAGGGCGATGTCACCATGCTGGCGAGCGGTCACGAGATGATCGCTTCCGGCTGGAGTAACCGCACGCCCTGGAACACGCATCGGGAAGAGGACGAGAATCAACTTGCGGCGCGGTATGAAGCGATGATCTCCCGTTTGAAGAATCCAGCCGCCTCCATTTTCAATATCCATGTGCCGCCGTATAAATCCGGTCTGGATGAGGCTCCGGAGCTGGATAAAGACCTGCGCCCGGTGCTGGCTGGCAATTCGATGATCCCCGTCGGTTCGACGGCCTTGCGTTCTGCGATCGAAAAGACCCAGCCCCTGCTCAGCCTGCATGGGCATATCCACGAGGGGAGAGGTTCGACGCGCATCGGGAAAACATTGTGCATTAATCCCGGTTCGATGTATGAGCAGGGCACTTTGCTCGGCGCGATCATCAAACTGGGGAAGAATAAGATCGAGAATTACGTCCTGACAACAGGTTAGCCGCGGGTTTTTTTCCCGCTTGATAATTCATCAAAGAAGGAGAGAGTTATGAGTGACTTGTTTGTCCGTAAGGCGACCGGCATGGTCCGTTCATGGTCGGTCTTCGACGCGTTCATCTACGCGTTCTTTTCCATCAATTTCGTCACATTGGGGTTCTATGCTTTCAGCCAGATGTATTACTTTGGCGGAGGCATGATCAACGCCCTGATCATCAGCGCCGTCTTTCTGGTGTTCGAGATCATCGTGTACTCCTCGTTGATCGCAGTCATGCCCCGCTCCGGCGGCGACTACGTCTGGCAGACGCGCGTCTTCGGCGGCAGCATTGGCTTTATCCTTGCCATCACCGGTTGGTGGTTCACGCTCTGGTTGTGGACTCCCGTCTATGGTGACATGCTGCGTCAGGTGGTCATCGTGCCATTGCTCGGCGCGTTCGGCATGTCGAGTCAGGCTGTCTGGTTTGCCGGAACGGGCACACCGTTGTTCGTGAGCTCCATTCTTGCCTTGGTGTTCGTATCCATCGTCATCATGCTCGGTATGAAGACCTATGCACGCATCCAGAAATTCTCTTTCTATGCGGGCGTTGTTGGTTTGGCAATTGTTATCTACCTTCTGTTGACCGGTTCCCCCGAAGCTTTCAAAGCCGGGTTCGAAGCGAACTCTGCAGCATATTTCGGTACACAATCCTCCGGGTTGGTGGATGCCACTGCTGCGGCTGGAACAGCTGCCGGAGCCGGCACTCCGTTGACCGGTGGCTCGTTCGGATTGGTCATGGTTTCATTGCCCTGGCTGGTCTTCTTCAACTTGTGGCCCAACTGGGGCGCCACCCTCTATGGTGAAGTCCGCGGTGCGACCGATTACAAGCGCAACTTTGCCGGTATGGCTTGGGCGCTTGGCGCCGTGACAGTCCTTGGCGTCGTCTTCTTCCTGGCGGTTGCCAAGACCATCGGATGGGACTTCTACATGCAAGCCAATGGTGCCTGGTGGAATTACTACTGGGGTTACACCACTGAAGTTCCTCCGCTGCCTGTATGGCCCAACCCGGCCATGCTTGCGGCTTTCCTTTCCAATAGCCGCTTCATTCAGATCGTTATTCTCCTTCTAATGAGCTTCTGGTGGTTTGGTTGGGCGGGTACACTCTTCCTTTCTTCCACCCGCGTGGTGTTCGCGGCTGCCTTCGACCGTCTGCTTCCTGAACGTGTTGCAGAACTGAACAGCAACGGCACCCCTGTCAACGCCATGCTGTTGATGGTCCTCCCGGCTGTGGTGGTTTCCTATCTGTACGCTTATAACGTGGGCGGGTTCATCTCCGTTACCCTTGCAGCGACACAAGCCATTGCCATCATGTACTTCGGTACATCGATCGCTGCCATCATCCTGCCGTATAAGAAGAAGGAGCTTTACGAAGCCTCCCCGATAGCCAAAATGAAAGTGGCTGGCGTTCCCTTGATCACCGTTGCCGGATTGATCTTCGGCGGCTTCCTCGCTTTCCTCCTTGTGGAATGGATGTTCGACCCGTGGCTCAACACAGGCGGTGAAGGTGCAGGTCTGTATGGCATCAGCTTCAAGAACACCAACTCCATCATCTTCCTGTTGGTCTGTTACGGATTGTCTGCCGCCATCTATTACGGCTTCAAAGCCCGCCGCAAGAGCGAAGGCATCGATATGGACAAAGTCCAGACTGAAATTCCAGTTGAGTAAATAAAATATGCAAAAACCTGACAGGTTTCCAAAAACCTGTCAGGTTTTCTTTTTGTAGGAGTAAGCATGTCTGTTATCGAAACGATCGCATCCAAAGTGGACGATTGGCAAGGCCGGGACGTTTCCATCCAGCAGCTTTCGGGTGGCCTCACCAATACCAATTACAAGATCACCGTGGACGGAACACCGTTCTTTGTCCGCGTGCCTGGTGAGAGCACCGAACTGCTCGCCATCGACCGCAACAACGAACACCACAACACCCGTGCTGCTGCAAGCGCCGGGGTTGCGCCGAAGGTCTTGCATCACTTCCCGGAGCATAACGCAATGGTCATGGAGTTCCTCGATGGCAGGACCATGTCGAAGGATTCTCTGAATGAACCGGGTCAACCCTCGCGCATGGCTCAAGCCATCAAGCGGCTTCACACCGGTCCACGCTTCTATTCGGACTTCAATATGTTCCGCCTCACGGAGTATTACCTCCGCCTGTGCAGTGAACGTTCCATCAAAACCCCGGACGGTTACTCTGACAGAATGTCCACGGTGGCTGAGATCGAAAAGGCGATGTCCGTCAAACCGCTGACGACCGTCCCGTGCAATAACGACCTGCTCGCCGAGAACTACATCGACGATGGCAGGCAGCTCTGGTTGATCGACTACGAGTACAGTGGCAACAACGACCCGACGTTCGAACTTGGCAATACCTGCCAGGAAATGCAGTTCAGCGACGACCAGATCAATGAAGTCTGCGCTGCTTATTTCGGCGATGCCACCCCGCAAATGATCGCACGTATGAAGCTCAACATGATCATGTCCGATGTAGGCTGGGGGCTGTGGGCTGCGATCCAGGCAAAGATCTCAACCATTGAGTTCGACTTCTGGGGTTGGGCGCTCGAACGCTGGGGCAGGGCGGTGGAGAAAATGGATTCGAAGGAATTCCCTGCCTGGATGAATGACGTTCGCATGTAGTCCCCGTTTTGATACCGATGGTCATGTCATCCTCATTGAGGGCAAGCCAACGTGACCGACTTGTAGACTTTTCCCAACGCGAGTAAACTCAATCCATGTCTGCTCCCCTAGACCTCAAACAGGAACTCCATCGTCTCGTAGATGCAGCGAACGCCAAGAACATTCAAATGCGCGCCATCGGCGGGCTGGCGGTTAACATGCACGACAAGAAGAAGCATCCGCTTTTCATTCGTGAATATGCTGACCTCGATTTTTGCATCTCGCTCAAACAGCGAAAGCAGTTCGAAGCTTTCATGCCCGAAATGGGGTATGAAGGGCACCGCACATTCAACCTGTTGAACGGCGACCAGCGGCAGATCTATTATCACAAGCCGACAGAGATGAAGGTGGACATTTTCGTAGGTTACTTCGAAATGTGCCACAGGATCCCTTTTGAAGATCGCCTTGCAGCGGACCCGGTTACGATTCCCCTGGCTGAGTTGTTCCTCTCGAAGGCGCAGATCGTCGAACTCAACCGCAAAGATGCTTTCGACCTCACTTCGGTTCTCTTGAATAATAAGACCGGCAATGGCGATAACGAGACCATCAATCTCGCTGTCCTTGCCCAACTCGGCAGTGCGGATTGGGGATTGTATAAGACGACCTCCCTGAACCTCGATAAATTGGAAGCCATGCTCAACTCGGGCGAGATCCCATTGGAAGGTGAGGAGAAGGCACTCGTCGTCAGCCGCATCAACGACATCCGCCGCGCGTTCACCGAAATGCCCAAGCCCATCGCCTGGCAGTTACGCGACAGGGTCGGCACCCGTGTGAAATGGTATCTTGAAGTGGAGGAAGTCCAGCGATGAGAAAGGTCCGGTTGGTTCTTGCCGCGATCATCCTGACAATTTCCATTGTTCTTTTAATATGGGGCTTTAGCCCAAATCCGCGCGACACCCGCATCCAGGATATTTCTCCATCTGAGATGCAATTGCCAACGCCTGCTTCTTTTCTCGTTCCCGGCCTTTCTTGAATGGAATGAACGCCTCCCGCCGCTTGCCCTTCACGATCTTTATTTCTATCACTGCAGCGTCGGTTTTGCTTTCTTGCGGCGGCGCTCCGCAGACCGACATGCCCGCCACAGAGGCGCCTTCAACAGAGGCAGTGCCGCCGACCACGATGGCGGCCGCGACGAATACTCCTTCCACAACATCCACGCCTGACTCTAGCGAGGGTCCTGAGATCATACCTGTGGTTCCCGAGCAGCGGCGCCTGACTTTGGAATATCCGCTGAAGATAAAGGCCGGGGCGGAAAGCGATGTGATCCGTTTGACTCTCGAGGTCGACTCGCTTGGGAATATCACGCCCACTGCGGACGTTGTGGGCCATGTGGTCGAAGGGGAGGTGATCGAAATCCCCAACCTGTACGAAACTCATAACGTCACAGCTGAAGCGGTTTTTGATATCGCTGGTTTGGAGGTCAAACCACCCGGTGCGACCTTTCAACCCCTCAAGCCAGGAGAGAAGCTGGACTTTTTCTGGAGCGTCAGCGGCCAGAATGTGGGAATTTATCGCGGTACGATCTGGTTGTACTTGAACTTTGAAGAACGATCCAACGGAGAAAAAAGCCGCTTACCCGTATCGGCTCAACTCGTCGAGATCGAAGCGGTGGATTTTTTTGGATTCTCGATCAACTTCGTGCGAACATCCGGTGTGGTCGGGTCTGTCCTGGGTGTGATCGTCGGCTTTCCATTCTTCGATGATATTGTCAAGTATCTGTGGGACAGGATGAAGAAAAAAGAAAAAAAGCCCGCTAAACGAGGCCGGAAAACGTGACAAAAATCACCTGAAAAATTGACAAGGGGTATTGGGAGGTGATTTGTCCTTTATGGTACAATGTGCGCGTTAACTTGTAATACAACCTTTCCCATCGGAGAGTCTTACATATGAATGAGTGGATATACGTTGCCCTGTTTATTGTTGTCGGTTTGGTTATTCCTATTGGGGCAATTGCTGCTGGTTTCATCTTTGGTCCCAAGAAGCCCAACCCGGTAAAAGAATCGACATATGAATGCGGTATCGAGCCTGTGGGTGAGGCTTGGATCCAGTTCAAGGCGCAATACTATATCTTTGCCCTGGTCTTTCTGGTTTTCGATGTGGAAGCGGTGTTCCTCTTCCCGTGGGCGGTGAAACTCGGTCATCTAGGGTTATATGCCGTGATCGAGGGCATCATTTTTGTAGCGATTCTTGTTGTCGGCTTGGTTTATACATGGCGCAAGGGGATGTTGGAATGGGCGTAAATACGAAATAAATTGGAGAGAAGGCTGACGGGAAAATTCCTTTCAGCCTTTTCTTTGTGTAATACGGAAATCCTTGCGTAAGGCGCATTCACTGATGTGGATGGACATTGAAAATTGTCCCCCTACGCTAAAAATGGAGTGATTTATGAGTTTTTGGAATGACCCCTTGAAAGTCGCCGCAGATTGGCTTGAGGGCATTTTCACCGGCTGGGGACTGGATGCGGTTCTTTCGCATGTGCTGGTTGCCTTCCTCGGCGTTTTCCTGCTCATCACTGTTTTGATGGTGCTGGATATCTTCCTGGTCTGGATCGAACGCAAGGTGGTAGCTCGCTTTCAAGACAGGCTCGGTCCGAATCGTGTGGGTCCGTTTGGTTTGATCCAACCGTTCGCAGATATCATCAAACTCATTATCAAGGAAGACACGACCCCCGGCAATGCGGACAAGGTCGTGTACAACCTAGCGCCGATCCTCTCGATGATGTCTGTCCTGATCCTGTGGGCGGTCGTTCCACTTGCACCGGTGATGCTCGGCACAGACTTGAACGTGGGCGTGCTGTTCCTGATCGCGGCGGGTGCCATCGGCACGCTTGCGATCATCATGGCAGGCTGGGGTTCGAACAATAAATTTGCGATGATCGGCGGGTTCCGTCAGGTAGCGGTGATGATCTCCTTCGAGATCCCCATGTTGACCATGTTGATGATCCCGGTCATTTTCTCCGGTTCGATGAACATCAACGGCATCATCCAGGGTCAAAACATCTGGTACGCATTTATTTCCCCGCTTGGCGCGTTGATCTTTCTGATCGCGGCGATTGCGGAATTGGGTCGCGCACCCTTCGATCTTGCAGAAGGTGAATCGGAACTGGTTTCCGGTTTTAACATCGAATATTCCGGCATGAAGTTCGGCATGTTCTACGCAGGCGAACTTTTGCACGCCTTCACCTTCGGTGGTTTCTGGGCAATCCTCTTTTTTGGCGGGTACCGCTTCCTTGGTTTGGAACAGGTCAGCCCGTTTCTCGCGATCCTGATCCTGATCATCAAGGCGATGCTTGGATATTGGGTCATCATGTGGGTCAAGTACACCATGATGCGCATCCGCATCGACCAGATGCTTTCCTTCAATTGGAAATTCCTCACCCCGCTGGCATTTGCCCTTTTGTTGGTGACAGCTTTAATGAATGCACTTCTTTCCGGCGCTTCAACCTGGCTCTACATTCTAGGCATGCTCCTCGCTAACATTATCACCGGTTGGATTGCACTCGAGCTTGCCCGCTCCGCAACGAAGCAGGAACGCGAGCGGATCGAAGGACCGAAAAAGACGGCGGAGGCGCATCACTAATTGCTGGTTGCCAATCTCTGATATCTGAGATTGGTAAGTGGAGATTGGTAATTGAAACTTATGACAGCACAACAAATCATTTTCCTCATAGTTGCCGTATTCACCCTTGGCTCGGCGTTAATGGTGGTGACGACCCGTCATCTCGTCCATGCCGCACTTTGGCTGGTAGCCACATTGTTCGGTGTGGCCGTTATCTATGCTCTTCTGAACGCGAATTTCATCGCAGTGGTACAGGTGGTGATTTATATCGGCGCCATCGCCATCCTCTTCCTCTTTGCCGTCATGCTCACCCGCAAGGACATGCGCGACTCGGGTTCGCAAATGAACCGCAACTGGTGGCTGGGTGCGATCGTGGCTGCTTTGGTGTTTGCGGGGCTGGTCTTTCTGCTTCAGGGTTGGAGCGGTTTTACCGGGACTTCTGCAGACCTCCCGTCCGGGTTCGAGCCGATCGGTTTGCTGGGTGAAGCCCTGGTATCGCCCGAGGCGTACGTCCTGCCTTTCGAAGTTGCATCGGTGTTGTTGCTCGCGGCTTTGGTCGGCGCAGTCTACGTCGCTTTCAATAAAAAATAGGAGACGGAAACCATATGGTCCCTCATTCCTGGTATTTGATCCTCGCGGCAGCGTTGTTCGGCATCGGTATGTTCGGTGTGCTGACCCGGCGCAATGCGGTTGCGATCCTGCTTGGCGTCGAGTTGATGCTCAATGCCGTGAACATCAACCTAGTCTCGTTCTGGCGTTATAGCGACGTAGTGAACATGTCTGGCCAGGTATTTTCGATCATTGTGTTTGCAGTGACTGCGGCGGAGGTCTCGGTGGGTCTGGCGTTGGTCATCTCCGCGTACCGCCGCCGGAATACTGTGATCGCGAACGATTTGGATATGTTGAAATTCTAGAGAGCAGATATTGGAGATTAGTCGATTAGAGATTGGTGCAATTAAATCTCCGATCTCTACTAACTACTCTTTGCTCTTGGAGGCTTCATGACGACTGAATTATTGATATGGCTCATCCCATTGCCCCCGGCGCTGGCTTTCTTTTTGATCGTGCTTTTCACGAACAAAAGTAAAGCCCTCAGCCATAGTGTGGCGGTGGGGGCGGCTTTCCTCTCCTGGCTGGGTGCGATGGTCGTCTTCATCCGCGCCCTGGGCGTGGAGCATCTTGCCGAGCATCCCTTTGCCGATACGGTGAAGTGGCTGCCCACCGGTGAATCTTATTTTGAGATCGGAGTGCGTATCGACCCGCTTTCGGCGATCACGCTTTTCTTTGTGGCTTGGTGCGTGTTGATGATCTTCATTTATAGCATTGGCTATCACAATTACGGCCAGCCTGAAGGCGATCACGATCACGCCGGTCTGCCGCCTCATGGTGCGACCGTTCATGGGCATACTGTTCCATCCGTTGAGCCGATGTACTCCCGTTTCTTTGCCTTCATCGGTTTGTTCGCCTTCGGCATGTTGACCCTGGTCGTCTCCGATAATGTGTTGACGATGTTTGTCGGCTGGGAGATCATGGGTTTGTGCTCGTACCTGCTGATCGGTTTCTGGTACGGCAAAGAATCTGCACGCAATGCGGCGATCAAAGCCTTTATGACCACCCGTATCGGTGATGTGTTCATGCTGTTGGGGATCGCCTTCCTCTATAGTGTGACCGGATCGCTCTCCTTTGAAAAGATCTTCAGCGAAGAAGTACTACATGCACTCGCTTCCGTCCCGACGGGGATATTCGGTCTCTCCGCGGCGGGCTTGATAGGACTCCTCTTGTTCATCGGCACCATCGGAAAATCTGCACAGTTCCCGCTGCATGTCTGGCTTCCGGACGCAATGGAAGGTCCGACCCCTGTCAGCGCGATGATCCATGCGGCGACGATGGTCTCCGCCGGTGTGTACGCAGTCATTCGCATGTTCCCGATCCTCAGCCTCGACGAGAAAACGATGACCATCGTTGCCTTCATCGGGGCGTTCACAGCTCTCTTCGCTGCAACGATCGCGGTGGCGCAAAACGATATCAAACGCGTCCTGGCATACTCGACGATCTCGCAACTCGGTTTCATGATCGCCGCACTTGGCATCCATGCCTATGTGGCAGCGACGTTCCATCTCGTCACCCATGCCTTCTTCAAGGCCTTGCTCTTCCTCGGCTCCGGTTCCGTCATACACGGTATGGAGCATGGTGTGCTTCATACTGGCAATCACAAAGTGGATCCGCAGGACATGTTCAATATGGGCGGCTTGAAAGACAAAATGCCCAAGACCTTCTGGACCTTTCTGATCGGTGGCTTTGCCCTCTCCGGCTTTCCGTTGGTGACCGCCGGTTTCTGGTCGAAGGATGAGATCCTTGCCGATGCCTGGGCGCACGGACACACGATCGTCTTCTTCACGCTTGCCATCGCCGCCTTCATGACCGCCTTCTACACCATGCGTCAGATCACCTTGACCTTCTTCGGTGAACCCCGTACGGAAGAAGCGAAACACGCTCATGAGACTCCGTGGACAATGACCACTCCGCTGATCGTGCTATCGGTTTTCGCGGTCGGCTTTGGCTGGGTGGGTATGCCGCACTGGATCACCGGCGGTCTCGTTCCCAACTGGCTGCATGAGTTCGTTGGTTCGATGCTGCTTGAGCATGAAAGCGAACTCGGTTTCAATATTGTTCCCTTGGGGACGTCCCTGCTCGTTGCTCTGGGCGGATTGGGGGCGGGTTACCTGGTCTATCGCAATGTCAAATCGCCTGCAGAAGATAAACTGCAGATCCCGCTCCTCAAGAACAAATGGTACGTGGATGAACTCTATAACATTGTGTTCATCAAACCGGCTGTCTGGTTCTCGGAAGTTTTCGTCTCACAATGGATGGACAAAGGTTTCATCGACGGTATCCTCCACTTGTTTGGTCCCGCGACCGGCGGAGTCGGAAGCGGAATTCGTAATTATTTCGACCTGCCCGTTATCAATCGCTTCTTCGGTGATGGTTCTGCGGAAGTGACCTGGTGGTTCGGCAGAAACCTTCGCCCGATACAGACAGGGCGCATCCAGCAGTATTTGCTTCTCACCTTGATCGTGCTCTTCGTGGTCGGTGGGCTGTTGTACTTCCTTCTGATGGCGTAGGAGCGAACCATGGACTTTCTCAACACTCACCTCCTCAGCCTCATCCTTTTCACCCCGGCAGTTGCGGCGTTGATCATGTTCTTCCTGCCGGGCGATGCAAAACTTCAGCGCTGGTTTGCTTTCGCAGCCAGCCTGATCCCCTTTGTTTTGACCCTCGTGCTTTGGAGTCGCTTCAACCCCGGCGCGAGCGGCTTCCAGTTCGAAGAAAAATACGTCTGGTATGAAGCCATCAACTCATCCTTCCACATCGGTGTAGATGGGATCTCCTTCGCGATGGTTTTGTTGACCACGCTGTTGACTCCGCTTGCCATTCTTGCCTCCTTCAGCGTGACCGACCGCGTCAAACCGTACATGATGCTCTTCCTCTTCCTCGAAACGGGAATGTTGGGCGTCTTCCTTGCGCTCGACCTGCTGATCTTCTTTGTGTTCTGGGAGATCGGCCTGGTCCCGATGTACTTCCTTATCAACCAGTGGGGGAGTGCCAACCGCAACTATGCCTCGCTCAAGTTCATGATCTACACAATGGGCGGTTCCCTCGGTCTCCTGCTTGCGGTGCAGATGCTCGGGGTCCTCTTTGGAACGTTTGACCTGCTTGCCCTGTATCAAAATTGGAATTCGTTAGATGCTGCGACCATCCTTCTTGGGATGTCCGTGGGTACGGTGAAATCCATTGCCTTTTGGGCGTTTGCGATCGCCTTTGCAGTGAAGGTTCCCATCTGGCCCTTCCACACTTGGCTTCCAGACGCGCATACCGAGGCTCCAACTGCCGGTTCAATGATCCTGGCGGGTGTCTTGCTCAAACTCGGCGCGTACGGGTTTATCCGCCTTGTTCTTCCGCTCTACCCGGTTGAAGCGAAGATTTTCGCCGGGGCGCTGGCTTTTCTTGCGGTTATGGCGATCGTCTTCGGCGCATTTGGTTCCTTCGGGCAGACGGATTTCAAACGCCTCGTAGCATATTCATCCGTCAATCACATGGGTTTTGTGGTGCTGGGCATCGCTGCGGCCGGACTTGCAGCCGGTACGACCGACGCTCACATTGCCATGAGCGGCGCGGTCTTGCAAATGTTCAACCACGGGCTTTCGGCGGCTGGCATGTTCTTCCTCGTCGGTGTGATCTACGAACGGACCCATACCCGCAACCTGGATGATTTCGGTGGTTTGTTCCCGCTTGTTCCAATTTACGGCGGCATCCTTATCTTTACTTCGATGGCGTCTCTCGGACTGCCTGGCCTCAACGGGTTTGTCTCCGAGTTCATGATTGTAAGAGGCTCCTATCAGCCACTGACGATATACACTGCCATCTCCATGCTTGGTCTGTTATTTACCGGAGCTTACATCCTGAAGGGAATCAAGAAAGTACTTCATGGACCCATGAACGAACATTGGGCGCATGGTGAGCACAAACTGACCGAGATCAACACCCGCGAGGTGCTGGTCATGGTTCCGCTCATGGCGTTGATGCTCTTTACCGGTCTCTGGCCTCGCTGGATCCTGGAGATCATCAACAAGGCAGTGACAGCACTTTTCTAATGCATGTTTCTGTCTACGCGAGGAGTGGCGCCCTGGCGCTACGATGAAGCAATCTCCAATTTAAGGTGAGACTGCTTCGAGCGAAAAGTACGCTCTCGCAATGACAGCGACCGAGGTGAATATGACTTTTCCCATCCTGAGTGTTATTACCTTCCTTCCGTTCGCGGCAGGCATCTTTATCCTGATGCTGCCTGCGAACCGGAAGAATGAAGCCCGTGCGGCGGCTCTGGCGGCGGCAGTGATTGATCTTCTGCTTTCCAGTTGGGTGTATATCCAATATCTGACTCAACATATGGCGGGATACCAATTCGTCGAAAAATACACCTGGCTCAGCGTCCCTCCGCTTAATATTGCCCTGCACTTCGGCGTGGATGGCATCAGTGCCCCGCTCGTCCTGCTGACCGGCATTGTGATGTTCACCGGTGTGCTAATTTCCTGGGGCAATGATGATCCGCACGTCATGTCGGGCATTCAAGACAGACCGCGCGAATTCTTTGCCTTCCTGTTTTTATTGGCGGGCGGCGTGTTCGGCGTCTTTGTCTCGCTTGACCTGTTCATGTTGTTCTTCTTTTATGAGATTGCCGTCTTCCCAATGTATTTGCTGATCGCCATTTGGGGCTGGGTCAAGACCCGCGAATATGCGGCGATGAAGTTGACCCTCTATCTGTTCATCGGCTCGGTTGTTGCCCTTGTCGGCGCGCTCGCGATGTATTGGACGCAGTACCAGAATACAGGTGTGCTTTCCTTCGACATGCTCGAAATGGAAAATGCCGGGTTCTCAGCCGCTTTTCAAAATACCTGGTTCCTGCCGGTCTTCCTCGGCTTTGCCGTTCTCGGCGGTATCTGGCCCTTCCATAACTGGTCGCCGGATGGGCACGTTGCGGCGCCGACGGCTGTGTCCATGTTCCATGCAGGCGTGCTGATGAAACTCGGCGCGTTCGCCGCCCTGCGCGTGGGTGTCATGCTCCTGCCTGAGGGCGCTCATCACTGGTCGTGGCTCATCATGACCTTTGCAGGCGTTGCAGTCGTTTACGGGGCATACATTGCCTATGTTCAGACCGACCTGAAATACATGATCGGCTTTTCCTCGGTATCGCACATGGGTCTGGTCATGCTCGGCATTTCCACCCTTAATGAGACTGGCTTGCTTGGTGCCGGTGTGCAAATGTTCTCTCACGGCGTCATGACGGCTCTCTTCTTTGCTGTCACCGGCATGATCTACGACCGCTCTCACACGCGAATGATCCCGGAACTGGGCGGTATTGCCAAAGTCATGCCGTTTGCCACGATCGGTTTTATCATCGGAGGTTTGGTCTCAATGGGCATGCCCGGTTTTTCCGGTTTCATTGCGGAATTCCCGATCTTCATGGGTGTTTGGGGTGAGCAATGGCTCGTTGCAGTCATCTGTTCGATCTCCATTGTCATTACCGCGGCGTACATCATGATGAACATTCGCAAGGTCTTCTTTGCCCCGATGCCTGAAAATCTCGAAGGGCATGTCGGCGATATCACCATGCTGGATAAAGTTGCCATTACCACACTCTGCCTCTTCATGATCGGGATCGGGGTCTTCCCGTCCATCATGGTGCCGATGGTCGAGACCGGCGTCTCATACATCATGGCCCTGCTGGGAGGTGCATAATGTTTACGACAGTGACCTTCGCCTCCATTCTTCCCGAGATCCTGATCTTGGCCATTGGGCTTTTGGTCCTCATCTTTGAACCGTTCTGGAAGGATGAGCAAAAGCGCAATGCAGGCTGGCTTACCGCAGGCGGACTTTTCATCGCCATGATCCTCAGTCTGCTCTTTGGTCGTCCCGCCGAGCCGACAGAGACTCTTGGCGGTATGCTCCG
>CAZYLM010000049.1:0-1711 GCA_964648645.1 uncultured Anaerolinea sp.
CAAGGCTGATCCACAATGCAACCAGGAATGCGCCGGCAAAGGCGGTCAACACAAGAGTGAGGTTGGCAAGAAAAACGGGATCAAAGGTCATAAAAACTCCGGGCTAGGCTCATTGTAATGCATTAATATCTTCAAACCGGTTCAATGCGCAATCAAGACCATTGCAGATTATGGTGTTACGAATTCGAACCGCCATTCGTTCCCTTCGGTGAACTTGCGGGAGGTGACACCCATGATCTGATAGAACGTCTGTCCGGGGCGCAAATAGATCGGAGTGCCATCCGGGTGAGTAAGAATAATAGGCTGGTCGATCACGGTTCGGTTCCATAATGCAGGGATCGCAAGTCCGTCTCGAAAGACATAGGCATTGCCATAATCGATCAGTTGCGGGTTATAGACTTCATCCTGCGCCTGGTTTTGATTGGTAAAGATATACGGCACAAACAAGACAACCACATTCTCAGCAGTCACGGGCTCCCTTGTAAAATCGTCAAACAGTTGATCGTACGCCTCAACCTTCCGGTTGATCAAGTCCTTGCTCTCCTGGTAACGGAAATATGTGCGCGTATCAGGTTCATACGCCCAGTAACTGTAATTGACTGGGGAGTAGAAATTGTAGATTCTTGTTACGATCGTGGGAGCCTGGGGGACTTCCTCAGAAAAGAATCCACCCCTAATGACCTGCGGACTGTTATCCCAGCCTTTTTTTGCTGTACACGCCGCCCATTTCGCAGCATTGAAAAACACATTGTTATACCCTTCGCGCTTATACGGACCCATAAAATAAGGCGGGCAATTCCCAAAACCGACCGTGACGAAGAAGGGGTCGACGTCCAGCGAATGGAAATATTCAAGCTCGCGAGGATCGGCACCTTTGAACATCAAATAGGAATGGTACATCCGGACAAGATTCTCATCGAAATAACGCCCTGATCTCACAGGACCTACACGCTCAGCTTTGGCGGTGTTCTCATAAAAAATACCAACAAAGCGCGTATCCCCCCACTCGATATAGTATTCATACACAACATCCGCAAGCGTCAGACTGGACTGCGGACGAACATAATCAGGAGAGTTTCCCACTTTGATTGCCAACGGGCGGAATTGCAGGAATGTCGGGTCAGTTACTGGCAAACCGGTCAATGGATTATATTGTACGACCTCCGCGCTGACGGGAGAGGTTGTAGCCACCGGCACATCTATATTCTCCGGAATCACAATCTGGGTCGGGTAGGGTGTGAATGTCGCCACGGACTGCGGAGTACCAACCGCAGAATAGGGATTGGGCAACATCCCGGATTGAGGCTGAAAGGGAGTCTGTGTTGGAGCAAGTATGGCGGGGATCGAAACAACTTCCGGTCCAGGGTTTGAGGTGGCAGGTGGCGCGGAGCAGGAAACGAATAAAACAAGGGTCAACATCCAAAGTTTGAGCTTATTCCAAACTTTATAATTTTTTTGAAGGTTCATGCGAAGATTTTACCAAACCCGACACTCGCCAACCTCCGGGTCGAACCCTGTTACAATTAATAAGTTCTCCCATGTTCCTTCTGATCGTTTGCCTTTTTCTCTTTCTCACCGCCCTTGCATTGGTCGTATTGCGCATCACCCAACCTGAAGCCCGCTATGGCTGGCTGGTTGCAGTTGGTGGCGCTTCGCTTGCGTTCATAAGTGTGTTACTTTGGCTGACGGTGATCCCATTCGATGCAACCCT
>CAZYLM010000049.1:1811-15952 GCA_964648645.1 uncultured Anaerolinea sp.
CAGAAGTCATTGCACTTACTAGTTCGGTCAGTGGCGCGCGCAATAACGAGCGGGTTGTGATCTCGTTCGCAACGAGGGTCATTGGGAGTGCATTTTTGTTGTGGTCTTATATCGAGGGGTTTTCCAACGGACCAGTTACAACGTTCCAGGCTTTGCCCTCCACAGCAAGTATTTATCTGGTGATTGCTGCAGGTTTGCGGCTCGGTGTCCTACCCTTGCATTTGCCATATGATCCCGAATCTTCACTTCGCCGTGGTTTTGGCACCGCCCTTCGGCTCATCGGGGCTGCCTCCACCCTGAGTGTACTTGGGCACATCCAAATCACCCCATCCGGCTGGACGACACTTCTATCTCTATTTGTCTCTGTTGCAGCTATTTATGGAGCATGGATGTGGCTGCGTGCCCCCGATGAGTTGAATGGGAGACCTTATTGGTTGATTGGAATGGGTTCTCTGTCTGTAATCTCCGCACTTGGTGGAAACCCCACCGGGTCTGCTGCGTGGGCATGTGCACTCATCCTGGCAGGTGGGGCATTGTTTCTTTTCTCGGTTCAAGATACACGTCTCAGCCGCGTGTTGCTTATTGGCGTATGGAGTTTATCCAGCCTTCCACTTTCAATGACTGCGACGGCATGGATTGGAAATACCGGCTTTTTACTCCCATTCGTCATTGCATCTCAAGGGGGTATGATCGCCGGCTACGTCCGCCATTCACTGCGTAGCAGGGAAACCGAATCACTTGAAGATCAGCCCTCCTGGACTAAGATTGCCTACCCGGCTGGGATTGTTTTGTTACTTATCATCGAAGTTCTCCTGGGATTCTTCGGCTGGGAGGGCGCACTTCAACTTGGCAACTGGGTTTTAGCCCTTATCGCCTCAGCCATGACGCTTGTTCTGGTCTGGGTGGCGCGGCGCTTCCGTATCTTCAGCCCTGCCCGTGCACATTGGGTCAGCTCATCCGGTAGCTGGGTTAATAGCTTCTACCGCGGACTTTGGGCAATATATCGCGGCTCTGCAAGGCTGGCACAAACCATAAATAAATCGCTTGAAGGTGAAGGCGGCATCATGTGGTCGCTATTATTCCTGGTCTTCTTTATTCTAATCATCACTGGCGGACCCAGGTAAAATGACCATTGACATCATTTCCTGGGCGGCTGTGGTGTTGGCACTTGCAACATCCACAAGTATCATGGTGAACCGCGATTGGCGCATCCTGCTCGGCTCGCTGGCGATCCAATATCTTGCCGTATTCTGGCTCGTCACCCGCCATCTTCCACTCGCAATGGGGTCGGTCAAACTGATCGTGGGCTGGATGGTGGTTGCAATTCTTGGCATGACCCGTTTGAATTCATCATCTGCCGAGCAAGGCGAACAGGACCGTTTCTTCCCGAGCGGCTCAGCTTTTCGCCTATTGCTTATGGGAGTTGTCATCCTCATTGCTATTGGGGGGACTCCCCGTATTGAAGCCGCCATCCCCGGGATGGGGTTAGCTGTCGTTGCGGCAGGATTGCTATTGATAGGAGCTGGTGTCGTACAGCTAGGTGTAACTAATAACCTCACACGTGTGATTATTGGTCTTCTGACAATGTTATCTGGATTTGAGATCATCTACGCTGCTGTAGAAAGCGCCATTCTAGTTACCGGGCTTTTGGCTGCGGTGAATCTTGGTTTGGGTATCATTGGCTCATATCTTCTGATCGCAGGCAGCGTTCCGCTCATCGTGCCGGGAGAGGAAGAATGAGCGCACCATTTCTTTGGATCATCCTTCCTCTTTTGATCGGAGCAGCTATTTTTTTTCTTCTCAACGAGAGAGTATCCGCTTATATCGCAGGTGGAGTAGCGGGATTCCTCTCATTGATCGCACTTTTTATACCCATCGATACAGCATTGCTACTAGGTCCCCTTTCTCTGAAGATCTCCCCATCCATTGCGGTCTTCGGGCGGAGTTTTGAGTTTTCAATTGCAGATGGACCCTTGCTTGCTATGATCTATGGCATTTCAGCGCTTTGGTTCTTCGGGTCCGAATCCACAGGTCTCGCTCATCGTTTCTCATCGCTTGGGTTGATGATCATCGCCTTGTTAACCGCATCAATTGCAGTGGAACCTTTTCTATACGCCGCCCTCCTGCTCGAAATGGCAGCCATGCTCATAGTGTTTTTGCTGGTGCCCATTTATCAGGCGCCGAGGCGAGGCGTGGTGCGTTACATTGTTTATCAAACTTTGGCAATGCCCTTCATCCTCTTTTCCGGCTGGATGCTCGCTGGAGTCGAAGCCAATCCCGGTAATATTGAAACCATCCTTCAGTCAGGAGTGATGCTCAGCCTGGGGTTTGCCTTCCTTTTTGCAGTTTTCCCATTCTACAATTGGATCCCGCAGCTCATGGAAGAAGCGCCGCCGTATGCCGTTGGTTTCCTTTTATGGGCGTTGCCGGTTTTCACGGTAATTTTTGCCTTAGGTTTTCTTGATCGTTATGCCTGGCTTAGAAATACACCTCAACTCGTAAATGCCATACTATTTTCAGGAGTCATCATGGTGGCATCTGGCGGGCTGTTTGGCGCGTTACAGCGCCACTTGGGCAGGGTGCTTGCTTATGCCGCAATTGCCGAGACAGGTTTGTTCCTCGTCATTCTGGGCTTGAGCACTTCCAACATTCTTGAAATCGTTTTTCTTGCCCTTATCCCGCGTGGATTGGAGTTAAGCATTTGGGCACTTGCTTTATCCATCATTAAGCGTAAAGCATATCCCTTGAAATTCAATGACATCCAGGGATTGATGCGAAAATATCCGGTGGCATCCAGCTCATTGATCCTGGCGCATCTCTCTGTTGCGGGGTTTCCCCTGCTTGCCGGTTTCCCATCGCGAATCGCTTTATGGCAGGCACTCTCCGCCCAATCTCTTGCCGCAGCGTTTTGGGTTTTCCTGGGCTTAGCCGGTTTGTTGACATCCGCCTTCCGCACCCTGGCAGCCATGGTCATGTCCGCAGATGAAGTGCGCTGGGAATTGAACGAAACCTGGGCACAGATTTTCATGCTGGGGGTTGGCGTTTTGGGCTTGTTCGCACTTGGCTTGTTTCCGCAATTTCTTCGGCCCTTCATTTCAAGTCTGCCCCTTCTCTTCGAACACCTTGCACAATAAGCCACGCTGCAAACGTGTATAATCGCCGCAAAGATGTGGAGTTCCCATGGAATTTGAACAAATCGTCAAACGACTCGATTTTCTTGAAAAACAACAACGCGAAATGAAGGAAAGCTTGGTCGGACTGAAGGAAAGCCTGGCAGCCTTCGAGGCATCTGTTGGCGTCCTGTCGAAACAAATGAAGACCTTCGGCAAGCAGATGACTGAGGTCACCCCTGCGGCGAAACGCGTAGAGCAGTTCGAAGCCAGCCTGACAAAGCAGCGAACAGACATCCTGAAAGTAATAGATGAGAACGAAAAAGCACACGCAAAAGCGGAGAAGGAATCGGCAAAACGAATCCAAGCTGACATTAGTGAAGTCAGCAAAGCCGTAACCCAGGTAAAAAACTCCCTCAACCCGGTAGAGATCAAGAAACAGATCAAGGAACGTGGTGACGAGATCGTACGGGTGCTCAACGACATTCGCGACCTCAGACTGGAAGTTGAAGATTCCCAGCGGACAACCGGAGACGTCCGCCACACGCTGCTGGCTAATGAGGAAACCAGGAAAAATGACTTAAAACGCATCTCAGACATTCAGGGCGAGTTAACTGCACTACGAAAACGCATAGACGAGAACCGCGATAAGGCAACCGTTCATGGTGACTCCATCCGTAATATCGAAAACAGGATCACCGAACTGCTCTCATCAGAACTCGAAAGAAAGCAGTCCCAAGCCACTTTTCTGGACCATCAACGGGTTGCACAAGTTGACAGAGACAGGGGCTGGAAGGAGTGGGAGGAAAAATTCGGCACCTTTCAAAAAGAAGCCGAAGCCATGGATGTTCAGTTGCAAAAATTGGATGAAACCCTGCGCAGCGCAAGAAAAGCGCAGGACACTTATATGGAGCTAAATACCAAACTTGAGCGCCGCATCAACGAAGTGACCGAAATGCAGCGGCTCGCAGAAGAACGCCTGCGTCAAGAGTGGATCAGTTTTAAAGCTGATGACCAAAAGCGCTGGACTGGTTACAGCCTTTCTTCCGAGGAAGCATTCCGCGATCTACGCAAAGAGGTGCTGAAGAGCGAGGAGCGCACAACCGCCATGAACGATATCACCCAGGCATTGCGCGACCAGGTACACCAGACCGCCGATGTCTCCGAGAAACAACTTCAGGAACTTATGAACATCCTTCATGAATGGATGACTTCATATCAACGAATCATGGGCCATGGAAAAAAGACTGTCAAAAAACAATAGAAAATAGCTTGAATTGAGAAAAGTTGGAAACCTTTCGTTTTCCAACTTTTTGTTTTCAAATTGTGGTTAAATCATTGATATGAGAGTCATTGGCACAGCAGGCCATGTAGACCATGGCAAATCCACTTTGATCGAAGCGCTTACAGGTACTCATCCGGACCGACTTAAAGAAGAAAAAGCCCGCGAAATGACCATTGAATTGGGATTTGGCTGGTTAAACCTGCCAAGCGGTGAAGAGGTAGGGATCGTGGATGTACCTGGGCATCGCGATTTCATCGAAAACATGCTCTCGGGAATCGCCGGGATTGACGCTGCCATGCTCGTGATCGCTGCAGATGAAGGGGTGATGCCGCAAACCAAGGAGCACCTTGCGATTCTCGACCTCTTACAAATTCCTGCGGGAATGATCGTTCTGACAAAAATCGACCTCGCCTCAGACCCTGCCTGGCTTGATCTTGTCACCCAGGAGATCCGCTCCGCCGTGAGTGGCACCGTGTTAAAAGATTCACCGATTATTCGGGTATCAGCAAGAACGAAAACCGGACTTGACGAGTTAATTTCCAATCTACAATCGCTTCTAACGGATAGACCCGCACGACCAGACCTCCACCGCCCGCGCCTACCCATTGACCGAGCCTTTAGCATGAGTGGCTTCGGAACCGTGGTGACAGGCACTTTACGGGATGGTAGTTTTTCTATTGGCGATGAAGTTGAAATCCTGCCAGGCGGTGCCAAAGGACGCATTCGCGGTTTACAAACACACAAGAAAAAGGAAGAAACAGCCATCCCCGGTTCGCGGACGGCTGTCAATATATCCGGCGTGGATGTGGAAAGCATACAACGGGGTGATGTACTTGTTCATCCCGGGCAATATCACGCAATAAGGCGCATCGACGCGAAATTCCAAGCGCTGCGAGACATGCAAAAATCGATTGTTCACGGCGATGAGGTGAAATTCTTCACCGGTGCAACTGAAACAGTTGCCACACTTAGATTACTTGGTACAGAAGAGGTCAGGGCGGGTCAGGAAGGTTGGATCCAGCTTGAACTTCGCGACCCTGTTGTTACTCTTCGCGGCGACAGATATATTTTACGAAGACCCTCACCTGGGGAAACCCTAGGCGGAGGGATCGTGGTGGATCACCAACCAACAGGCAGGCACAAACGCTTCGACGATAAATTGATCAAATCGCTGGAGTCTCTATTGCAAGGCTCACCTGCAGATATTTTGCTCGAAGCTGCCCATGCGCTCCAGATTGCCTCCCGCAAGGACATTATCGTCAGGTCGCGGTTGGAATCTGATCAGGCAGATGCTGCGTACCAAGAGCTCTTAATATCCGGCCAGATCATAACGCTGAATGAAACTGAAAATAAAGATCCACTTGTAGTTTCATCTGCCTATTGGTCGGTTTTACAGTCGAACATTTTCAAGCTGGTTGAAACCCATCACACTCAGTACCCCTTAAGGCGCGGAATACCTCGCGAGGAATTGAAAAGCAAGTTAAAACTTGCACCAAAGGCGTTCAACGCCGCAATTGCATATCTAGCCTCTCAACTAACCCTGCTCGATGTACGCGGAGCGGTATCCGTGCCTGGGCATGAAATCAGGTTCAATGGTGTCGCCCAAACCAGGGCTGAAGCGTTGAGGCGCAAATTCGAAGCGAATCCATTTGTCACACCCAGCATCAAAGAATGCCAGGCGGAAGCGGGTGTGGAAGTTGTCAACGCTTTGATCGAACTGGGGGAGCTGATACCTGTGTCTGAGGATGTCATCTTCCGTAAAACAGATTATGCCGAGATCGTCAGACAAATAACAGCCGGGATCGAAAAGCAGGGAAGCATCACCCTTGCTGAAGTAAGAGACCTTATTGGGACAACTCGAAAATATGCGCAGGCATTATTGGAATATCTCGATTCGACAGGTGTAACGATCCGGGATGGGGATGCGAGAAAATTGAGAAAGTAGATATTATGAAAAATTCTCGCAATTTTTTCAGCCCGCCTGTCTTTGAAGATGAGGATAAAACCCGGCAGGCATATTTGCTGAATATTGTCCTTTGGGTTTTGGTGTTCGTGCCGATCCCATACATGGTTTACGTTCTGACTGCTTATCCGGAGATCGCCCCACGAGCATGGACTCAATCAGTGGTTGGCGAAGCAGTCAATATTTATCTCCTTTCACTTTTGAGGCGGGGGAGTGTGTGGCCTGCCGGGGCGATACAATCGATCGCATTCTGGTTGTTTTTTACCGTCACCGCTTTTACAGGATATGGTGTGGAAGATGAAGCTTATATCATCGGCTATCCATTGACAATTTTGATCAGCGGTCTGATCCTGGGTCCCCGTGCTGCTGTAACGCTCACTACAGCAAGCCTCCTTTCTGGTTTCGGAATGATCGTCGCACAATCGAACGGATTCATACCCGACCACGGCGCTCAGCCGCCTCAACTGACCTGGGTGATCAGCCTTGTATTCTTTCCGATCATAACTACCTTGCAATACTTATCCGTGCGCACCATGAACGATGCCATCCAGCGGGCGCGCCATAGCGAAGAAAAATATCGTTTGATCTCGGCTGTCAGTTCGGATTACGCCTTTGAAAGCGTGATGGAAACAAGCAACAAAGCCCGGACGATTTGGATGAGCGGGGCATTCGAAAAGATGACCGGCTACACACCGGAGGAGTATAACGCCACCGGCGGTTGGTATGCTCACATCCACCCGGACGACCTCGCTCTGGACTCCAGGGATATGGAAAAGTTGCTCAACAACGAAGATGTACAAGGGTCTGTGATTCGTACATTTACCAAAGATGGCGAAATTCGCTGGGAGCGCATTTTCGCACATCCGGTTTGGGATCATAAAGAAAATCGCCTGGCTGGAATCATCGGCGCTGTACAGGATATTACCGAGCAAAAAAATACCGAGAAAAAGGTTCAGGAGGCTTTATCGCAACAAAAAGCCATCCTGAACAACATACCCGATATGGCGTGGCTCAAAGACACAGAAAGCCGTTATATTGCCGTAAATGAAGAATTCTTAAGAGTGAGTGGCAGGAAAGAAGAAGAGGTGGTCGGTAAGACTGACTTGGATTTATGGGATCTGCATTTTGCCGAATACTATCGGAAAGAAGACCAGGAAGTGATCCAGGGCGGAAAACCTAAAACCATCGAAGAAAAACAAATGGACAGCGCCGGGCAGGTATATTGGGTCGAAACGACGAAAACACCGATTCGTGATAAGAACGGGATGATCATCGGAACCACAGGGATAGCACGTAACATATCGGAACGAAAAGAGGCGGAGATGGAGCGGGAACAGTTGATCACCGAATTGGGGGCAAAGAATGCGGAACTCGAACGATTCACATACACCGTGTCACACGATCTGAAGTCTCCTCTGGTGACGATCAGTGGCTTTCTTGGCTATATCGAAAAGGATATCCTGGCAGGAGATCAAAATAAATTTCTGCGAGACCTTGGACGAATCCGACAGGCAGTGGAAAAAATGCACGAGCTATTAAACGATCTGCTTGAATTATCGCGCATCGGGCGGATCGCCAACGACCCAGTGGAGGTCAGGTTCTCCACCATCATTACCGATGCGCTCGCCATCCTCGAAGGACCCATCACAACCGGAAAAATATCTGTCGAATTCATAGATGCAGGGATGATAGTCTTCGGAGATCGTGTACGGCTGACTGAGGTGATCCAAAATCTCGTCGAAAATGCCATCAAGTTCATGGGCAACCAAACTGAACCAAAAATCAAAGTCGGATCCACTACGAAGGGGGAAGAGCAAACCGTCTTCTTCGTGGAAGATAACGGGATAGGCATCGAACCACAATACCAAGACCGGGTTTTTGGCTTGTTCAACAAACTCGACGCCAGCACCGAGGGCACCGGCATCGGGCTAGCGCTTGTTAAGCGAATCATTGAAATCCACCATGGAAGGATTTGGCTTGAGTCCGAGCTAGGGAAAGGGTCAACGTTCTTCTTTACCCTTCCCGTTCATAAATAAAAGATTAAGGAGATATCATGTGCGGACGTTTTACCCTGACCGTTGATCCTGCCGAGATCGCAGATGCTTTCGGTGCTTTTACTTTCCCATCACAATTTGCACCCCGGTTCAACATCGCACCAAGCCAACCCGTTCTTGCCATACCAAATGACGCAAAAAATAAGGCCGAATTTTTCCTCTGGGGTTTGATTCCCTCCTGGGCGAAAGATCCCGCGATTGCCAACAAGCTTATCAATGCCAGAGGCGAGACCATCGCTGAAAAACCGTCTTTTCGCGGTGGATTCAAATACAAACGCTGCCTCATCCTCACGGATGGATTTTTCGAGTGGAAGACCTCGGTTGGGACAAAAACGAAAACACCGTATTTCATTCACATGAAAGATCGCAGACCGTTTGCCTTTGCCGGATTATGGGATGTCTGGAACTCACCCGAAGGTGACTCTCTGCGCACCTGCACGATCATTACGACTCAACCGAACGAATTGATGTCCTCCCTTCACAACCGGATGCCTGTAATTCTTGACCCGCAAGATTACGGTCAATGGCTGGACCCTGCGGCTCAGACTCCAGATAAGCTGGGTCACCTTATCAAGCCCTTCCCCGCCGATGCCATGTCTGCCCATCCTGTTTCGACCTTGGTGAACAAACCCGACAACGACCGCCCCGAATGTATTGTCCCTGCCGGGTAAGCAATGATTTCCTTCCGGCAATTCCTGCTAACCCGCTTCCCCGCGCTCGGTTCCCGGGATTATGTCCTTTTTCTTTCCGGTCAATTCATCTCTGTTGTCGGCACATGGATGCAGTCCACTGCCCTGCCCTATCTTGCTTACCGCATCTCGGGGCGTCCGCTCGATCTGGGGTTGATCGGCTTTGCTTCGACGCTGCCGACACTCTTATTTGCATTACCCGCAGGGGTATTCGTGGAACGGATGGACAAACGCAAAGCTGTCATCCTCTTGCAAGCCGTCATGTCGATCCAGGCTTTCGGGTTGGCATTCCTGGCATTCACTGGGAAGATTCAGATATGGCAAATCCTTGCCCTGGCTTTTATCTATGGATCTGCAGTTGCCGTGGAGGTCACCGCCCGTCAGGCAATGTTGATCGAGCTCTCCGGCAAAGAAGCCCTCCCTAGTGCGATCGCGCTACAAACCACAGCTTTCAACCTCGGCCGGGTGATCGGCCCACTTTGTGCCGCCTGGCTGATAACCGCTTTCGAGAACGAAGGCGCGGTTTTTCTTGCGAATGGGATCAGTTATATCTTTGTAATCATCGGTTTGTTTTTTGCCCGCACCAGATACAGGGAGGAGAATCACCTCGACGAATCTCAAGGTCTAAAGGCTGAATTCAAACAAGGATTGCAATACATCCGTTCGAACTCTGTTGTCATGTCTGCCATACTAATGTCTGCATTATTGGGTTTTTTCGGTATCCCCCTGGTGCAGCAGATCCCGGCCATTGCACGCGATATCCTTCAGCCCGCCCTGAGTTCTGAGGCGTTGATCGCCGCCCGAACAAGCAGCATGTATACGGCGCAGGGCATTGGTGCTGTTACCGCAGCATTGATGATGGCGTATTTTTCCTCCGCCAATAAATCATCCACCCTTTTGTGGGGTCAGGTATTCTTCATTCTGCCGATCATCGCCCTGGGTACTACAACAAATGCCTCACTGGCTTTTTTTCTGCTGATATTTGTCGGCTGGGGGACGGTAACACAGTTAATTAGCATGAATACGATGATCCAGATACGTGTACCGAACGACTTGCGCGGAAGGGTGTTCAGTGTTTACTTCTGGGGATTACAAGGGGTCGCCCCATTCGGCAGCATTTTGATTGGATGGATTGCCCAGACATGGAGAGTGCCAAGTGCAATTCTTGTGGGCGGATTTACTTGCTTGGTTGGGGTTTCGCTTGTGCGAATCATCTTCCTTCGGGATAACAGGCAGACATAACAGGCTTGTGGTATTAAGGATGGATGAGGATTCGCCATCTCAACTTGACCGCATTTTTTTTGCCATGTTATGATGAAACCCATGCAAAACGAATTCAAGGAAGATCAACCCGAGCTGTCCGGGCATGACGCCAAGGCAACGACCAGGCGGGATTCCATCGTCTCCCGCTGGATGAGGAATCTGCTTGAAATCGGTCTGGGCGAACCGTTGATCAAACTGGGTTCAAACCTGCTTACCATGATCGTCATTGCACTGGTAGTTCTTATGGCTCGAACGTTTTACCGTCAGGCGCAATCCGTGACCAGCGAAGCCGACCAACCTCCAGCCCAGATTGAAGTGGAAGCACAGCTCGATCCGGCAAATGCAAATCAGGTGTCGGCTGAAGAAGGGGTAAATCGATCTGCAAAATTACATACCAACATCCCGAGCCGTCCGCGAAACGAATTGGAGAAATACACTGTCCAGGATGGTGATACGGTCTTTGGTATTGCTGAAAAATTCGGGTTGAAGCCTGAGACGATCCTTTGGGGAAATTACAATACCTTGTTAGACGATCCACACTCCCTGCAACCGGGCCAAGAATTGGTTATCCTCCCGGTGGACGGTGTGTATTGGGAATGGCTGGGCGGTATTCCATTTGGGGAATGGGCGCGGTTTTACGGCGTCTCCGCGGCAGATGTGATCGAATATCCAGGAAATGGACTCGACCCAAACACCGTCGGTGATTATGAAAACGCGAACATCAAATCGGGGACCTGGCTGATCATCCCCGGAGGGAAGCGCGACTTCGTAAGTTGGAGCGCGCCCCTGGGCGTGACCCGCGAAAACCCCGCCTCAGCGCGGGTGCTTGGCGAAGGAGCCTGCGACCCGGTCAGCGGCGGCGCCGTAGGTTATGGGTACTTTATTTATCCCACTAATAAACATTACCTTTCAGGCTTCGATTTCTCCCCTCAGACAAACCACAACGGACTCGATTTCGCAGGTGAGACTGGCGAAGCTGTATACGCTTCGGACGCGGGTGTGATCGTATATTCCGGGTGGAACGATTACGGCTACGGAAACATGATCATGGTCGACCATGGCAATGGTTTTCAATCACTTTATGCACACTTAAGCGCGATCAATGTGGGATGCGGTCAAAGCGTGGGACAAGGCGAAGTGATCGGTGCCGTCGGTTCCACTGGCAGATCATCAGGGTCGCATCTTCATTTTGAGATCATGGCAGGTGTAAAGGTCAATCCGTGGGATTATTTACCACCGCCATAGCTTAGAACAGAAAATGGTTTAGGGAGAATAAGAACAGCAAATCGCCAGTTGACAACGCCTATTAAATTCGCTAAACTATACGCAAGACTACACGCAAGGGAATCTTATGGCAAAAACACCCGCACCTGCGCATATCAGTTCAAAAGCATTGTTGCCTGCTGCCATCAACGGCTGGGAAACCTACCTTCTCGACCAGGGACGCTCCCCCAACACGGTTAAGGCATTTCTCTCAGATGTGCGCTTATTGACCAAATTCGTCCAACCTGATCAGGCAATCGGAAGTATTACCACTGAAGAGCTAAATCGCTTCTTCGAATGGATGGAAAAGGACCGTGGCGTGGCTTGCAGTCCCAAAACCTTATCGCGACGCATAACATCGGTCAAATCCTTTTTTCGCTGGCTACACCAGTATGGGAGTATAAGCATTGACCCGGCAGAGAAGGTGGTACAACGGTCTGCGATCAGCCCATTGCCTCAGGTGCTGACCGAGGACGAATACGAATCCGTCCTACTTGCAGCGGACCGTCACCGCAGGGCTAAGAAGCAGGATGCAAGACCGTATACCCTTGCCGTACTTCTTCTGCAGACCGCCATCAAGAAAAGTGAATGCCTCGGTATCCACATCAACCATATCGAATTGGATGGAAAGGATGGACCTTATCTTTTTGTCCGATACGCCAGCCCAGCCAACCGCTACAAGGAACGCAAGATAGAACTCACCGATGATTGGATTGCTGCATACAATGAATATCTCGCCCAATACAAACCTGTAGATCAGGCGTTTCCCTGGTCGCCTCGCCGCCTGGAATACCTGTTGGAGGATATCGGTGAAGAGGCAGGCTTGACCAAGCATCTATCATTCGATATGTGTCGGTGGACCAGTGCATTGCGTGATTACCAAAACGGCATAGAACCCGATAAGGTCCGCCAAAAACTCGGCGTTTCAAAAATACAATGGCGTGAGTTGTTTATCAAATTAAAACAACTCAACGGTGAAGCGAAATAAATGAAAATCCCCGTTTGTCAGGAACGGGGATTTTCATTATGGTCTGACCGTTGAATGGAAAAATAAAATACTTCCTTGGTGGTATCTTTCAGTCTGTGACGATGAGCTGGGCGAAAACCTGGCACCCAAATGATCTCATCACCGAAACACAATAGGGGCCATTGATCCCTAGCACGTTGGGGTAGTTTTTCGTTGACAAAAAAGTCGGAAAGTTTTTGTGTGTGTCCATCCATTCCCAAAGGAGAAAAATGGTCTCCCGCATGCCTGGCTCTTAGCTGAAATTCATCAGGAAGTTCCTCAGCATCCAACCAAGCCTGGAATTGATCCTCGTTTTCTTCAGCCTGTTCTCTTGCCAGAGCAGGGATTCGCCATCGTTCGCTCGTGACGCGCCAGCCGCCAGTAAGGTTCTTTTGTTCGCCCAGTTTTAATTGAATGGACTCGCTGCCTGGCATTTGCGGCCAACGATCAAAGGGCAATTCAACATGCGGAGCGCAAACATGGAGAAATTCCGCATCCTTGTATATACGAATCCCAGCTTTCAAGTCCAGCCACGGACCCGGTGCAATAGAGCCAATAAATTCGACTGCCCGCCTCAAGGTTTGATAGTTGATATCCACACCCGCGTGAAGAGCCTGGGTCGCATGGCGGATCAAATTGCGCTGCAACCCGGAGGGTAGCGCTGCCAAGCGAGGCAAATTGAACATAACGATCTCATCGTTTGCTGAAACTACCACTTCTCTCCATGCCTGCTCGAGTGTTTCCATGACAAAGGCAAAATCGCCTTTCAAAGAATGCGACATGCGGAGCACAGTCTCACGGAATTTCGGGTTATATGTTTCAAGGGTGGGTATCAACAAGTGGCGGATACGGTTGCGCTGAAAATTCAACGAATCATTACTCGAGTCGTAAACCGGGCGAATTCCATTCACTGCGCAGAATAAAACTGTATCCTCCCGCCAGGTATCGAGCAGAGGTCGCACAACAGGAATATCCGGATCAAAGGATTTGATAACAGAACGGTACGACATACCCTTCAAACCGGATATCCCACTGCCCCTCAGAAAGTGCATGATGACCGTTTCAACCTGGTCGTCAGCGGTGTGTCCCACCGCGACCGCCTGAGCTTTTCGCTTACGCGCCAAGTCGAACAGAAACCGATACCTCAAGGTACGGGCGGCTTCTTCGACCGACATCTTCTTTTCATCGGCGTAATTCTTTACATCCGCACCATCGATCACACACGGCAACATGAGGCGCGCCGCAGCCTTCTCCACCTTACCGGCGTCAGAAGCAGATTCAGGGCGAAGCTTGTGATCAAAATGCCCGACAAGGAGAGGATATCCTGCCTTTCGCAGAGCTTCCATCAGACAGAGGCTGTCCGGACCGCCAGATACACCGACAATGGTCAACCGGTCTTTTACAAGACCGCATTCATTTTCGAGCACTGCCTCAAAATTTTCTAACATTTATATCTGATACAACTCGACCAAGACCCCACCTGTCGACTCAGGGTGAATAAAAGCGTA
>CAZYLM010000050.1:0-10497 GCA_964648645.1 uncultured Anaerolinea sp.
CAAAGGCGAGATAGCCATCCAATCGTTTGCGGGCGTCTTCGATTGAGTCCAACCAACCGAGGCGCTTGACGGCTTCAGCTTGACCGTCGGGGTCGTCCGCGCCAGACCAGAGAGTCACATCATGATCCCAGAGGCGTCTGGGGAAAGAATTTGTGTCCAATGTTGTCAAACGCCTGGCGACAGAATCAGCCAGCGGCGCAATGGAAGCGAGCGCAGCTTTCCGTCTTACATCGATCGAATCTAGCAAAGACTTGAATGCATCTGCAAATGCCTTAACGCCTTCTTCCTCGAGTTCCTCAGTTACAGTGCTCATCGAAATCCCCTGCGCTTTTAGGTCGACGAATATTTTCTGTGTACCGGTAAGGTCGCGGGTAATGGTCATAGTCGCCGTGCCGTGGTCACGAAAGGCGTCGAGCGTCGCCGGAGGGACGGTATTAACCGTATCGGGTCCGATAAGTTCATCCACATAAAGCGTATCGGAATATTTCGGATTCTTTGTGCCGGTGGACGCCCATAAAGGGCGCTGAACCTTCGCGCTGAATCTGGCTTTTAGCGTGGCAAATCTAGGGGATGTAAATATCGCCTCGAATTGTTCGTAGGCAAGTTTTGCGTTGGCAACAGCAGCTTTTCCTCGCAGCGGTGAATCTTCGGCAAGTTTGGGGTCGACCTTGGTATCTACACGAGACACAAAAAACGAGGCAACGGAGGCGACGTTCTGGACGGCCAACCCCTTGGAAACCCGGTCTTCGATACCTTCCAGATATGCGTTCATAACCTCGGCATATCGCGAAAGCGAAAAAATGAGTGTCACATTGACGTTGATTCCTGCTGCAATGCTGGTGCGTATGGCAGGGATGCCTTCCTTTGTGGCGGGTATCTTGACCATCAAGTTCGGGCGATTTACCCGAGACCAAAGTTCCTGAGCCTGCCTGGTTGTCCCCTCGGTATCTCGCGCCAGATAGGGACTGACCTCGATACTGACATAGCCGTCACCACCTTTTGTCTCATCGTATAAGGGGCGAAAAAGATCGCAGGCTTCCTGTATATCTTCAACAGCCAGTTGCCAAAAGATACGCTCTGCATCCCAGCCAGCCCATGCAAGAGGAGTCAAAGCCGCATCATAATCATTCGTCTTAGCAATGGCGTTTTGAAAAATGGTCGGATTGGATGTTACACCACGGACATCGCCGCGTTCGATCATGGATTTTAGGTCACCGTTCACGAGCAGTCTGCGTTGGATATTGTCGTACCACAGGGATTGACCCAGGGCGGTCAATTTCTTGATCGATTCAGACATGGTAATGATTGCTCCTTGAAATAAAGAGAGTTATGATTAGAGGACAGTATTGCCACCTTCTAATCTCTGCTTTCTTCCATCTTCTTGATCTTCCCCACTCGCCTTGCAAGACGTTCACCGCCGGGTTTATCACCCTGGTACTGCGCATTTAGGAACGCAGGGACGAGTACCTTCACAAGTTCCGGCCCAATCACCCGCCCTCCCATACAGAGCACGTTCATCGCATCATGCAAGACTCCCTGCGCCGCGGAGTAAGTGTCATGGCATATCGAGGCGTAAATACCCCTCATTTTGTTTGCCGCAATACAGGCTCCGATTCCTGACCCGCAGATCAAAATTCCACGCTCTGCTTCGCCGTTTTGTACTTTTTCCCCGACCTTCCTTGTGAAGTCGGGGAAATCTACAGACTCAGCACTGTAAGTACCAACATCAACCACCTCATGCCCCAACGCCTTAACTGATTCGATCACCACACTTTTTAGAGGAAAACCAGCATGGTCACAACCAACTGCTACTTTCATCATTACTCCCGTAATGCGATCTTAAGTCAGCACTACAATTCTTTTGCCTTTGCAACAACATTATCGACCGTAAAACCCAGCTTCTCAAAAATGACCTTCGCCGGGGCTGATGCGCCAAACCGGTCGATACCGACTACAGACTTTGAGTATCGATCCCACCCGAGGCTGGACCCCGCTTCAACAGCAAGCCGCTTCTGGATATTCTTCGGCAATACGGATTCGCGGTAGGCTTCGTTTTGCTTCTCGAACAATTCCCAGCTTGGGAAGGAAACCACACGCACACCTTTTCCTTCAATTGCCAGTTTTTGAGCCGCTTCGAGGATCAAGCTCACTTCTGAGCCTGAAGCCATGAGGATGATCTCCGGCTTACCGAAATCTTTCAGGACATATGCACCTTTTTCCACCAACGCAGGCGTATCCAATGTCGGCACGTTCTGTCGGGTTAATGCCAGCACGGTCGGGCCATCACGTCTAGATACAGCAACCTTCCAGGCTTGTACTGTTTCATTCGCGTCTGCCGGGCGAAGGACAACCAAATTCGGAATAAGGCGTAAGGAAGTCAAATGCTCCACAGGCTGGTGAGTCGGTCCATCTTCGCCCAAACCGACCGAGTCGTGTGTAAAGATAAATATGGACGGGTAATGGGACAATGCCGCCAGGCGAACCGCTGCCCGCATATAATCGGCAAAGACTAGAAAAGTCGCACCGTAGGGGATGACTCCACCGAAAACTGCCATGCCATTCAGAATTGATCCCATTGCATGCTCACGGACCCCAAAATGGAAATTACGACCATCGGGTGAGTTTTTTTGGAAAGCGCCCAATCCATCAATTTTGGTGTTGTTCGATGGTGCGAGGTCTGCAGACCCACCCATCAATTCTGGGAGTTTCTGCGCAAGGGCATTGATAACTTTTCCTGAGGCGGCACGGGTTGCCATACCTTTGGTGTCGGCTGGGAATTTCGGCAGGGCCGCCTCCCAACCCGCAGGTAATTCACCGCTGGATCTGCGAGAGAACTCGGCGCCAAGGTCGGGATATTGACGAGCGTAAGCGTCAAATTTTAGTTTCCAATCCTTTTCGATTTCGCTTCCCTGATCAACAGCTTTTCTGTAAAAAGCCAGTGCATCTTCAGGAATTAAGAAGCGCGGCTCTTTCGGCCACCCGAGGTTGTCTTTTGCAGCGTTGAGCTCATCATCGCCGAGAGGCTCCCCATGTGCCTTTTGGGTCCCTTGCCGGTTCGGCGCGCCAAACCCAATGATGGTGCGGCACAGGATCAACGACGGGCGGGGATCCGCCTTGGCAGCTTTGATGGCAGCGTCGATGGCATCGATGTCGTTGCCATCCTCGACTCGTTGAATATGCCAGCCATACGCTTCAAAACGTTTGGCGCGGTCTTCTGTAAACGCCAGGTCTGTCGATCCATCAATGGAGATCTTATTATCGTCGTACAGGTAAATCAACCGACCGAGTGAAAGATGCCCCGCCAAAGAAGCGGCTTCGGAAGCAACGCCTTCCATTAAGTCACCGTCTGTGACAATGGCGTAAATGTAAGAATCGATGATCTCGTGACCGGGTTTGTTGAAGACCGCCGCAAGGTGAGAGGCAGCGATCGCCATGCCTACTCCGCTCGACAACCCTTGCCCTAACGGACCCGTGGTCAGCTCTACGCCAGGTGTCATGCCATATTCGGGATGCCCGGGAGTGATGCTCCCCCACTGACGGAAACTTTGCAACTGCTCAAGAGATAAATCGTACCCGGTCAGGTGGAGCAGCGAGTAAAGAAGCATCGATCCATGCCCGCCTGAAAGGATGAAGCGGTCACGTCCCATCCACTTTGGGTTGCGGGGGTTGTGGCGAAGGTGGCGGGTCCAAATGGCAAATGCCATGGCTGCAGCGCCCATCGGCAGGCCGGGGTGGCCGGAATTGGCTTTCTGCACCCCATCGGCGGATAAGAATCGCAGGGTATTTATTGCTTTGCTTTGAAGGTCAGATGTGGTCATGGCGGATATTTTACCACCTGAAAACTAACAATGGTTTCATATATCCGTAGCATAATGTGCCAAGCTATCAACTGATTAGGAGACCTACTCATCATGGTAAACCCTGAAATCTTCAACGATGTTCCCATTTTTGAACTACTGGACGACGAGGAAAGAAAAGTCCTTGCCCAACAGGTGTCGGTAAAAACATTCAAAAAAGGGCAGACTCTTTTCAAGGAAGGAGACCCTGGCGGGCTCGCCTATATTGTGCAGAAGGGCATGGTCCAGGTCACCATCCGTGACGCGAATAATGAAAGGGTGGTGCTGGATATGGCAAGCAGCGGAGGTATCGTGGGCATGTCCTCCCTTCTCGCGGAGGAGAATCACCTTACCTCCGCAATTGCGATCGAAAATACCACAACCATCGAACTCGACCGTAATGACATTATTGCCCTTATCAGTACAAAACCTCTGGCTGGAATGGACATGATGACGATCGTGGAAAAGCACTTACGAGAAGCCCACGAAATGATGCGCCAGCGTGTAACCCGTAACCCAAACACCGAGATCGAGGAGAAAGAAACGTTTGGAGAGAAAGTCGCTGATGGGGTCGCAAGGTTTGGCGGCTCCTGGGGATTTGTAATCACATTCGGGCTGGTCTTGGTCGTCTACACGTTTATCAACAGCGAACTATCCAACCCCTGGGACCCCTACCCTTTCATTCTTTTGAATTTGTTCCTATCGATGCTGGCGGCAATTCAAGCGCCGGTGATCATGATGAGCCAGAATCGACAGGATGCCAAGGATCGTGTCCGGAGCGAATTAGATTACCGGGTCAACCTGAAAGCTGAAGTGGAGGTGGAGGAAATTCTTCACCGTGTGGGGCAGATCGAAGAAATGCTGGCAGAAATTCTCCCCGAAAAGAATAGAGATGAAGGAGAATGAAGAGGTCGGCTCTGGATTAATATTTTTCCTTCAAAGTCTTTTCAGGTAGAACAATAACCCCTTCACGTAAATCGCCAAACTTGGAAACCTGGTCTGATTTATGCATGCAATGCCAGGCGGTATACGCGGCAACAAGTGCATCCAACTGCTCTGGTTGATAAAGCATCTCGTGTGGCCATTGCCCCTTGATCATTTTATGGCGCGTGACCTCTTCAAAAAAATCCATCGGATCCTTTATGCGGAGGCCCTTTTCGTAAAGAAGGAGTTGGCGTTGCAACTTACCCTCAATCGACAATTTAGGCTGTGGAATACTCCCTACCATCACGCAAAAACAGGCATATGGGTGGGTCTCCAATAGCTGATATTGGGCTTGGGTTTCTTCTCCCCCGTATGAGTGGAATCCCAATTTTTCCAACTTACGATATAGTGCCAACCCAGATTGCACCCATGCAGGACAGGTTCCAAGCGAAGAAGGAGTGCCGGCAACGGCAATGCCCTTCTCTCGCAACTCGAGTTCTGCGAGTCGAAATCCCGACGCTCGAGACCTCATGGTCTTGAACATTTCCTGTTTTCGCTCACGCGCCAACCCGCGATTCAAACTGGATGGAGCATTGATCGCCGCCACTACCGCCGATTGTCCCGCAAGGAATGCCGCCACATCATCAAGTTCAGCATCTGCCAACGCAAGCAGGTTCAGACCTTTATCCAGAGCTGCAAACGTAAAGGACTTTTGGGTCGAGGTGGGATCGATGCCAACGTAAACCGTGTCTGCGAAAAGCATAGTAAGATTGTCGGGGTATTAGAAAGAAACTCCTCCTATTTTACTTCTAAATTTTATGGACCGTACACAACGCATTCTCTTCTATATCCTTACCCTGCTTGCGGGTGTTGCATGGATCATTCTTTCCGCGAGCATCAGCCCTGTTGATGCTGGTGTCCCTGCTCCCCAGGCAGGTTTCCCGGCACCCGATTTCACCCTCAAAGACTCCACAGGAACCAGCTACTCCGTATCCGGTTTGAATGGTCAGGCAATATTGGTCAACCTTTGGGCAACATGGTGCCCGCCATGTGAAGCCGAAATGCCCGCAATTGAAGCGATGTATCGTGAATACAAAGACCAGGGTTTTACCGTACTGGCGGTCAACCAAACTTATCAGGACAACCCATTCGACATCGCCCCATTCATTAAAGAATACAACTTGAGTTTTCCCATTCTGCTCGATGAAACAGGGGAAACAGCCCGAGATTATCAGGTACGTTCTCTACCATCCTCCTTTTTCATCAACCGCTTCGGACAGATCACTGAGGTTGTCATCGGCGGACCCATGTCTGAGGCTCTCATTCGCACCCGGATCGAAGAGGCATTGAAATAGTATGCTTGCGACCTTCCAAAATATTTTCGCCGAACCCCGCCACATGATCCTCCTCATTGCCGCCGCCTGGCTGGGGCTCACTTTATCCGAACGCCGTACCGAAAACTTCCGTGTAACTAAAGACGATCTAAATAACATCATCTTCTACATGCTGACTGCTTTCGTCGTTGGTGGGCGGGTCTTGTATGTGTTTCAGAACATCGGCGCATTCGCTAAAAGCCCGGTAAGCATTATTTCGATCAACCCCAATTTATTCGACCCTTTGGGCGGGCTTGCAGCCGGATTCATCACCATGTTTGTTTACAACCAAATGAAAGAAATTCCTATCTGGAATGCATTAGACTCCCTGACACCTTTCTTTGCTGTTATCGCCATCGGAGTGGGATTGAGCCACCTGGCATCCGGCGATGCCTTCGGAATCCCCACCGACCTGCCCTGGGGGGTAAAACTTTGGAACGCCTATCGCCACCCCACCCAGATCTACGAAACACTCGCCTCTCTCCTGATCCTCGGCTGGGTCTGGCGCTTCAAACCAAAACATCGTTCCGGCCTTGTCTTCCTTACCTTCGCTGCGCTGACCTGCGCTTCGCATCTTTTCCTTCAATCCTTTCGCGCCAATGACACCTTTCTCCTTAATCAATTTCGAAGCGGACAGATCCTCGCCTGGTGCGCACTACTCATATCCTTCATATTTCTTGAAAGTAGGTTGACCAACGAATCAAAAACGGGCTGATGTTGTCAACCCGTTTTTGATCTCTAACCAAGTTCAGGTTCTATCAACCCGTAGCTACCATTGCGCCTGCGGTACAAAACGTTTATCTTGCTCGTTTCTGCATTGTAGAAAAGGAAGAAATTGTCATGTCCCAGGTTCCGCATCTGGATCAGGGCCTCATCTTCATTCATCGGGTAAAGTACGAATTTCTTGCGCTTTGCGAATAAGGGTGATAACTCGCCGGTTTCGTAATCGATGATATCTTCTGCCACCTCAGCCGCAGAGCGGCCATCGCCACGATTATGATATTTCTTCCCCTTGTATTTTTCGATCTGGCGCTGGAGGTTGTCCAAAGCCATGTCGAATGCTGCAAGCGCCTCATCTGCACGTTCTTCCGATCGAAATGTGAACCCCTTGCCAAATATTGTAATCTGAGCCACATTTCGGTCTTTGGCATCGCGGGCTGCTTTGTGGTGCGATAATTCGACCCGCGCGTCGTCGATGGCTGGAAGATAGTGATCCAGATTTCCCGCCTTTTTGACCACATACTCCTCGATCCGTTCGGTCAAACGGATGTGACGTGTCTGAACTTCCACTTTGTTGGACATAAAAAGCTCCTTTTTGGGTTGTTAAGTTACAAACACATACGCGTCAGGCAATTGCCAGACCATGGTGCGGCAATGCCCGCGCGACAGTTAACGCATAAACCTCGCGGGCGCCAGCCGAATAAACAGCCTTCGCTCCGGAGGATAATGTCGAACCGGTTGTTGACACATCGTCGATGATAATTACAACTTTCCCTCTCACCCCTGCATCCGCAAAAAACGCATCCTCTACATTTTTCTGTCTTTCCTCCCTGTTCAAACCCACTTGGGACCGCGTCTCCTTGCGGCGCTCCAGCAAATTCTCAGAATAAGCAAGTCCAAGCCCCATCGCAAGTGGTTTTGCAATCATGGCAACCTGATTATAGCCCCTTTCACGTAATCTATGTTTTCCGAGTGGGATGGGCGCAAGAATATCAGCTTGCCAATCCAGATCTCGTACAAAGGGCAGCATAGCTGCGGCTACAGCATCCCCCATGGAAAAATCGCGTCGATACTTGAGCTTATGCAAAGCAGAGCGGATTGGACCTTCAAATACTGCCCAGGACCTCAAAGAACTGTAGTGAGGTCTGTGCGATTGGCAGTCTTCACAAATCCCAATCATCTCTTTGGGTAAACCACAAACCTCACAAAGTCTGCCCTTTAATATTAACACTTGAATCTGGCACTTCTCACACCACCGAGAACCGGCGACGCCGCAGCCAGCACAAACAGGTGGAAAGAGAAGATCGAGCGAACTCCATAAAGACCGATATGCCTTGTATTTCCAATTCGGCATTGAACCCTCCTTGCCTAAATCAGTTCATGACCACTTATCTTAGGAACGGTCCGAAGGCGTCTGCAATCTGAAAACCGGCGGGAGCCATGAGAATGATCAAGATCGAAGGGAAAGTTAACAAAGCCATAGGGATGATCATTTTCACCGGTGCCTTGTGTGCTTCCTCCTCCGCCCGCTGGCGCCTTTTCAAACGCATCTGGTCAGACTGGATGCGAAGGACCTTTGCCATACTGACACCGAGGAGTTGGCTCTGGATCACCGCAGCGACAAAGCTTGTCAACTCGGTCAAGCCGATCCTGTCCGCCATATCTCTCAATGCCTCACGCTGAGTTTTACCGAGTTGTATTTCACGAATGCACCTGCCGAACATGATGGACAGTTCATTTTCCCATTTATCCGCGACCTTCGACATTGCCGCTTCAAAGCCAAGCCCGGCCTCAACGCAGATCGTCAACAGATCAAGAGCATCTGGCAACGCTTTACGAACCTCATTCTGGCGGCGGGTGATCCGGGCTGAAAGCCACATCTGCGGGAAGAAAAAACCCAAGATGCTAAATATACCCACGACAAGGATGATCCGGCCAATAGGCCAGGCCGCATTTGAAAGATTTGCAATCAACGCCAATAGACCGCCAAAAAGCGCTGCGCCGAAAAACCGGGTAGCCAGGAAGGTTGATGCATCGATTCTGCCTGGGTTGCCGGCAAGCTCAAGCTTAAGGGTCGTTTCCTGGAGTAGTTTTTCCGGGGTAAAACGGGCGGAGAGTTCACCAATCCGTTTTGCCACAGGGATCACAACACGCTCCATGAAAGGCTGCTGAAGTTCGATATCTTCCAGTGAAACGTTTTCTCCGCGTTGGGTGGCTTCAGCCAGGCGTGCCAGGACCGGATCGGAATTATCTTCTCCTTGGGCTTGTCGGGCCAAACGAGCGCCAATTACAACTACGAACACAATCCCGCCGAGGATGGCGGCCACAAGAAGGATGCCAATAATAGTTCCAATATTTGGCATGTTACACCTCTATATCTGCAATTCTCATCATGACAAAATAACCTGTGAAGATCAAACCGAGCACCACGCAGATGATGATTCCTGCGCATAAATTTCCACGGGCGGTAATGGACATAAGATAGTCCGGGTTAAGAAACCAAAGGATTAAGGTCAAACCAAAAGGGATTAGCGAAAGTACGGTACCAGACGTCCGCACCTGGGCTGTCAAAACGCGCACCTCGCCTTTAATACGAATACGCTCACGGATGGTGAATGAAATGTTATCAAGGATCTCTGAAAGGTTACCACCAACCTCACGCTGGACGTTGATGGCGGTGATGACAAAATCAAGGTCGTCACTAGGGATGCGACGAAGCAAGTTATCAAGCGCTGTTTCCATCGTAATACCGATTTGCAATTCCTGGACAACCCGCCGGAACTCATCATTGATCGGAGATGGCATTTCTCTACTGATAGCTTCGAGGGCTTGCATCGTGGAGTACCCTGCACGCAAACCGTTCACCATAAGATTCAACATGTCTGGCAGCTGATCGCTAAATCTTTGCAGGCGTTTCCTTTGCTGCGATCTTACGTACATGCGTGGCGCGATCGCACCAAATACTAGACCGATCGTCGCAGATATCCAATGCTGGTTTCCCAGGAACCAAGCTACAAGCCCAAAGAGAAGGATACTGAGGACAATTAATACTATGTACTCAGCGACTTTGAACTTAATATCTGCCCGGGCAAGCTCGCGAGCAATACGCCCACCTATTGGTGTTTTTTCAACTCGTTTGGAAACCCAATTCGTAATAACATATTTCTGGGCTTCCCGGTCGATTTCCTTCTGACTGTCGTCTTCGAGATACTGGCTGAGGCGTTCTTCAATCAGGTTGCGTTCGCTATTCAAAGAAGCGATCAAACCTATGACGAGAAAAACGATCAGAACGATCCCGCCGCCGATGATTACCCAGTTCATCGAATTGTTACCTCATGCCCAAGGTTGTAAATCATCTTCTCTTAATACCGCCTTCGTTCGCCGATGCCAAAGATGGATGGCGGCAGGTGAATACCGGCAGCTTCAATTTTATCCATGAACTTGGGGCGCAAGCCGGTTGGGCGAAGCCGCCCGACGATGCGGCCGTTTTCCGTGCCGGTTTGTTCGAAAATAAAGATGTCTGTCATGGTGATCACGTCGCCTTCCATGCCGCTCACTTCGGCAATGGTGGTCACTTTGCGTGTCCCGTCACGCATGCGCTCCTGCTGGCAGATTACATCTACAGCACTGGCTACCTGTTCACG
>CAZYLM010000050.1:10597-15904 GCA_964648645.1 uncultured Anaerolinea sp.
CCACGCCCTTCAATATTGGGTGGGCGGGATTCCAATGTGACAACATGCTCCTGGCGTAATTGCAATTCAGCCGCATTCTCGATCGTGATGATACGCTCATCACCAGGGATAAAACCCGAAAGGACGTTCAAGAGTGTCGTTTTTCCAGAACCAGTACCGCCGGAAATAATGATGTTCAGACGGGCTTCAACACACGCCTTAAGGAACTGTACCGATTCCGCGCTAAGAGACCCAAACTGGATCATCTGATCGACCGTGATGGGGTTCTTCGAGAATTTACGGATCGTCAACACTGGTCCCACCAGTGAGATGGGTGGAATCACTGCATTCACACGGGAGCCATCCGGAAGACGGGCGTCTACATAAGGGCTGGATTCATCGATACGGCGCCCCAACGGAGCAACGATACGATCGATGATGCGCATCACGTGGTCGTTATTTTCGAATGTGATCGGGACTCGATGAACCTTACCCTTACGCTCGATATAAACATTCTTGGGACCGTTCACCATGATTTCCGTGATGGTGTCATCTTCGAGCAAAGATTGCAGTGGACCAAAACCGAGGATTTCTGCAGAGATCTGCTCGAATAGCCTTGCCCGCTCGGGGCGGGAAAGAACGATATTTTCCTCCGTCAGGATCTGTTCGAATAGGTTCTGGATCGTACGTCGAACCTCATCGGTCCGAGACACGTCCATGGACGGGTCGATCTCAGCTAAAAGTTTGTTTTGTACCCGAGTCTTAAGATCAAAGTACGAACCCGCTTGCGGCGAAGTGATAGGCGCGCTCACCCTGCGGGCTTGAAGCGATGACAGACGTGATGCATCCCCTCCGCCGCTACCTCCACCACCTCCAGAAGAAGCAGCGCCCTGATCGCCACCACCAACCTTCGGTGCCGAAGGAGCCGGGGGATTCGATTGTTGTTGCTGTCCAGCCTGCCCCTGTTCGATTCGTCTCAATAAAGACATGCTCTTTCTCCTTACCTTCTAATCGCAGAACCTTCGTTTTCATTTTCAAGAGAGATCAGTCGTGCACGGACGGTCTCTGCAAGCGAGAATATACCCCTGCCAATGGGTTGGGATTTGTTGTCCAGCATAAACGGAACGCCACGATTGACCGCATTGATAGCTGTCTTTTCATCCAGCGGAATTGCCACGGCAATTTCATGTTTCAAATTCTCCCCCACCCTCTCGGGAGTGATGGCAAACCGCTTGTCATAACGGTTCATGGCAAAAATAATACGTTCTTTCCCAATCCCCATTGTATTCAACAGGTCAAGAATTAAACGAGAACTCTTGATGGCTGGAATTTCCTGTGTGGTGATCAACACAACGACGTCACTAAGGTCGATCGCGGACAGAATAACATCGGTCAGGATCGAAGAAGTGTCGACTACCACATAGGAATATATCTTCTGCATGAATTGCAGAACCTTCACAAACTGGTCTGGAGATACCTTCTCCGCCATCTCGGGGCGTTGCGGGGCAGCCAGAATGCGTATGCCCGAGGCCTCGTGTTTGATCAATATATCATCCACGATATCCACGTCAAGATCGTCAACCCGCGGCGCAATGTCGACGATGGTATTTTTACCCTGTTCGTTCACGAAAATCGCGATGTCACCAAATTGCAGGTTGCCATCGATCAACACCGAACGGGTATCTTCATTATTCAAAGCAATGGCAAGATTCACCGCTACCGTCGTACATCCCGTACCACCTTTGGGACTATAAACCAAGACCACCTTCCCCCTTACCGGGGCTGCATAGCCCCCGAAACCGCCCGCACCGCCAACAGCAGACATTGCCATCTGCTGTTTTGCACCTTTCTCACGTTCGGTGTGGGCCATATCTCCCGCCCGTTTAATGGCGGAAATCAGCTCATCTCCCATCGGAGGCTTCGTCAGAAAGTCCCGGGCGCCCGCAAGCATCGCGCGCCGCATGTAGTTCTGGTCACTCTGTACGGAAAGGATGACGACTTGAACGTGAGGCGACTGGGCACGGATCGTTTCCGTGGCTGTGATGCCATCGATATCCGGCATGTTGATGTCCATCAACACGACATCCGGATTTACCTCCATGGATAGCTGTATACCCTCCCGCCCTGTACGCGCTGTGCCAACAACCTCGATGTCCGATTCAAACTGTAACAGTTTACGGACGTTTTCGCGGGTTTCAGCGATATCATCAACAATAAGGACGCGAATCTTATCAGCAGCCATGGCGACAGCTTCCAATCATTAGTTAAGGTTTATTGTTCAGGCTGAGGAGCTACGTCATTCGGCAGAGGCGGCGAAATGAGTGCGGTCAGCGCAGGATGCAAAGCATAAGGCAGCTTGGCAGGAACAGGTATATTGTATTGGCTCAACAGGAACTGCAGGGTGGACGCTTCAGTAGCGAGGCGGGATTGGTCGGTCGGATTCCTCAAAGCGAGTGAAATCTTTGCGTTGGTATAAACCAGATAAGAAAGGGTGACCGAATCCTGCGGGGTGACAATCAATGTCACTAAGTCCGGTTTGACCGGGGCAGCCTGTTGTGCGTTGGGGTCTTGAGGCTGTTGTTCCTCTGTTACAACCGTGGTCCCAGAAAGGGGGAAATCGCCCAGGCGTAACACAACGACATCCTGAAGAAGAGTCTGACAAACGGTCCGTGGACGCTGCGCCTCAGAAGGAATCAGATAATATGGCTGTTGGACCGATGGGTCCAATTCCAAACGCCCTTGAGCAGCGCCCGACGAAACGACACCAAGGGAGAGGATCGGCAATCCCTGAGTGGAGAACCCTGTTTCATCAGCACCCTGAAGAATACCACCCAAACCGGTCCCAGTTAGAATGGCGGTCAGGTTCGGCAGGATAGTTTGGTATGACGGGTCGACATCCACGAAGAGCAAACATATATTAACGTTGACATGCGCGCCGTTATTGACCGCATACCCCGAAGTGCCAAGTCGGTCAATCGGGACAGACATCGCGATCATTCCGGGCGGGATAAGACGTGCCCATTCGGGACCCGGAATCGCTACATCCGAGGAAGACTCACCAACCATACTCTCCGTGATCACTACGCCCTGTTCAAGCGGTAGACTGGCAAATTTATCAACAAGGAAGGGTAACTCATCCCTCGTAAACATTACCGACACAACCTTGTCCTGGGGGATGCTCAAAGTTGCGAGCACATCTTCGGTGATCCTGCCACCTTGTGGGATATTTTGAGCGGCGTAGTAGATATCGACATATAAAGTCTGGTCAACCGGCTGCTGGGGTGTAAAAACCTGGCGCAATAACACAAAACCGACCACAAGGGCGATGATGACGATCAGAAGCACCAAGATCAATGTGCGAGCGCGACGCATAAGAATCTCCTCTCGACAAGTTTCGTATTGACTACGAAACTTTATAACGCATTATTATACAAGAAAAATACCAAAAGCAAGCCCGCCAGGCGACTATCGGTTTAAAAACGCAATTTACCTAACAAGATTGTTAACCATATGGAATTAGATCCTTGCCTGAACAGTAAATGAAATCTTTGCGCCCGAGCCTACTGCGCTGTCGATCTCGAATTTTCCGCCCAACATTTCGGAGCGTTCCCGGATCAACTTCAGACCCAAGTTCCCCGACTCATTCAAAGACTCCGAATCAAACCCACGACCATTATCATCAACCGTGACGCGGAGGAGATCATTCCCTAAATCAAGGTGGATTTTTATCAAGGATGCCTGACTGTGGCGGGCGGCATTTCCCAGGAGTTCCTGCACCGCCCTGAAAATCATGACTTCAAGGTAAGGTTCAAGCCGGCGCTCATTACCAGAAACTGTAACGCTGACATCGATACCGGTCTGCTCTTTGAACGCATCTGAATATTTTCGCAAAGTCGGCACGAGGCCTAGATCGTCCAGCATCATGGGACGCAGCTCGAAAATAAAACTGCGGACTTTCTGGAAGGTGCCCATTGCTGAGGCTTTCAGGTTTCCCAACTCTTCTTTAGCCTGGGCGGGATTCACATCCAATAGGCGCATGGCAATCTCTGTCTGAAGAATGAAATTGGATAACGCCTGGGCAGGTCCATCATGCATCTGACGGGAGAGCCGCTGACGTTCAGCTTCCTGGGCATTGACAATCATTTCGATGCCGCTCATTGTCTCCTTTGAAGACGAGCCGGAAACTCCGGAAGCATCACTTCCAGCCGATGTCATCTTTTCAAGTACAGTTTTATATTTCTCCAGGTGAGATTTATCGTTTTGCAGTTTTTCGAGCTGCCCACGCATCACTAACAGCCTCTGCTGTGCGTCGAGGGCAGAATCGTATGCCATCTTTATCTCTTCGAGGGCGCCACCCTGCTTGACCACCTGCTGTAAATGGGTCGTGATTGCGGTGTTCCTCTGGGTTAGTTTGGAAAGCTCGCCCTGACTCTGTTCCATCATGAGAGTCACTTCACGCAAAGCGCGTTGTGTCTCATCCAATTCACTCTTGTAATCTACGTTCTCTTCGGGCATGAAATTCTCCTAGGAGCGGATATCGGTATCCCGAAGGGTGACCCAACCGCGTTTCAAAGCATACACTACAGCCTGCGTACGGTCTTCAACTCCAAATTTACGCAAGATCGCTGTGACGTGGTTCTTAACTGTTTGGTGGCTGATACCCAACAGGGAGGCGATCTCCTTATTGCTCATCCCGCGCACCACACAACCCAAAACTTCCATTTCACGGTCAGAAAGTGGGTGAAAGGGTGCACCAGGTTCACTATAGGAACGGCGTGCGCCTTCCATGCTTTCTTCAAGCCACAATTCAAGCTCCCGGCGTGTAAAAACATTATTGGCGAAGACAAACTTACCTTCGGCAACTTCACGAATGATGCGGGACAAATTCTGCGGCTCGATATCCTTGGAGCAGTATCCGTGGGCTCCAGCCAACGCCGCATGAATTGCCTGCTCAATATCATCGTAACCGGTCATGAGGATGATTCGCGTTCCGGCCTTATCTTGGGAAACCTGATGGGTGATTTGTTGACCGTTCATACCAGGCAGGTTTACATCAAGGATGGCAACATGCGGTTTCTTGGACCGGATCAATTCCAACGCTTCATCCCCTGTCGCAGATTGGGCAACGATCCTCATATCGGATTCCAGCGACAATGCATCCACCACACCCTGACGAAAGAGTGGGTGGTCGTCTACTACTAGCAAGGTGATCTGATTCATATCAGTCCCGGTCTCTCTTTTCCTTTGGTTTGTTCGTACAAATCTGCCCCCATATTTTAACCCATTCTCTCACTTCCAACGATAAATTGTCATGGGAGAGAAATCCTT
>CAZYLM010000051.1:0-15772 GCA_964648645.1 uncultured Anaerolinea sp.
ATGAAACTAAACCTTGCCCTTGCCCAGATCGAGACCAAACTTGGGGATGTAGAAGCCAATCTAGGCAAACACCTCGAGTTCATTAGCAAGGCAAAGGCGGGGAAGGCGGACTTGCTGGTATTTCCCGAGCTTTCATTGACGGGATATGTCTTGCAGGATTTAGTTGCTTCTGTTGCCCATAAACCCACCGATGATGACCCGATCTTTCGACATCTTCTGAAAGAATCACGGGACCTGGATATTGTTGCGGGATTTGTCGATGAAGACTCTCGTCATCGTTTTTATATCGCTTCTGCCTATCTTTCCGGTGGAAAATTAGTCCACGTTCATCACAAAGTGTATTTGCCGACCTATGGTTTATTTGACGAGGGGCGTTTTTTTGCCTGGGGCGATAAAGTGCGCGCCTTCGAGACTCGCTTCGGGCGGATGGGGATGCTCATTTGTGAAGATTTCTGGCATGCCTCGCCTCCCTACCTGCTCTGGCTAGATGGAGCCGATATTATGCTTTTTTCCTCCGCTTCGCCGGGGCGTGGATTGAACGATAAGGAAAAGCTTGAATCTGCCCGCTGGGTGGAACGGGTCACCAAGGCGTATGCCAGTATGTTCACCTCCTTTGTTGCTCATGCGAACCGTGTCGGCTATGAAGATGGGTTGCATTTTTGGGGAGGTGCCACCGTTTTCGATCCGAACGGCGAAGAACTTGCGCATGGGCCATACAATGAAGAAGCGATCACTTTTGCCAGTTTGGACATAAATCAACTCCGCCGCACCCGGGCGCGCCTGCCTTTGCTTCGTGATGAACGCACCTCATTAGTGCAGAACGAATTAAACAGGATACTCGCTCGTGACTGAAATGAATCTTTCAATCAACACCGATCTGGCGCGCGAGATATTGACCGGTTTTATCAAATCTGAATTAACCCGCGTAGGCATGGGGAGGGCCATCCTCAACCTCTCCGGGGGCTTGGACTCGGCTCTTTCCTGCGCGTTAGCTGTCGAGGCGTTGGGAGCCGAAAACGTCCTTGCCTTGCGATTACCGTATCGAGCCTCCTCATCAAACTCGCTCACCGACGCACAACTGCTAATCGACCAATTGGGCATTCAAAGTAAGACCATCGAGATCACTGATATGGTCGACCCGCTCATCCGCCTCGACCCGCTGATGTCGAGCGTCCGCAAAGGCAATATCATGGCGCGGGCGCGAATGATCGTTCTCTACGATCAATCGGAAGCGAATAAGGCATTACCGGTCGGGACAAGCAACAAGACCGAGATCCTGCTCGGCTACAGCACCATCTTTGGCGACTCTGCCAGTGCGATCAACCCCATCGGCGATTTATACAAAACACAGGTTCGTCAACTTTCGCGGGCGATGAAGATCCCTGCGTCGATCATCGACAAACCGCCTTCCGCCGACCTTTGGGCAGACCAGACCGACGAAAAAGAACTTGGCTTCACTTACGAAAATGTGGATAAATTGCTGTATTTGCTAGTTGACCAGCGTTACAGTGCGCGGGAAGCCGTGGAAGCAGGCTTTGACGAGGCATTCGTCAACACTGTTACGACCCGCATTCGCCGTTACCAATTCAAGCGCATGTTGCCGCCCATTGCAAAAGTCAGTAACCGCACCATCGGATACGATTTTCTTTATCTCCGCGACTGGGGAACCTAATACTTAACTCATGGAACGAAATATCTACAAATGCATATTCCTCCTTCACTAAAACATAAGAAATTTTTCTACCTCTGGCTCGGGCAGCTCATCTCGATCACCGGAACCCAAATGCAAATTTGGGCGTTGTTTTGGCACATCAACTCGTTGGATAAAAACCCGATGGCACTGGGCGGCATTGGTGTTGCGCGATTTTTACCTGTAGTCATTTTTTCTTTGATTGGAGGTGCGCTCGCAGACTCGGTCGACAGACGCCGGGTGATGTTCGTCACCCAAAGCTTTGCCGCGCTTCTCGCACTGACCTTGGGCTTGCTTACCCAATTTGGGCATGTCACCATCTGGTATATCTATGTAATCACAGCCCTCCAGGCGGTGGCGGTCGCTTTCGATGGACCCTCTCGCCAGGCGCTGATTCCGAACCTCGTGCCAAAAGAGGATTTACCGAATGCATTTAGCATGACCTTTACGGCGTTTCAAGCTGGCGCTGTGATCGGTCCCGCCCTCAGCGGATATTTAATTGCGGCATCCGGGCAGGAAGCGGTTTATTACTTCAATGCCCTCTCGTTTGGCGCGGTCTTGATTGCACTCTTTATGATCGGTGATGTGCCGCAAGCCATTTCGGAAAAGGCAGCAGGTGTCAGCCTGGACGCCATTGCAGACGGGATTCGCTTTATCCTCTCCAAGCCAATCATCTTTTCGACGATGATGATCGATTTCGTTGCGACGTTCTTTGCATCTGCCAACACTTTAATGCCCATCATCGCCAAAGAAACGCTCAACGTTGGGGTGGTCGAATATGGCTACCTTTCGGCTGCTTCTGCGGTAGGAGCGGTGGCAGTGGCCTTGGTCCTCTCACAGATCAAGGAAATACGCAAGCAGGGGAGGGTTTTCCTGGTTTCAGTGGTTATCTTTGGGATTGCTACGGTTATCTTTGGTACGACCAGATCCTTGGTCATCGCCTGGCTGGCGATGGCAGTCACCGGCGGTGCTGATGGGGTGAGCACCATCGTCCGCAATACAATTCGCCAGCTGCAAACTCCCGACCATGTTCGCGGGCGGATGACTAGTATCAACCAGATATTCTTCATGGGTGGACCGCAATTGGGCGAGATCGAAGCAGGGGCTGTGGCTCAGTTCTTCAGCGCCCCGTTTGCTGTGGTTACCGGTGGGATTGGTTGCATTATTGGTACATTGATGATCGTCTGGAAATGGCCCCAACTCAGATATTACAATGGCGACGAGCCTATCGAAGCGGGCGGTTCATTGCCAACTCCTTCTGCGGGTGCGTCGTTGATCGCCAACCGCGTAAGGAAGCAGTGATGTAGTGCTGACGGTTATTTCCAAAGTGGCGGTCCCCTAATTATTAGGATTTTCGATCAGCGACTTCATCTCAGCCAGCACAGCCTGATGGATGGTCTCTGTATCGACTGTTCCCAACTCTTTCGCATAGATCGGCTTTCCGATCTGGATCGTGACCGTCACCGGTTTTTCGCCGAAGATCACCATGCCCAAAAGTTGCAATGCTGTCGCCAGCTTTTCTTTTTCTTCTTTTGTCTTTTTTATTTTCAAAAGCCAGTGATGCGCATACTTCTTGGCGACAACATTTCGTGCCAGCACGGGTAGGATGGCAGTGTTTGGCGCCATGCGGATGAGGATGCCTACACTGTCGGTCCATTCTTTGAGCGATTCAACGGCCCCGGGATAAATGTCCGGGTCGGGTTCGATGTGCCCGGCTGGAAATGTTAAGATCGCGCCACCCTTCTTCAAATGGGCGCTAACGTGGCGCACCAGTGCCATCCGCTTTGTCGGGTCGTCATATACGTAGAATAGATGCGATGTTGTGTGCGGAAGCACGTTCAGGAAGGGGCGGTCGAGCGCGATGATGCGCAAGTCACGCCGGTTCAAAGCCGCAAAGAGCGCGACTGTGTCGGTCATGCCGGGATGATTGGATAAAGCCAGAAACGCTGACTCAGGAATCCGGTCCGCGCCGATGATGCGGAGGTCTTTGTCGTATCTTCGGGTCAGGTTCCATCCGCCTTCGATGATCCCCTTTTCCCCGACCACTTCATCATATTCGATCACATGCCGGGCGAAGGTTTGGGCGGGCTTGCGAAAAAAGGTTCTCAACAGGCGCGCGAGGAGCGGATACTTCTGCCAACCAAAAGAGGCGACGAGATCGTCGAGGTTGATCTCGGTCAGGGCTTCGAGGTTCGATGTCATTCGCGTTCGATCGTAAAGGTCAGAGGATAACCTTCCATGCCTGCAGCTTGATGCGCTTGTTGCACACGCTTTTCGGCTTCCATGCGAGGCAGGGTTTGTACGTAGGCTGAGCCTTTGACGTGTGCCGCAAGCATGATCTCGGCGGCACGGTCATTGCCGAGGAAAAAGATCTGTTTGAGTACTTCAACAACAAAATCCATCGGTGTGGCATCATCGTTATGAATGACGACTGAGTAGATCGGCTCGAGTTCGGTGTCGATGTCTTCGAGAATATGAATTTCAGGGGTTGTTTGCGTTTTGCTTTCCACTTTTTAATCCTGGGCAGGGTCGAAGGGTCTATTTTCCAACCTGGTACAATGCTTCCAGTTCGTCCGGGGTCAATTCGATATCTGCTGCTTCGAAATTTTCGCGGATATGAACCGGGTTGAACGACATGGGTATGGTTATTATGCGCGACTGGGAGGTGACCCATGCGAGAGCAATCTGAAAAATAGTAGCATTATGCGCCTTGGCAACCGTTTCAAGGGTTTTGTTCGATTTTAAATTCCCTTCATCCACCGGCGAGTAAGCAGTGAATAGAATATCGTTTTGCTGGCAGTATTCCAAAACGCCATTCTTGAGGTAGGATCTATCCGAGACGCTGAACGGGGCCTGGTTTGTGATGATCGGCGTTTCAGAAAGCGATTGTGCCAGTTTCAATAGTTTCAGGTTGAAGTTGCTGACACCCAGATGTTTTACCTTCCCATCTTTGACAAGTTTGTTGAGTGCCTTGAAGGTTTCATCGTATTTTGAGCCTCCATGGGGCCAATGGATGAGATACAAGTCTACGTAATCCATATTCAGGCGTCGGAGCGAATTTTCGCACGCCCGTAGGACGGCGTCGTATTGCAGGTGGCTTGGCATTACTTTTGAGGTGATGAATAGAGTTTCGCGTTTTGCACCAGAATCGCGGAGAGCCTGCCCAATCAGTTCCTCGCTACGACCGTCGGCATACATCTCCGCCGTGTCGAAATGGGTGTAGCCGACCTCCAACGCGGTTCGTAAAGCGGTAAGCGATTTTTCATCCAGCGAACGATTGGGCGATGAGTTGCCCCCGATGCGCCAGGCGCCGAAGCCGATCTTGGGAATTTTTAAAGTGGGGAGGGTTTCGTATTTCATACCCCGATTTTACCCGCAACGCCTCCACATTCATCCACCTCGCCTGCTCTGAATTTGGTTGGCGCCTCATCTGGCGAAAGGGGATTGGGGTTGGCAATTTCCAAGCGTTGATCGAGGCATAAGGTGGGAAGATCGAAGCGCTAAATCATCCAACAGATGGCTTGCAGGTTATCTCTGGACTAGGAGCGTCTAGTTCTGAGAAATAGTGGCTCAATGTATCGAGCAAGGATCGGACCAAAAACCGCAAGGAAAAGGACATAAGCAGCCGAGAATGCCCCCAACTGGATCTCCAACCCGGCACTGACACCCAACCCTGCTATGATGATCGAGAATTCGCCACGGGCGACCAGGGATGCCCCCGTATTCAATGCTCCTATTGTGTCGATCCCTGCGCGCCGGGCTGCCCACCAGCCAGTGATGAGTTTTGTCAGCATCGTAATAATTCCAAGAATAACTGCCAGCGATAAAACGGGGGGTAATGTGGCGGGGTCGACCTGTAGCCCAAAGAACAAAAAGAAAATTGCAGCAAAAAGATCCCGCAATGGGCTGAGTAGTTTATGGGTTCGTTCGGCGATGGAGTCTGAGATGGCGATCCCTACCAGGAATGCGCCGATCGCTGCAGAAACTTGCAAATATTGGGCAATTCCAGCTACCAACAATACCAGACCGAATGTACTGAAAAGAATGACCTCATCCGATTGATGCGCGATCAATGTACTGAGAGGTTTTCCATACCGCAAGGCGGTGAATAAAACAGCACTTACTGTTGCAAGTGCGATACATATCGAAAAAATTGCATCTGTAAATCCCAATCCGATCAATAGAACCGCCACCAGAGGCAGGTATATTGCCATTGCAAGGTCTTCAATGACCAAGATGGAGATCACAACCGGCGTTTCCTTGTTGGGCAGTCTTCTTAAATCTGACAAGACCTTTGCGATGATGCCGGAAGATGAAATGTATGTAACGCCGCCCAGCAAAATCGCTGCAAGCGGACTCCAGCCGAGTCCAAATCCCATGATCAACCCGGGTGGAAAATTTAAAGCGAGATCGATAATCCCAGCAGACAGGCCCGTCTTAATGTTTGTACTTAACTCTTCACCTGAGTATTCCAAGCCCAGCATGAATAGCAGAAGGACAACCCCGATCTCCGCACCGATATGGACGAATTCCTCGCTAAATTGAAGTGGCAGGATGCCGCCATTGCCAAAAGCCAGACCTGCAAGAAGATAAAGCGGTATCGATGAGAAACCCCAACGGCTGGCCAGGCGTGTAAGTAGCGCAAGCCCGATGATGACAATGCCAAGTTCTATAAAAACGAACGAAACTTCGCGCATATTCCTCCATAACCTATTAAGTCTGCTCTCGGTTCCATAAGTTCATTTTACACAAAAAACCGCACCCCAACCTCGGATGCGGTTTTATTAATAATGCCTTTACCTACGAAATGACTGCCGTCACTTCTATCTCAACCAACAACTCCGGGCTGATCAACCCCTTCACTTCGATCATGGATGCGGCAGGTTTGACCTTGCGGAAGAATTCTCCATGCGCCCTGCCGATCTCCTCCCATTTGGAAATATCGGTGACGAACATGCGCGTGCGGACGACATCTTGCATGGATGCGCCTGCTGCTTGCAATGCCTTCTCGATCTTTCTCAGTGCGTAACGGGTTTGTTCATAAGGGTCGTTTACGCCGATAGTTTGGCCGTTTTCATCCACGGCGGTCGTCCCGGCGACTTCGATGATATTACCGATTCTCACTGCTCTTGAGTAACCAACGATATCCTCCCACTTCGCGCCGGAGGAAATATTAATTCGATTTTTCATAAGGGTATTCTCCTGTTTTGCTATTCTAACAAGAAAGCCCGCTTCCAATTCTGGAGGCAGGCTTTCTGTAACCTGTTTTTCTTTCCATCTCTTAAGCCGGTACTTTATCCCATTCCTTTTGTGCGTGTTCAAAGCCGCGTTTGAGGGCTTCAAAGTTCTTGGGTAATAGGTGTTTGTGCCTCGCCGGGAGATGACCCTCGAGCGCCTTTTCCACATCTCCCAGTTTGATCTCAGGCAGGGATGTGAGCAACGCGCCAATCGCCACCATGTTAATCAATTTACGATCGCCTATTTCTTCGGCGATCTCGTTGCAAGGCACAAAGAGGGCGTGGATGTCGTCCCTTCGTTGGGCGTGATCAACCATGGATTTGTTGACAACCAGTGTGCCACCTTTGGCAAGCGTTTCTTCGTATTTGTCGAATGAGGGCAGGTTCAAGGCGATTGCCAGGGGAGGATTCTTGACCAAGGGAGAACCGATCTCATGGTCTGCGATGACCACGGTGCAATTAGCCGTTCCGCCCCGCATCTCAGGTCCGTAAGAGGGAATCCACGTTACCTGCAAGCCATTGTCCATGGCGGCATAAGCAAGCACTTGCCCGCCAAATAATACACCCTGTCCGCCAAAGCCTGCGATGATGATTTCTTTTTGCATTGTTTTCTCCATGTCATTGCGAGGAGGGCGTTCTTCCCGACGAAGCAATCTCACAAGTATTAAGAGTTTGCTTTGGGCGGACAATCACCACCCTCGCAATGACATTAAATTTTTACCTGCTTCACCGCATCACTGACCTTGTAATCACCCAGCGGATAGGCGGGGATCATATGTTGTTCAACGAACTTCAACGAGTCAACCGGAGTCATACCCCAGTTGGTGGGGCAGGTGGAGAGCAGTTCGACCATTGAGAAGCCAAGCCCACGCACCTGGGTTTCGAACGCTGTGCGAATGGCTTTCTTAGCAAGACGGATATTCTTCGGGTCATGCAGGGAGCGCCGCACACAATATCCAACGCCCTCGAGCGTCGAGAGCATTTCAGACATTTTGATCGGGTAGCCCTGGGTTTCCACATCGCGCCCGGTGGGTGATGAAGTTGTCTTCATTCCCGGCAAAGTTGTTGGCGCCATTTGTCCGCCGGTCATGCCATAGTTGGCGTTGTTGATGAAGATGACAGTGATGTTCTCACCACGCGCCGCCGCATGGACGATCTCTCCCATACCGATGGAGGCAAGGTCGCCATCGCCCTGATACGTGAAGACAATGCGGTCAGGCAAAACGCGCTTCACGCCGGTTGCCATGGCTGGGGCGCGGCCATGTGGTGCCTCAACGAAATCGGTATCGAAATAGTTGTAGGCGAACACGGCGCATCCCACCGGTGCGACACCGATGGTTTTATTTATCAGGCCCATTTCATCAAGAACTTCCGCCACCAACCTGTGGGCAACTCCGTGTGTGCAGCCCGGGCAGTAGTGGGTGGGTGACTCTGTAAAAGCGTGGGGTCTTTCGTAGACTAAATTTTCGGTTGCCATTATGCAGTCATCCTTGTCAGCCAGGATTCTCTTGGGTCTGTCTGAACAGCCAACGGTCCGGTGACGAGCCGGTGAATTTCATCCAGGATCTCATCGTGGAAGGGTACAACACCGCCAGGTCGCCCATAGAATTCGACTGGGACTCTTCCGCGCACGGTGAGTAGGACGTCATCGAGCATCTGCCCCATGTTCATTTCAGTGACGAGGATCGCTTCAGTCTGCGGGATGAGCTTTTCCAACGCTTCATACGGGAACGGGCTGACGGTGATCGGTCTTAAGAGCCCGACCTTGATGCCCAGTGCCCGCGCTTCTCGGACGGCTGATAACGCGACCCGACCTGCGGTGCCGAAGCCGATGACAACATATTTTGCGTCTTCAAGGAAATATTCCTTGAAGCGCACTTCATTGGCTTGCACATCCTTCCAGCGTTTGAGCAGCCGCAGGTTTGTTTTTTCTTCGTCGGTTGGATTCAAATAGATGGAGGAAAGAACCCTCCGTTCCCGATCGATCGCTCCATCAGTCGCCCAATCCAAGCCTGCTTTTTTGACATCCTGCATGGGCGGCATTTCAGCCGGTTCCATCATCTGCCCAACCGAGCCATCGAGGATCATCATGGCGATCATGCGATATTTTTCGGCGAGGTCGAAGGATAAACCCATCAGGTCGATGGCTTCCTGCACGGATGCGGGCGCCAACACAATGCGCGGATAGTCGCCATGCCCGCCGCCGCGGACTGCTTGGTTGTAATCGCTCTGGGCGGGGGCGATGTTGCCAAGACCCGGTCCACCGCGCATGACGTTCACTAATACTGCGGGGATCTCGGTTCCGGCAATGTAAGATAAGCCTTCCATCATCAGGCTCACGCCCGGCGATGACGAGGAAGACATGACACGTACGCCTGTGCATGCCGCGCCGTAGACCATGTTGATCGCGCCGAGCTCTGATTCGGCTTGAACGAAAGCGCGCCCAAGTTCGGGCATGCGGCGAGATAGATATTCGAGTATCTCTGTTTGCGGGGTGATGGGATAACCGAAGTATGCGCCCAAGCCTGCCCGAACGGCGGCTTCGGCGATGGCTTCATTCCCTTTCCATAGCTCTTTTGGCATTTAGTTCTCCAGTTTTGTTACCGATATCGATGGAAAAAAAGAAAGATGAAAGACCAGGATTCTTTTGTCTTTCATCTTTCTTTATGCGAGTGCAGCCGCTGCTGAAACCGGCTTTGTCACCTCGCGATAGACAGTGATCGCTGCATCCGGGCATACGATTGCACATATCGCGCATCCGGTGCAGCCATCTTTGAATGTATGCGCGGGGTGATAGCCTTTTGGGGTAAGACGCGACATATCCAGTTCCATTACCTCCTGCGGACATGCGCTCAGGCAAAGTTCACAGCCTTTGCAGTAGGTATCGCTTACTTCGATCCAACCTTTGGCAGCCATTCGTTCTCCTTATTCGCGACCAGACAGCATGAACTTTCTGCCTGATCAAATTCGAAAGTATGACAAACTTGGGCGGATTTCTCCACCATCTTTATTATGTCGTTTTCGGAAGGAAGCGAGTAGTGCCAAGCGTCACATCCAAAGGCGCAAAAGGTCATTGCTTTTGAGGTGGTAGAATCAATTCATCAATATTGGAGGTTTTCATGCCTGAAGTCGTAATCATTGATGCCATCCGCACGCCAATTGGCGCATTGGGCGGCATCCTTTCATCTGTGCGCCCGGACGATATGGCAGCGCAGGTGATCAAGTCCATTCTAGAACGAAATCAAATCGACCCTGCTTTGATCGAAGAGGTTTTTATGGGGTGTGCAAATCAGGCTGGCGAGGATAATCGCAATGTGGCGCGGATGGCGGCTTTGCTTTCCGGCCTGCCTGTGGAAGTGGGCGGTGTGACCGTCAATCGATTGTGTGCTTCGGGTTTGAACGCTATCAACATGGCGTCGCGAGCCATCAAGGCTGGTGAAGGGGATGTGTACATCGCAGGTGGCGTGGAGTCTATGAGTCGCGCACCATATTCGCTTCCGAAAGCCGAGGCGGGGTTTTCCTTCGGTAATCTCACCGCGTATGACACCGCATTGGGCTGGCGTTATCCAAACCCAAAAATGAAAACCATGCATGGAACTGACTCGATGGGCGAGACCGCAGAAAATATCGCTGCAGAACGTCCGCACTTGACGAGAGAAAAGCAGGATTCTTTTTCTGCCCGAAGCCATGCAAGAGCGATTGGGGCAATTGACTCAGGGCGCTTCAAGCAGGAGATCGTGCCTGTTTCAATTCCCCAGAAAAAAGGCGACCCGAAAGTTGTAGACACGGACGAACGTCCACGCCGCGATACGACAGTGGAAAGCCTCGCCAAACTCAAAGCCGCTTTTCGAGATGGGGGAACTGTCACAGCCGGAAATTCGTCTGGATTGAATGATGGAGCTGCTGCTCTCTTGATCATGAGCGAAGAAAAAGCCAGAGCCCTAAAACTTAACCCTCTCGCCCGCATTGTAACCTCTGCCTCGGCGGGTGTTCCTCCGCGAATTATGGGCATTGGTCCTGTGCCCGCCACAAAGAAGGCGCTTGAACGAGCCGGATTGAAAATGCAAGATATTGGTTTGATGGAATTGAACGAAGCTTTTGCAGTGCAATCTCTGGCAGTGATCGAAGATTTGGGCATCGACCCCGAATTGGTCAACGTCAACGGCGGTGCGATTGCCATTGGGCATCCGCTTGGTTGTTCGGGAGCACGCTTGATGACAACACTGGTACATGAGATGAGGATACGCGGCAATGTCAAATACGGTGTGGCGACTCTCTGTGTAGGTGTGGGGCAGGGCGAGGCAACCGTTGTGGAATACCTTGGTTGATATATTTTCGCTTGATGGTCAAAGGAGCAGTATGAAACGCTTTGTCTCTTTCCTTTTTATTGTTACCTTCCTGGTTGCAGCGTGTGCACCGCAAACGCCAGCCACGGTCCTGCCGGAGGTGATATTGCCAACTGCAACAGTGGCTGCGGTGACCGAAGCATCAGCTTCAGCGGAAACTGAAGCAGCGCCAGAAGCCGCTCTTGCGCCTCAGGGAACGCCATCGCCCGCAGGAATCAATGCGCCGATTCTGGAAACGCCTTCTATTGTAAATATCGAAATGTTGGATGAAGTTTCGGGATGGGCGATCACCGAGCAGAAGATAGTACGGACGAACGACGGTGGGACGACATGGTACGATGTTACGCCTCCTGCGCTTACGGAAGCGGGGTATCTTGTATTTGCCGATTTTCTCGATGCTGAACACGCCTGGGTGCAGTTTCCGGATATGAACCGCTATCCAAATGGCGGGACCTTGTATCGTACAAGCGACGGCGGCTTGACCTGGGAACAATTCGATACACCATTTAGTGGAGGCTCGATACATTTTGTGGATGCAGCCAACGGTTGGATGATGGCAGACCTCGGTGTGGGTGCAGGTTCAATGGCTGTTTCCATCTTCAAGACGGGGGATGGTGGCGCGACCTGGGAGCGTGCTTACACCAATGATCCGAACATCGAAGGCGCCGCTGATACACTTCCGCTGGGAGGGATCAAGAACTTCATATTGCCGCTTAACGCAAACATTGCCTGGGTGGGAGGTGTGATCTACGCCCCCGGTGAGACTTATCTTTACCGAAGTGATGACGCCGGTAAGACATGGTCCAATGTCAAGGTCGCCCTCCCTGAGGGTTCCTCCCAGAGTGAGTTGGCAGTTGTAGCCATCGAGTTCATCACTTCAACGGACGGTTTGCTCGCCCTTCGTAAAACAGATGACACGCCGGAGATTCTTGTATATCGGACGACCGACGGCGGAGCAACCTGGTCTGAGTTGAAAGTCGAGTTCAACGGGTTTGGCATTTTGGAAACGCCTTCAGCGCAGGAGATGGTCTTCTATGCCAACGATCAGTTCTATGTTACGAAAGATGCGGGTGTTACCGTCCAACAGATCGCCCCAGACCTGCCCTTTGGTACTTCCGTTGTGGATATGAGCTTTGTCAATTCCCAAACCGGGTGGGTACTTTACGCGGATCCCTCTGGTGCCTGGATCCTGTATAAAACGACGGACAGTGGTGCAACTTGGATCCAGCAGGCGCCCTAAGCTTGCATGTATATGATCAATATAAGGAGAACAAAATGAACCATGTCCGTGATTGGATGTCCAGCCCTGTGGTCGTTGTTGATCCTGACTCAAGTGTTTCATATGCCATGACCTTGATGCGCCGGCGTAACATTCATAGTGTGGTCGTGGACATCAGTCAGAAGAACCCATCGTATGGGATCGTGACCACCACTGATGTTCGCGACAAGATCGTAGCAGCAAGTCGCAACCCTGCCGAGACGACCGTGCGTGAAATCATGTCTGGACCCATTATCACCGGCCGCGCCGAATGGACATTGGCAGAATGTTCGCGCTTGATGCAGGAAAAGAAGATACATCACCTGCCGGTCGCGGACGAGCACGGTACATTGATCGGCTTGATCTCCGCCACCGATATATTTATGGCGGTGGAGGAACAAGGCTGGATCGAAGGCGAATAATGAAAAATAAAAACAGTCCCACAAAGGGACTGTTTTTATTGCAGGGTATGTTATCCGGATCCGACTCTTACAGCCACCTGTTTCATGTGCGACAGCACGCCCACGAATCCATTAATGCGTTGTTGGGAAACCGCTTCCTGTAAATTCATGGGTAGATAAAAATCACCGGGTACGGAAATGATCTCAGCCAGCGAAGAGCCGTTCAAGCCGTTTGTGAGGATCGATGCAAGCCCACGAACAGTAGGGGATTGTTTTGGAATATCCAAATGGAAGACAATTCCGCCGTTCGGCTCTTTTTCTGCCGCAATATAGACAGGCGTCATGCACTCCGGGACGGCTTCCATTTTGGAACGTTCCTCTTGAAAACGTTCCGGGAGGTCTGGGAAGGACTCTGCGTAAGCGATCAGAGTTTCGAGCTTTTCTTCGCGACTCATGCTGACGAAGTCGTCCACGATCTTCTGCAGTTTTTTCGGTAGGGTCATTATTATTCCGGGTAGTAAAGGCGCAACATTGTTGCGCCCCTATAGTAATATTATTTTTCAATTGGCGCATCTACGAGGTTACCCCATTCGGTCCAGGAACCATCGTAGTTTTTGACCGTGGGATAGCCCAGCAGATACTTCAACACGAACCAGGTCAGCGAAGATCGTTCGCCAATGCGGCAATAAGCGATAATCTCGCCATCAGATTTGATGTTCTTGCCCTCGTAGAGCGACTTGAGTTCTTCGGCGGTCTTGAAAGTGGAATCCGCTTCGTTGACAGCCTGCGCCCACGGAATACTGACTGCGCCGGGGATGTGTCCGCCGCGGGTGGCGCCTTCTTGCGGGTAGTTGGGCATGTGCAGGAGTTCGCCTGTGTATTCCTTAGGCGAGCGGACGTCCACCATCGGCTTCTTTGATTCAATTTGCTTGAAGACGTCATCGCGGAATGCACGAATAGACTTATCCGCTTCTTTTGCCTTATAGGTTGTTGCTGTGAACGAAGGAACATCCTTCACAAGCGGACGCTTTTCCTGTTCCCATTTGGTGCGTCCGCCGTTCATGATCTTTACGTTCTTGTGACCATAATACTGGAAGAGCCAGAGCGCATAGCAGGCAAACCAATTGGATTTATCCCCGTAAAAGACAACTGTGGTGTCATTGGAGATTCCCAGTTTGGAAGCGACCTGCTCAAACTGATCCTTGGTGAGAAAATCGCGGCGCAGTGGATGTTGGAGTGTGCTGAACCAATCCACCTGGGCGGCGCCGGGGATGTGCCCGATTGCGTAAAGCAAGGGGTCTTCATCTGATTCGATGATGCGGACGTTCGGATCGTTCTGGTGCTCGGCGACCCAGGAAGTTTCTACAAGGTATTCGGGGTGTGTGTACGGCATGATATAAGTTTCCTTTTCTTATTAAAGTTATATGCAAAATAAAAAGCAGCCAACCGAACAAAAAGGACAGCGAACCATCCTGCGCGGACAATATATTCACGCGGGAGCCGTTCCACTGCCTTGAGGGTTGACTGCTTGCTTGGGCGGATATATCTCAGGCGGTGGTCACGAACCCCGCCAAAGACAGGAGCAAAAACGCAAAAAGATTTTCATTGAGCGCGTATTTTACGGGATTGATGTAGTTTGTCAAGCCAAATATTCGAAACTTGATTTGATGTAAAATTGACGCATGGCGCGGCAAAAATATTACGTTGTATGGACGGGAAGAAAGACTGGCATTTTCACCACTTGGGCGGAATGTGAGAAACAGGTGAAGGGCTTTGTTGGCGCTCAATTTAAAGCCTTTGAAAGTGAAGCCGAAGCGGATGCCGCTTATCTCGCAAAGTACGAAGACTATATCGGCAAAGCTTCGACTAGCGGTAAGTGGAAAGAAGCAAGTGAAAAACCGTTGTTACCTTCCGTCTGTGTGGATGCGGCGTGTAGCGGCTCGCCGGGTAAATTGGAATATCGCGGAGTCAATACAGAGACGGGTGAGGAGATCTTCCGCGCCGGTCCATATGCCGACGGGACGAATAATGTGGGCGAGTTCCTTGCCATCGTCCATGGATTGACGTGGCAGGAAAAACATAACCTGCATATTCCCATTTATTCAGATTCGGAAAATGCCATCTCATGGGTCCATACGGGTCAATGCCGCACCAAGCTGGCGCATACACCCAAGAACGCCATTCTCTTTGCGTTGATAAAGAGCGCAGAGAATTGGCTGGCGGAAAATGAACTACCCGAAGGCAAAGTGTTGAAATGGGATACAGCCGAGTGGGGCGAAAACCCGGCAGATTTCGGAAGAAAGTAAAAGGCGAGAAATCATTCAATGGTGAGAGTCAATTTCAGGTCCCGTTCGAAGCGGGAGTTTAATACATGAAGTTTTTAGGCTGGTCATGGTCGGTTGGGCGCTGGCGGAATGTTGATATTCGTTTCCATTTTTCGATGTTGTTGAGCATTCCAATTGCCTATTGGTTATTTAAACCTGTCGATTTACGCGGTGCAGTTGAAGCATTGTTATGGGTGAGTGGCTTTACTTTGTTCATCCTTTTACACGAGATCGGGCATTCCTTTGCAGCGCAGACTGTGGGAGTGGAAGTAAAGAGTGTGGTCATCTGGTTGTTGGGCGGGCTGACGAACATGGCATATAAACCGGAAAGACCCGCTTACAATTTTTTCATCTATGCCGCAGGTCCATTGATGAATATGCTGCTGGCGTTTTTGTGCGTGGTCTTGTATGTTGTGACCGTGATGTTGTTCCTTCCATATTCGGATAACCCCGCCATCTATATTTGGCTTCAAACATTCCAGAATCTTTTCTTTTCGTTGGCAGTTGTTAACCTTA